>NZ_AP022587.1:1863246-2173787 GCF_010731715.1 Mycobacterium stomatepiae
CGTCGATATCGACGCGATGGCAGATGCTTTCGATGCGCTGCTGCAGATCCATCCCATCTGGGCCGGCCACCTCGAGCAGGCCGACGACGGCCGGCATCAGATCGTCGCCGAGGACGTCATGCATCCGGGGCTGTGGGTAGTCGACGAGCACACGTCGGAGGCCGCGATCGCCGGCATGCGGCTGGATCAGGGCCAATCCCTGCTGAACCTGCGTTTGGAAGTCGGTAGCGAACAAAGCGAATTGACGCTGTACGCACACCATGCCCTCGCCGACGGGCACCATGTGTTCGGTCTGTTCGAGGAGCTGCTGTCCCGCTATACCGCGGTGGTGGAAACCGGCGATGCCGGGCCGGTGGTCCCGCAACCCGCGCCCGAATCACTCGAGGCGTTGCTCGAAGCGCGCGGGGTGGCCAAGCAGGAGCGTTCGGGGCTCGAACGGCTTTTCCCGGCGGCGTTCGCCTATGACCTGCCTGCCGTCGAGAAGCCGTCGGTCGTGTCGAATCCCGATTTGATGCAACACATTCCGGTGGCCCGAATCCGGTTCACCGAGCAGGAGACATCGGATCTGGTGGAGTTGGGCCGCGCCAATCGGCTCAGCCTCAACTCGCTGGTGGCCGCGGCGCTGCTGCTGGCCGAGTGGGAACTGCGCAACACCCCGCACATTCCGATTCCCTACTTCTACCCGGTCGACCTGCGCTACCACCTGACGCCCCCGGTCGGTGCGACCGAAGGCACGATGCCGCTGGGGCTGGCGAGTTATCTGGCCGAAATCGGGCCCGATACCGATCTCGTCGGCCTGGCCGGTGACATCGTCGAGGCGTTTCGCGCCGACCTGTCGGAGGGACTGATCCAGCAGTCGTCGCTGCATTTCCGCCTGCAGTACGAAGGGAGCCTGCCCGGGCTTCCACCATTCGTGATGTGCACGGACGTCGGCTCGATTCCCGGCCTGCGCACCCCGGACGGCATCCAGATCAGCGACGTGGGGGGCGAATTCCACTTCGCGGCCCACGCCCCCGTCGATCTGTACAGTTGCTGGACCTTTGCGGGCCGGCTGTACATCGAGCGCCACTCGAACCTGCCGGGCTACGAGGAGGCCCTCAAGGGTGTCCATTCCCTGCTGTGCGCTGCTCCCGCCGAGGACAGCTGGATGATGGAGTGAGCACCGAGCGCGAGCTCGACATCGTCTTGTACGGCGCCACAGGCTTTTCCGGCAAACTGACCGCCGACTACCTCGCGCGGTGCGGCTCCCGGGCGCGCATTGCGCTTGCCGGTCGAAGCGCCGAACGCCTGCTGGCCGTGCGCCAGACCCTGGGTCCGGGCGCTTCCGATTGGCCCGTGATCGTTGCCGACGCCTCGCGGCCGTCGACGCTCGACGCGATGGCCGCCCGAACACGGGTGGTGCTGACGACCGTCGGCCCCTACGCCCGGTACGGCCTGCCGTTGGTGGCCGCCTGCGCCGCGGCCGGCACGGACTATGCCGACCTGACCGGTGAGCCGATGTTCGCCCGCAACGCCATCGACCACTACCACAAGCAGGCCGTCGACACCGGCGCCCGAATCGTGCTGTCGTGCGGATTCGACTCGATCCCTTCGGATCTCAACGTCTACCAGCTGTATCGCCGGGTAGTCGGGGACGACGCCGGCGAACTGGCCGACACAACCCTGGTGTTGCGCTCCTTCTCCCAATTCGGGGCGTCCGGCGGCACGGTGGCATCGCTGCTGGGAACGATGCGCACGGCATCCAGCGACCCGGAGGCCGGTCGGCTCCTCGACGACCCCTACACGCTGACCACCGACCGCGCCGCCGAGCCAGAGCTCGGTCCGCAGCCCGACTTCGCCCGCCGACGAGGACACGACATCGCACCCGAGCTGGACGGCTTCTGGGCCGCGGGGTTCGTGCTGGCGCCACACAACACTCGAATCGTGCGACGCAGCAACGCCTTACAGGGCTGGGCGTACGGCCGGCGGTTCCGCTACTCCGAGGCGATGAGTCTGGGCAAGTCGGTCGCGGCACGGGTCGCGGCGACGGTAGTCAGTGGCGCACTGGCACGCGTTTCCGACTTCGGCAATCGGCACTTCGGTCGACTGCCGCCACAGTTGGTGGAGCGCATCACATCGAGCCCGGGCTCCGGCCCGAACGAGACCCGCCGGACGCGCGGTTACTACACCGTCGAGACGTACACGACCACGACGACCGGCGCCCGCTACCTGGCCACGTTCACGCAGCATTGTGACGCTTACCAGGGGGCGTCGGTGATGCTCGGTCAGTGTGGTTTGGCGCTGGCACTGAATCGCGACCGCCTCACCGAGTTACGCGGCGTGCTCACTCCCGCCGCGGCGATGGGCGACGCACTGCTGGCGCGGCTGCCGGACGCCGGGGTGTCCATCACGACGACCCGGCTGACCTGAAAGCCGTTCTCCTAGACCGGTGTTGGCGCTAGCAGTGTGATCACCTAGCGCGTAGTTTCGGGTCTGCTGTTGAAGTGATTGACGAGCCGCTCGAGACGGTCCGAGTCGTATGCGGGGCGCAGTCGCCCGGTACGGCCGAGGGTGACCAGTCCGTGCAGCGCGGCCCAGAAAACTTCGGTAAGAGTGTCGGTTTCCTGTTCGTCGGCCACCATGGCGACCGCGTTGTGCAACGCGGCGAACGCCGTCGTCAACTCAGGTGGTGTGTCTTCGGCGGCGAAGCGCAGGGTGGTCGCACGGGTGAACATCGCGTCGTAAACCGCCGGGTTATCCCGGGCGAAGGCCAGGTAGGCGTGGGCGATCCGGGTCAGGGTGTCACCGGCCGCCTCGGTGTCGGCATGGGCTTCCCGGATCACCTCGGCGAGTTCGACGAACCCGTCGAGGGCGACGGCGTCGGCGATTTGCTCCATCCCGGTGAAGTGCTTGTACAACACCGGCTGGCTGTACTCGATCTCGGTGGACAGCCGACGGGTGGTGACGGCATCCCAGCCCTCGGCCTCGGCCAGGTTGCGCGCCGTTCGGATAATCAGCTGCCGACGGGCGGTGCGCTCGCGCTCGCGACGATCCTCACTGGCCATACCGCAATGTAGCACTGCTAGATCTTCTAGCAGTGCTATTGACTCGGGAGTGCTAGGGGGTTAGCGTTGCTAGCACTTACTACCGAAGGGAGCGCCGAAATGGTGTTCGACCTCGCCCGTATCGCCGCGCTGATCGCGGTGCTGGGCATCGCAGTGGGCTATGGAACCGACGTGTTCTGCGCGATGGTGATGCGACCTGCCTTGGCGCTGGTTGACGACGACGCCGTGGTCGCGGTCATGGGACACGTGCATCGCTACGGCGACCGGCGCATGCCGGTGCCTGGAGTGCTCGGCATCGTCGCCACGGCGACCAGCGCAGTGCTGGCCACAATGGCCGCGCACTGGGCGCAGGCGATCGCGGCGACCGCCGCGCTGATGCTGCTGTCGATTTGGCTCGTGCTATATATCCGCGTCAGCGCACCCATCAATCGTCAACTGACCGCAGCCGCTAGCGCTGGGAATCGACTCTCGAACAGACATGCGCTGCAAGCGAAATGGGACTCTGTGATCGACGTTCGCGCGGGGCTGCAAGGACTTGCGGTGACCGCACTCTGCCTGGCGCTGATTGTCTGATGCGCCCGTAGCAGCCCCTCATAACCAGCCCCACCGTTCAGACGACACTGCTCGACCCGACATCGTTCTCACCGATTCACTGACACCCCAGGAGTGTTCGACATGACCGCCACCCTCATCGGCTACCCGCTGGCGGGACTCCTCGCCGCGGCCATCATCTTCATCGGCGCGCGTTTCCTCGTCGCCCCGCGCGTCGCCGCCGCCGGCTACGGAGTGCTACCCGACCTGGACCAGCCGGGTGCGGGCGCCTACCTGAGCGTCAAGGGCGTGCGCGACACCACCACGGGGCTGTTCGTCTTCATTTTGATGGCCGCGCGCGCGACTCACCTGGTTGGCTGGGTGATGCTGGCCGCAACCATCATTCCGCTCGCCGATGCGGCCATCGTGCTGCGCAACGGCGGCTCGCGGTCGATCGCGTGGGGTGTCCATGGCGGCACCGCCGCCGTCATGCTCATCACGACGGCGCTCCTGCTCAGCTGATAGGCACGGCGCGATCAGGCTTTCGCCACGACGTCGTCGGCCACCAGCGTCTCGGCCAGGTGCACGCTCAAGGCCTGGGCCGTGTTGTGGGTGGCGATGGCCTTGGGAGTGACCCGGATACCGATCTCGGCTTCGATGCGAGTCCGCAGCTCCAGATTGCCCAGTGAGTCGAGACCGTGCTCGACGAACGGGCGGTCCGGATCGACCGTGCGGCGCAGGATCAGGCCGGTCTGCTCGGTGATCAGACGTTGCAGCCGGGTGGGCCACTCGTCCTGCGGTAGCGATCGAAGTTCGGTACGCAACGTGCTCTCACCACCGTGGTGCCGACCCGCGTGCTGGAAGGCTTCCGCGAACGGGCGGCGCGAAACCAGCTCGGCGAGCCAGGACGTCCCCAGCGTCGGGACGTAGCCGGCGTAGGCGCGGTTGTAGCGCAGGAGTTCGGTGAACGCGTACGCGCCGTCGTCGGGAGCGATCATGGCGGTGCGCCCGCTCTCCGCCAGGTGCGTGGCGCGGCCGACCTCGCCCCATGCCCCCCCACCCGATCGCCAGCGCCGGCAGGCCCAGGCCGTGCCGCCACGCGATGAAGGCATCGATCCAGCTGTTGGCTGCCGCGTAAGCGCCCTGCCCGGCCGAGCCCACCAACGCGGCCGCGGACGAGAAGCAGCAGAACCAGTCCAACGGCTGGCCGGCCGTCGCCTGGTGCAGGTTCCATGCGCCGTAAACCTTTGGCGCCCAGTCACGGTCGATCACCTCGTCGGTGATGTTGGGCAACGTGGCGTCCACGACCACCGCCGCGGCGTGCAGCACCCCGCGCAGCGGGAGCCCGGTGGCGGTGGCCGCGGCCACCACCCGGGCCGCGGTGTCGGCCTCGGCCATGTTGCCGGACTCGACGACGACGTCGACCCCGCCCGCACGGATCCGCTCAATGGCCTGACGCGCCTTGGGAGTTGGGTTGGCCCTGGCGGTCAGCACGATCCGGCCGCAGCCCGCCTTGCCCATCTCGGTGGCCAGGAACAGCCCGAGCCCGCCCAGTCCGCCGGTGATGATGTAGGCACCGTCGCCGCGGAACACGTTGGCCCGCTCCGGGGGCACCAGCACGGTGCTCTGCCCCTCGCGCGGGACGGACAGCACCAGCTTGCCGTTGTGCTCGGCCGCACCCATCACGCGAATTGCCGTGGCCGCCTGGTCGAGTGGATAGGCGGTGTGCTCGAGCGGCGGAAACTCGCCGTCTCCGACCAGGCGGTAGACGGTGCGCAACAGGTCCCCCACCTGCTGCGGATGGCTGGCCGCCATCAGCGCGAGGTCGAGGTAATGGAACGTGAGGTTGCGGCGGAAGGGGTACTGACCAAGGCGAGTGTCGCCGTACACATCGCGCTTACCGATCTCGACGAACCGTCCGCCGATCGCCAGCAGTTCGAAGCCGGCGCGCTGGGCGGCGCCGGTGACCGAGTTGAGCACGACGTCGACGCCGTAACCGTCGGTGTCGCGGCGGATCTCCTCCGCGAATTCGGTGCTGCGCGAGTCGTAGACATGCTCGATGCCCATGTCGTGCAGCAACGCCCGCCGCTGCGGGCTGCCCGCGGTGGCAAAGATCTCCGCCCCGGCCGACCGGGCGATCGCGATCGCGGCGCGCCCCACCCCGCCGGTCGCGGAGTGGATCAGCACTCGCTCGCCGGGCTTGATCCTGGCCATGTCCTGCAGGCCGTACCAGGCGGTGGCGTACGCCGTGGTGGCCGCGGCGGCCTGCTCGGCATCCAGGCCGGCCGGCAGCGTCACGGCAAGTTTGGCGTCGCAGGTGACGAACGTTGCCCAACCGCCGTTTTCGGATACGCCGCCGACCCGATCACCGACCTGATGATCGGTGACGCCGGGCCCGACCGCGGTCACCACGCCCGCAAAATCCATGCCCAGCCGCGGTTGACGCCCGTCGACGCTGGGGAACCGGCCCATCGCGATCAGCACATCGGCGAAGTTGAGGCTTGATGCGGTGACCGCGACCTCGATCTGTCCCGGCCCCGGCGAAGTGCGTTCGAAAGCAACGAGTTCCAGGCCCTCCAGGTCGCTGGGAGTGCGGATCTCGAGACGCATGCCGTCGAGCTGATGGTTCGCGATGGCGGTGTGCCGCTCGCCGGGGCGTAGCGGGGCCGAGCGCAGCCGGGCGGTGTACCACTGCCCAGCGCGCCAGGCGCTTTCGTCCTCGTCCGAGCCGGCCAGCAGCTGGCGCGCCAGCAGCGCGACGTCCGTATCCTCATCCAGGTCGATCTGGGTGGCACCCAGCTCGGCGTCCTCGGCGGCGATCACCCGCATCAGCCCGCGCAACCCCGCCTGGTCCAGGTTGGGCCGGTCATCGGATAGCACGGTCTGGGCGTTGCGGGTCACGACGTACAAACGGGGCGGCTCGTCGGAGCTTTCGCCGAGAGCACGGGCGATCCGCACCAGGTGTCGCACCTGTTCGCGGCCGCGGGCCGGGCACTGGTCGTCGTTGTCGACGGCCGGTCGCCCGGCCAGCACCACCACACCGCCGACGTTGTTGATCGGCGGGTCCGGCTGCCCGGAGCTCGGCCAGCGACCGATTTCGCATTGTGCGCCTTCGGTTTTCAGCGCATCTGCGAGCCGGGCGGCCAACGGGTCGTCGGCATCGGCGACCGTCAGCACCAACCAGGCGCCGGCCGCATCGTCGGACCCGGCGGGCAGGTCGCGCGGCTCCCAGTCGATGGCCAGCAGGCGCTCGGCCAGCACTCGTTGGCGCGCTCCGCTCTCGGAGACATCGCTACCCACGCGCAGCCCGCGCACGATCAGCAGCACGATCCCGTTCTCGTCGAACACGTCGAGGTCGGCTTCCATCCCGATCTGGCTCGCCTCGGTGACCCGGCTCAGGCAGTAGCGGGCGTTCTGCAGCGACCCGTAGCTGCGCAGCCGGCGCACTCCCAGCGGCAACAGCAGACCGCCATCGGCGATTTCGCCACTGCGCTCGTGGGCCGCGACCGACTGGAAGCAAGTGTCGAGCAGCGCGGGATGGGCGCGAAACGCATTGTGCTGCAAGCTACCCAGCGGTCCGAGTTCGGCCAGCACGGTGCCGCTCGCGGCGCCGCCGGTGTGCGCGGCGACCAGGCCCGAGAACGCGGGGCCGAACCGGACTCCGCGGTCGTCGAACCACTCCCGCAGCCGCGTGCCTTCCACCCGGTTCGGATGTGCGCCGAGCAGGGCTGCGACGTCGTGTACAGGCGGTTGACCCAGGTCGTCGATGGACCGGAGGGTCGCGACGGCTCGCCGCGTGTACTCCCCCTCTTCGTCGGTTTGCACCGCGAAGGAGACCACACCGGGCGCTTGTACCGATGCGTCGGCGCTCAGCGCCGTCTGGTCATCGAGCAGCAACATTCGTTCGAACCGGATATCGCGGACCTCAGACGCGTCGCCCAGCGTCGCGCGGGCGGCGGCCAGCGCCATCTCGCAGTAGGCGGCTCCCGGCAGAGCCGCAACGGCGTGCACCTGATGGTCGGCGAGCCAGGGCTGTGCGGCGGTGCCGACTTCGCCTTGCCACACATGACGTTCGGGCTCCTCGAGCAGCCGCACGTGCGCGCCCAACAGGGGATGCACCGAAACGGTGCGGCCACCCGCCGCGGCGGCTCCCTCGCCGTCGCGCAGTTGCGCGCGGTGCTCCCCGGCGCCGATCCAGTGCCGGGTGTGATGCCAGGGCGAGGCGGGCAGCGACACATGCGGTTCGGGCGGGTGCGGCGTCTGGGGTGGATGACTGCTGTGGCTCGCGTTGAGGTTGGTGTGGAACGCCAACGTGTCGTCGGCATCGCGCGCCAGGGTGCTGACGATCCGGTACTCGCCGGCTCCGAGGGTGTCGTTGATGGCGTGGGCGAGCAGCGGGTGCGGGCTGATTTCGATGAAGGTGGCGTAGTGCCCACCGGCCTGGCCAGCAGCATGAGCGATGGCCTGGCTGAACCGAACCGGGTTGCGCAGGTTGGCCGCCCAGTGGTCGGCGTCGAACACCGGGCTGTCGTCGTCGGGGCCGGTGGTCGTGCTGATCACCGGGATGGCCGGGGTGTCCGGCACCAAATCGGCTAACTCAGTGCGCAATTCGGGCAGAATCGACTCGATGATGGAGTGATGGGAGGCCACGTCGACCTCGATGCGCCGGGCCAGCCGGTCGGCGTCGGCCACCACGGCCATCACCGCGTCGACCTGATCGGGCGGGCCGGCGATCACCGTCTGGCTCGGCGAGGCGTACACCGCGAGGCTCACCTGCGGGTAATCGGCCAGCAGCGTCTCGGTGGCCGCAGCGTCGGACTCCACCAGCGCCATCGCGCCCTGGCCGGACAGCCGCGACATCAACCGCGACCGGGTGGAGATCACGCGCAACCCATCGGCGACGCTCAACGCCCCGGCCACCACCGCCGCGGTAACCTCCCCCATCGAATGCCCGATCACCGCGTCCGGCTCGACGCCGTAGGAACGCCACAGCGCCGTCAGCGCCAATTGCACACCCACCAGCAGCGGCTGAATCCGGTCGATACCGGTCACCGGCAGGCCCTCGGCCAGTACCTGCTGCAGCGAAAAGCCGGCGTGTGCAACGAATATCGGCTCCAACTCGGCAACCGCCGCCGCGAAGGCCGGTTCGTCGGCCAGCAACTGCCGGCCCATCCCCGCCCACTGTGAGCCCTGACCGGAATAGACGAACACCATGCCGGGTCGCGCCGTTGCGTGGTGCGGGGCCACCACCCCGTCGGCCGGCTTACCCGCCGCCAGCGCCCGCAGCCCCGCGGTCGCCTGCGCGCGATCACGCGCGCAGACCGTGCCGAACAGTGCATGCCGCGACCGGTGGTGGTTGAGCGTGTGCGCGACGTCGGGCAACGCCACGTCGGCACCGTCGCCGTCCATCCAGTCGGCCAATTCCGACGCCAGCGAGCTCACCCGTTCGCTGGTCTTGCCCGACACCACCAGTGTGCTGACCGCCGGATCTGGCCGGTGAGCAACGGGATCCGTCACGGGGGCCTGCTCGATTACCACATGAGCGTTGGTGCCGCCGAAGCCGAACGATGACACCCCCGCCCGCCGCGGTAGCCCGGTATCCGGCCAATCCGTAGATTCGGCAACAACTTTCAGGCGCATCTCGTCGAACGGGATGTGCGGATTCGGGTTCTTGTAGTTCAGGTTCGGCGGGATGTGGCCACGTTGCACCGCCAGCACGGCCTTGATGAGACCGGCGATCCCGGCCGCCCCCTCCAAATGACCCATGTTGGATTTGACGGCGCCGAGCAGCAGTGGAGCATCCTCGGAACGTCCGCGACCCAGCACCGTGCCCAGGGCCCGCGCCTCGATCGGATCGCCTAACAGTGTTCCGGTTCCATGGGTTTCGACGTAGTCGACCTGATGCGGCGCGAGGCCCGCGTTGCTACACGCCGCGCGCAGTACCGCCATCTGTGCGGCCGGGTTCGGCGCCATCAGCCCGTTGGATCGGCCGTCCTGGTTGACCGCCGATCCCCGCAGCACGGCCAGCACCCGATCGCCATCGCGCACCGCGTCGCTGTGCCGCTTGAGTATCACCGCGCCGCATCCTTCGCCCCGGACGAAGCCATCCGCGTCGGCGTCGAAGGATTTACACTGACCCGTCGGCGATAACGCTTCGGCTCCGTCGAAGCTGCGGAAGATGGCCGGCGACAACAGCAGGTTCACGCCCGCGGCGATGGCCAAATCGCAGTCCCCGCTACGCAGGCTCTGAGATGCCATGTGCACGGCCACAAGTGACGACGAGCAGGCCGTGTCCACCGACACGGATGGACCACGAAGATCCAGAACGTAGGAGAGCCGGTTGGCGATGATACTCAGTGCGCCGCCGATGTTGCTCCACGCGTCGACGCGAGTGAGATCCGTTCCGGCCAGGTACCCATAGTCGCTCGCACACGCTCCGGCGAAAACCCCGGTCTGCGATCGCCGCAGTGATTCCGCGGGAATCCCGGCATGCTCCAACGCTTCCCAGGCCACCTCCAGCAACAACCGCTGGTGCGGGTCCATCGCGTTCGCCTCACGCGGGGAGATCTCGAAGAATTCGGCGTCGAAACCGTCGACGTCGGTCAACACCGAAGCCCGCCGCGTAGTGGCGGCCAACGCGGTCGCGATCTCCGGCGAGCCGTCATCGAACGGCAGCCATCGGTCGGCGGGCACCTCCGCTACCGACGAACCACCCTCACACAGGAACCGCCAGTACGCGTCCGGCCCCGAAATGTCGCCGGGGAAGCGACATCCCAACCCGATCACCGCGATCGGCTCGTCGGCCCAGCCACGCTCCGCCGGGGACGCGTGAGCCTCGGACTCCGACTCGGGCGTGGTCAGAAATTGCACCAATTCGTTGATCGTGGGGTGCTGCCAGAAATCCAACGGCGACACCGGCCGGCCAACCACTGTCGCCAACTCGCCCGAGAGTACGACCGCATCTCGCGATCCCACTCCCAGGTCGTTGAACGCGACATCGAGGGCTACATCGTCACGATCACAACCGATCTCGTTGACGAGGTAGTCGATCAACCAGCGCTCCAGCCCCCCGGCCTCGTCAGGACCGGCCGAGGTCACGCCGAGACGTCCAAGCGCTCAAACTCTTCGAGCCGGTAGGACTCGATACACGTCGACCGGCGCACCTTGCCACTGGTGGTCAGCGGAAGCGAACCCGGGGCCACCAGAACAAGATCGGCGATCCGGACGCCGTGTGCGCTCGATATCGCGGCGGCGACGTCGCGCCTGATCGAGCGGAGTTTCTGCTGAGCATCCTCGTCGGCGCCGGCCCGGTTCTTGACCTCCGCGATCGCGACCAGCTGCTCGGTGGTGTCATTGGCAACCGAAATGGCGGCCACCCGGCCCTTGGTGATCTGCCCGATCGTCGATTCGATGTCGTCCGGGTAGTGGTTGCGTCCGTCCACGATGAGCAGATCCTTGAGGCGGCCCATGACGAACAACTCGCCGTCGGCGATGAACCCCAGGTCGCCCGTCCTCAGCCAGGGACCCTCGGGGGTGCCCGCGGACGGGGCGGTGAGCCGGGCAGCGAACGTGCGCTTGGTCCGCTCCGGGTTGCGCCAGTACCCGTTGCCGATGTTCGCCCCGTGCGCCCAGATTTCGCCGATGACACCGGGCGCCGTCTCGGTCTTGGTTTCAGGGTTGACGATCCGCACCAGCGGCGACTTCATCGCGCCCTAGCTGATCAGGTCGCTACCGCCTTGCTCCTCGGTGCAGGGCTTGGCCTGACCGCCCGACAATTGCTCGTACTGGAAACGCACGGATTTGGGCGCCTGGCCCGTCTTCGCGCTGGCGACGTACAGCGTCGCCTCGGCGAGCCCGTAGGACGGCCGGATCGCCGTCTCGGACAGGTTGTACCGGGAGAATCGCTCCATAAAGCGTGCGATCGACGCCGGCTGCACCCGCTCACTGCCGTTGGCGAGGCCCACCACGTGGCCGAGATCGAGGCCGACCATGTCGTCATCGGAAATTCTGCGCACCGCCAGGTCGAACGCGAAGTTCGGCCCGCCGGAGAACGGCCGCGGATTGCCGGCCAGCAGCCGCATCCACCGGGCCGGCTCGATCAGAAATGCGATCGGGCTGGTCAACACCGCCGGAAGCCCCCACACGATGGGATAGCAGATTCCCTGGATGAGCCCCATGTCGTGGTAGAAGGGCAGCCACGAGACCAGCGTTTCCGGCGGTCCGGAAATATCGAACAATCCCGATTCCAGCTGCTGGCAGTTGGTGACCACGTTCTCGTGCGTGATCACGACCCCGGCCGGTTGGCCCGTCGATCCCGACGTGTACTGCAGATACGCCTCCTTGGGAAGCGTGTATTCGGCCGGACTGAATTCGCCGCCGGAGTAGTAGTCGAGCGAGTCGACTTCAATGACCGTCGGTGCGGCCGAACCGCCGTGCGCCTCCGCATATTTGACGACGCCGTCGACCACGGCGGATGTCGTGATAATGGCGGCCGGCGTGCAATCCTGCACCGCCGACGTGATGCGGCTGTCGTGGGCGCCGAATTGCGGAACCGACAGCGGAACGGCGATGAAGCCCGCCTGCAGTGCCCCGAGAAAACCTACGACGTAGTCGAGGCTCTGCGGCGCCAATATCGCCACCCGATCGCCGGTCGCCCCGACGCGCCGCAGCTCCTCGGCAACCGTCAACGCGCGCCTTTGCAGCTGCGACCAGGTCAGGCTCTCGGCGAATCCTTTCGGATCCACGTCGTAGTCGAGGAATGTGAATGCCGTGTCATGAGGCTGCCGGCGAGCGTTCTCGCTCAGCGCGGCAGGAATGGAGGACTCGAGAACGGACATAACGCTACCTTCCGATTTCTTTCAAAATGTCGGTGCGCATCGCGTCCCCCACGGGATGCCACGTTCTGGTTTTCTCGCAGCACCACCCCATGCCACTAACCGATACGAACTTCTATCTGTGCGGCACCACCCTGGATGAGAAGACTTCAAAGGTGAGGTGGATGTCCGCGGGATCGTCGGCGGCGGCGACGCGGTGCCGCGACCGCACGGCTTTCGCGACCGCGCCGAACTGGACTCCGACGATCGGCTCCACGCTCTGTTCGACGGAGTGTAGTGCCGCGCGGTTCGGTGATGATCCCGTCGGCTCGCGCTTTTCCGGCGTCGGGTGTACCCCCGCCGGGGCGCTGGGCCGACATGAGCGGGCACCCGCGGTCATCACCACCTCCACGGCGACGAACCTACCCGTTCTGGTGCGGCCACGTTGGCGAATCGTCGAAGTCGCTGACCTGCCAATATCGCCGAGCGACCTGGACGCGGGTCCCATAAATACGCCGCACGGGCGTAATCCGCGCGCATACGCGATGATCAACACAGACGAGAGGACGCGGCCCATGGCAGGCAAGGCGCTGGCAGCAATCGAGCATGCCCTGGCACTGGCCGGGTCGATGACGTGGGAAATCCTGTGGGCGCTGATCCTGGGCTTCGCCCTGTCGGCGGTGGTGCAGGCGGTGGTGCGGCGTTCCACGATCGTGGCGCTGCTCGGCGACGACCGCCCGCGCACCCTGGCGGTAGCGGCCGGTCTGGGGGCGGCATCGTAGTCGTGCTCGTACGCGGCGGTGGCCTTGGCCCGGTCGTTGTTCCGCAAGGGGGCCCATTCCACCGCCGCGATGGCATTCGAGATCGGTTCCACCAACCTCGTGGTCGAGTTGGGCATCATCTTGGCGCTGCTGATGGGCTGGCAGTTCACCGCTGCGGAGTTCGTCGGCGGCCCGCTGATGATTATCGTCCTGGCCGTCTTGTTCCGGCTGTTCGTCCGGTCCCGCCTCGTCGACGCCGCCCGCGAGCAGGCCGAGCGGGGACTCGTCGGCTCGATGGAGGGCCATGCCGCGATGGACATGTCCATCAAACGCGAGGGCTCGTTCTGGCAGCGACTGCTGTCGGCGGAGGGCTTCACCTCGGTTTCGCACGTGTTCGTGATGGAGTGGCTGGCGATCCTGCGCGACCTGGTACTGGGCCTGTTGATCGCCGGTGCGATCGCGGCGTGGGTACCGGAAACCTTTTGGCGAGGTTTCTTTTTGGCCGACGACCCCGGTTGGGCGGCCGTGTGGGGACCGATCGTCGGCCCGGTCGTGGCGATAGTGTCCTTCGTCTGCTCGATCGGCAATGTGCCGCTGGCCGCGGTGCTGTGGAACGGAGGCATCAGCGGCGTGATCGCGTTCATCTACGCCGACCTGTTGATCCTGCCGATCTTGAACATCTACCGGAAGTATTACGGCACTCGGATGATGCTGACCTTGCTCGGCACGTTCTACACCTCGATGGTCGCCGCCGGCTATCTGGTCGAATTGCTGTTCGGCACAACAAATCTCATCCCAACCAAGCGCAATGCCACCGTGATGGAAGCATCGATCTCGTGGAACTACACCAGCTGGCTCAATATCGTCTTCCTGGTCATCGCGGCGGTGCTGGTCGTCCGATTCGTCACGTCCGGCGGAATGCCGATGATCCGCATGATGGGCAGCTCCCCGGAGGCCTCAGACGGTCACCATCATCACTGACGACCGCTACGACATCGCTCGGGTGGCCATCCACTGATCGGTGTCGATCACGTCGCGCCAATTCAGCGCAACGGTGTCCAGCGCGTCCTCGATGCACGCCCAGATCGACGCCAGCGGCGTTGCGCCCGGGGCAGCAGCCGCAATTCTGTTCTCCACGGCCAGGTTTGGCGGATTCGGCGCATCGCTGAACGGCGCAAGACCGTTGATGGCGTCGATGACGCGGTGTCGACGGTGCGCGTACGGCGATGCGCTCAGCTCCTCGGGCATGATCGGCCGGCCGCAGATATAGTCCTGCGCGCCGTGACGATACGGCACCTCGAGCTTGTGGCTCACCGGCTGCTGCGGCAATCCCCCGGCGAAATACACCGGCACTATCGGCAGCGAGATCTCGATCGCCATGTCCAGCAACGTGGAGGTGAGTCGCTCGACCCGCTGACCGGAGTGGACATGCCGTGTTCCGTCGGCGTGCACCATCGTTGACACCCCACGCTCGCTCTTGATCTGTTCCACCAGGTGCAGGAACTGCTGCGGGTTTTGCTGATCGAAGTATCGGATGGTGTGCAGCTGCCGGCCCGCTACGGTGTCGAGCAGCCGCAAAAGCTGACCGATCCAGCGGTTTTCATGTTTAGCGTGAGCGATGGGCATGACCTGGGTGCCGGTCAGCCACGACGCGATTGTGGTGCCCAGCAGCGATTCGATTTGCACCTGATGATTGCCCAGCAGTAAGACCGGGCGGCCCCGAATCGCCGCCATCGCTGCTGGGTCCGCGACGATGGCGTACCGGTCTTAGCGCGACAGCAGCGCCCCGTGCAGAACATCGCCGAACCCGTCCGGCTGCATGCCGAGCTTGGCGGCCCGCCAGTCGCGCACCGGTCGCCAATCCGTCTGCAACGACGCGCTGGCGCGGCACACCCGCGGACCCGGTTGCTCGATCTCGACGCAGATGCGCTCCAGCGGCAGCGCCGGACAACTCACCTGGCCATAGACGACACCGGACACACCTATCGCACCCACCCCGCCGGTGCGGATCTGTTCGCACAGCCGCGCGGCCCGGCGTGTGCCGCACCCACCCCGCCACGACGTGACCGATCCGAGCAACGACACGCGCGGATCAGTCAGGCCCGCACACACTACCGCCGCCAACAAGCCCGCAACGAAGAAATCGCCGCCCGCAAGTTCCGAAACCACATGCGCGACATGCTGTTCGCGTTCAAGGGCACACCCAGCACAAGCCCCTTCTGCACCTGGGTCAACGACCCCCGCGAACCTGAAGAACTACCCGCCGACTGGACCCCCAACGACCACGCCGCGCCACCCCTGCCCGACGACCCGCCCTATTAATAACCTCATTCAGAATCGCCCGACAGCCGCTGGCGCAGCCGGCGATTCACCGACTCCGGCAGCAGGGCCGAGACGTTGCCGCCCATCATCGCGACCTCTTTGGCCAGCGACGACGACACGAACGAATACTGCGGCGCGGTCGCCACGAAGAACGTGTCCACGTTGGCGATGTGCTTGTTCATCTGCGCCATCTGCAACTCGTATTCGAAATCGGTGCCGGTGCGCAGGCCCTTGACGATCGCGGTCATTCCGCGCGACGTCACGAAGTCCACCACCAAGCCCTGTCCGACCTCGACGCGCACGTTCGGCAGATGAGCCGTCGCCTCCTCGATCATCGCGACCCGCTCGTCGATGTCGAACATGCCCTTCTTGGCGGGGTTCGTCAGGATCGCCACGACCACCTCGTCGAACTGACCCGCGGCGCGTTCGAAGACGTCGATGTGGCCCAACGTCACCGGGTCGAATGAACCCGGGCATACGGCACCGCTCATAAGCGAACAACGTAGCAGGGAGGATCAGCCGACTTCGGCCAGCTCCAACCGGGTGTCGCCGTAAATCCGTTCCGGCCACGGCGTCCACCGCTCCGGCCAGGTCAACGGCGCGCTGGCGGCGGCGCGCTCGATGACGGCGACCGTCCCCCCTCGCACCCAGCCGTGGGTGCTCAGGGCGACCAGCACCGCGTCGACCTCCGCGGTCTCGACGTCGTAGGGTGGGTCGGCCAGCACCAGATCGACCGGTGAGGCAGTGCCACCTGCCAGCGCCGCGGCCACCGCGCCTCGGCGCAGCGTCGCGCCGGGAAGCCCCAGGGTCTCGATGTTGGTCGCGATGACGGCCGCGGTGCGCGGATCGGACTCGACGAACAACGCGGACACCGCGCCGCGTGACAGCGCCTCCAGACCCAGGGCGCCCGAACCCGCGTAGAGGTCCAGCACCGATAGGCCGGTCAGATCCAGCCGCGCGGTGACGATGTTGAATAACGACTCGCGCACCCGATCGGTGGTCGGCCGGGTTCCGCGCGACGGCACCGCGATGCGCCGCCCGCCGGCGACACCACCAACGATGCGGGTCACGCGCGCCACTCCCGCTCAACGCCGCGCCCAACAACTACGCCACCGATGATGCGGGTCAGCTGAGCACCACCAGCAGATCTCCACCCTCGACCTGCGCGGTGCTCGACACCGCCACCCGCGCCACGGTGGCGTCTTTCGGAGCGGTGATCGGAGCCTCCATCTTCATCGCCTCGATCGTGGCGATGGTCTGACCGGCGCTCACCCGATCTCCCTCGGCCACCGAAACGGCGACGACGCCGGCGAAGGGTGCGGCGATGTGGTCGGGATTGCTTCGTTCGGCCTTCTCGGCAGCCGGGATGGTGCTGGCAATGCTGCGGTCGCGCACCAGCACCGGACGCAGCTGGCCGTTCATGATGCACATCACCGTGCGCATGCCACGCTCGTCGGGTTCGGAGATGGCCTCGAGCCCGATCAACAGATCGACCCCGCGTTCCAGCTTCACCCGGTGCTCTTCACCCTGACGCAAACCGTAGAAGAACTGGTTGGCCGACAGATGCGACGTATCACCATAGATGTCCCGGTGCTCCTCGAATTCCTTTGTCGGGCCGGGGAATAGCAGCCGATTAAGGGTGGCCTGACGCTTCGCGCCGGTCAGAGCCAGGACCGCCTCGTCTTCCGCGCTGAGCTCCTGGACGGGCTTGGCGGGCCCACGGCCTTCCAGTGCGGCGCTGCGCAGCGGCTCCGGCCAGCCACCGGCCGGGTCGCCCAGCTCGCCGCGCAAGAAGCCCAGTACCGATTCCGGCATATCGAATCGTGCTGGTTCCGAAGCGAATTCGTCGGCGGTGAGCCCCGAGCCGACCAGGGCCAGCGCCAGGTCGCCCACCACCTTCGACGACGGCGTGACCTTGATCAACCTGCCCAGTACCCGATCGGCACCGGCGTAGGCCTCTTCGATCTCTTCGAACCGATCGCCGAGCCCCAGCGCGATCGCCTGCTGGCGCAAGTTCGACAACTGGCCGCCCGGGATCTCGTGGTGATAGACCCGTCCGGTCGGGCCCGGCAGCCCGGATTCGAAGGGCGAGTAGACCTTTCGCAGGGCCTCCCAGTACGGCTCCAGCGCGCATACCGCCGACAGCGACAGGCCGGTGTCGTGGTCGGTGTGCGCGGCGGCGGCGACGATCGAACTCAGCGCCGGCTGGCTGGTGGTGCCCGCCATCGGCGCGGCGGCACCGTCGACGGCGTCGGCACCCGCCTGCCAGGCGGCCATGTAGCTGGCCAGCTGACCACCCGGGGTGTCGTGGGTGTGCACGTGGATCGGCAGGTCGAAGCGACTGCGCAGCGCGCTCACCAGTTGACGGGCCGCCTGTGGCCGCAACAATCCGGCCATGTCCTTGATGGCCAGGACGTGCGCGCCGGCCTCGACGATCCGCTCGGCCAGGTTGAGGTAGTAGTCGAGCGTGTAGAGCCGCTCCCCCGGGTCGGACAGGTCCCCGGTGTAACACATCGCGACTTCGGCTATCGCCGTACCGGTTTCGCGGACGGCGTCGATGGCCGGGCGCATTGACTCCAGGTTGTTGAGCGCGTCGAAGATGCGGAAGATATCGATGCCGGTGGCGGTCGCCTCCTCGACGAACGCCGACGTGACCAGTTCCGGATATGGCGTGTACCCCACGGTGTTTCGGCCCCGGAGCAGCATCTGCAGGCAGATGTTGGGCATCGCCTCGCGCAGCGTGGCCAGCCGCTCCCAGGGGTCCTCCTTGAGGAAGCGCAGCGCCACATCGTAAGTCGCACCGCCCCAACACTCCACCGACAGCAGCTGCGGCATAGTCCGGGCCAGATAGGGCGCCACCATCATCAGCCCGCTGGTGCGCACCCGGGTGGCCAGCAGCGACTGGTGAGCGTCGCGGAACGTCGTGTCGGTCACGCCCACCGCGGGCGACTCACGCAGCCAGCGCGCAAAGCCCTCGGGACCCAACTCGACCAGCCGCTGTTTCGATCCGGCCGGCGGCGCCGCCTCGAGATCGGCCGGATCTATCGGGGGCAGCTTGTCGTGCGGATAGACCGTCGACGGGTGGGTGCCGTGCGGATGGTTGACCGTCACGTCGGCCAGGTAGTTGAGGATCTTGGTGCCGCGATCGGCCGAGCCGCGTGCGGTCAGCAGCTGCGGCCGCTCATCGATGAACGAAGTGGTGATCCGGCCGGACTGAAAGTCCGGATCATCCAGAACCGCTTGCAGGAAAGGAATATTCGTCGATACCCCGCGAATCCGGAACTCCGCGATGGCGCGACGGGCCCTGGACACTGCGGTGTGAAAGTCGCGTCCCCGGCAGGTCAGTTTGACCAGCATCGAATCGAAGTGCGCGCTGATCTCCGCGCCGAGGTTGGTGCTGCCGTCCAGCCGGATGCCGGCACCCCCGGGACTGCGGTAGGTGCTGATCCTGCCGGTGTCGGGGCGGAACCCGTTGGCCGGATCTTCGGTGGTGATCCGGCATTGCAGCGCGGCGCCGTGTGGCCGGATGTTCTCCTGTCGCAGGCCCAGATCCTCCAGCGTCTCACCGGAGGCGATGCGCAACTGGCTGGACACCAGGTCGACGTCGGTGATCTCCTCGGTCACGGTGTGCTCGACCTGAATCCGCGGATTCATCTCGATGAAGACGTAGTGTCCGCTCTCGTCCAGCAGGAACTCCACGGTGCCCGCGCAGCTGTACCCGATGTGCCGAGCGAAGGACACGGCGTCGGCGCAGATCTTGTCGCGCAGCTCGGCGGAAAGGTTTGGCGCGGGCGCCAATTCGATAGCCTTCTGGTGGCGACGCTGCACGCTGCAGTCGCGCTCGTGCAGATGGATCACATTGCCGGCGGTATCGCCCAGGATCTGCACCTCGATGTGGCGTGGTTTGATCACCGCCTGCTCGAGATAGACCGTCGAGTCGCCGAACGCCGATTCGGCCTCACGACTGGCGGCCTCGATCGCTTCGCGCAGCGCATCGATGTCGGTGACGCGGCGCATGCCTCGCCCCCCGCCACCGGCAACGGCCTTGACGAACAACGGAAACCGCATGTCCGCCTCACCAGACTCCAAGGCCGAAACCAGCTCGTCGACGGACGCCGACGGCGCCGAGGAAGTGAGCACCGGCAGCCCGGCCTCGCGCGCGGCCTCGATAGCCCGCGCCTTGTTTCCGGTCAGCTCAAGGATTTCCGCGCCGGGGCCGACGAACGTGATACCGGCGGCCGCGCACGCCGCGGCCAATTCCGGGTTCTCCGACAGGAAGCCGTACCCGGGATAGACGGCGTCGGCGCCGGCCCGGCAGGCCGTTTCCACGATCTCGTCGACCGACAGGTAGGCGCGCACGGGATGGCCGACGTCGCCGATCTGATAGGACTCATCGGCCTTGAGCCGATGTACCGAGTTGCGGTCCTCGTACGCGTAGACGGCCACGGTCGTAACGCCGAGTTCGTAAGCCGCGCGGAACGCACGGATCGCGATCTCGCCGCGATTGGCCACCAGCACTTTGGAGATCACTATTGACTCCTCATATTTACAGCAGCGTCGACCAGTAGTCCCAGAACCGCACCATGATCAGCAAAAACACCGCGGTAAACCATAGCGCGGTGATCGACCACCGCCATTGATAGAGCACCCGTACCGCCGCGCTGCGGTCGAGTACCGGGCCAAACGCGATGGACCCGACCACCACCAGCAGCGTGATCGTCATCGCCCAGACGACCATGCAGTAGGGGCACAACGCTCCGATCCGGTACAGGCTCTCGTAGATCAGCCAATGCACAAACACCGCGCCGACCAGCAAACCGGCCGCCAGCACTGACCAAAACCATTGGGGTATGGACACTTTCGCCACGGCAAGCACGCCGACCACCAATACCACGGTGAACGCCACGATGCCGAGCAGTGGGTTCGGGAATCCCAGCACCGACGCTTGCGGCGTGACCATCACCGAGCCGCACGAGATGATCGGATTCACGTTGCACGACGGCACGTACGACGGATTGCGCAGGATGTCGATCTTCTCCACCGTCAGCGTCATCGACGAGATCAACCCGACCGCACCGGCGATCAGCACCCACCAAGCGCTGCGCGTCGGTACCGACGAGTCACGCGTCGAAACCAGTGTCGGTTCGCCGGATCGCTCGGCTGGTTCGACCGACACCGTAACCGTCACGAAGCCGCGGGAGCGACGGCCGTGTCGATGCCCGGAACGTCACCGACGATGGTCTTGATCTTGGCGACCAGCGCATCGGGCGTCGACGGGTCGTAGTTTTCGCCGTTGATCTTGATCGTCGGGGTCGCGGTGATGCCCGCGGCGGAGGCTTCCCCGGTGACCTTGGTCAGGTACTTCCCGCTGTTGATGCAGTCCGGCACCTTGCCGACGACGCCGGCCTCGCGGGCCAGCTCGATCAACTTCGCGTTATCGGGGAAGTCGGGCCCCCGCTCGTCGGGCTGGACGCCCTTGCTGAACAGCGCGGCGTGAAAGCGCCGGAACGCATCCATGTTCTCGTCGGCGACGCACAATGCCGCCGACCCGGCCCGCGACGAATAGTTCTGACTCTTGGAACTGTCGAGGATCGCGACCATCGAGTAGTCGGCCGCAATGGCGCCGGCGTCGATCAGCTTGGACACCGTCGGTCCGAACGTGCGCTCGAAGTTACCGCAGGCCGGGCAGAGGAAATCCTCGTAGAACGTCACGACGGCCTTGGGGTTGGTGGTCCCGGGCTGAGTGACCAGCTTGCTCGACGTCACCCGGACCGTGTCGCCCTGACCGCCGACGCCGCCCTTCTTGTCGTGATGCGACGTCACGATGTAGAACACCAGCGCGACCGCGAAGACGATGATGAATGCGGTGCCGCCGATCTGAATCAGCCGGCCGGACTTCCCGTCTGACGCCTTCAGGTCGAATCGGGGGGGACGTTTCGATTTGTCGGCCACAGCTTCGGTGATCCTTCTGTGTTTGGGTCGGCTAGCGGGCGTGTCCGTAAGCCGCAGACAGCGCTTCTAGATTACCGGCGAGCGCGCCCCGGCAAATCAGGCCCGGCTCAGGTGGGCGCGCAGGGCAGAAATCAGATCGCTGGTTGCGGCCGCGCTGCCGCCCCCGAGCTGAAACAGGCTGGCGAAACCGTGCGTCAGCGAACCCAGGCACCGCAGGTCCACCGCGGTGCCCGCGGCCTGCAGCGCCGTCGCGTAGCGCTCGCCCTCGTCGCGCAACGGATCGAATCCCGCAACGGCGATCAGCGCGGGCGCCAGCCCGGACAGCGACTCGGCCAGCAGCGGCGATACCCGCGGGTCCCCCTCGTCGATGCCGGTGCCGCGCAGGTACTGGGCGGTGAACCAGTCGATGTCCCGCTTGGTCAGCAGGAAACCGCGGGCAAACAGGCCCAGCGACCGGGTCTGCGCGGTGAAGTCGGTCCGCGGGTAGATCAGCCACTGCAACAGCGGCGCCGGGCCACCCTCGTCGCGCGTCAGGTGGCACACCAGCGCGGCCAGGTTGCCGCCCGCGCTGTCTCCACCGACCGCGACACGCCCGGGGTCGCGCCGAGCTCGGCGGCGTGCTCGCAGGCCCACTTGAACGCCGCGTAGGCGTCGTCGATCGCGGCCGGCGCCGGATGCTCGGGGGCCAGCCGGTAGTCGATCGACAACACGTGGACACCCGCGTCACGGCAGGTCAACCGGCACAGCGCATCGGCGGTGTCCAGGTCGCCGAGCACCCAGGCCCCGCCGTGATAGAAGACGAGCAAGTCCGACGCCGTACCGCTGGCGGGGCGGTAATGCCGCGCCCCGATCTCGCCGGCGGGCCCGGGAATGGTCAGGTCGTCGACCGTGACGTGTATCTGCGGGCCGGGCAGCGACAGCAGCGACTGACGCATCTGCGCGCGAGACGCCGCCGGGTCGGCGTTGACGGCCAAGCCGTCGATACCGCCGAGCCGCATGCCAGACAACATCAGCTGCAGGGTGGGATCGAGCGTGTTGCCGTCGATGATGATCGAGCGGCCGCCGAACATCACCCGCTTGGCCGGAGTCGGAATCCACGGAATGACCTTGACGCCAACGTTGGTGACGACGTCTTGCATGCGACCGCCCCAGCGAGTCGATGCGCGCCTGGCTTCCAGATGCAGCCCCGGTGCGCCTGGCAGACTCTGTGTCATGTCCGGCCCCCTTGAAAAAAACGTAGTCACCCTCAATGACGGTCACGCGATCCCCGCCGTCGGGTTCGGAGTCTTCCAGGTCCCTCCGGCAGAGACCGAGCAGGCGGTGAGTACAGCGCTGCAAGCCGGGTACCGGCATATCGACACCGCCGCCTACCGCAATGAACGGGAAACCGGGCGCGCGGTTGCCGAGTCCGACGTGCCGCGCGATCAACTCTACGTGGTGACCAAGCTGTGGAACTCCGAGCAGGGCTACGACAGCACCCTGACGGCGTTCGATGCCAGCATGGACCGCCTCGGCCTCGACTACCTGGACCTCTACCTGATCCATTGGCCGATGCCGGCGCTGGGCAAGTTCGTCGAAACCTTCAAGGCTTTCGCCCACCTGCGCGACCAGGGCCGGATCCGCTCCATCGGAGTCAGCAATTTCGAGCCCGAGCATTTGATGGTTCTCATCGATGCCATCGGCATTGTTCCCGCCGTCAATCAGGTCGAGTTGCATCCCCGTTTTCCGCAGACGGAATTGCGAAAAGTGCACGCCCAGCACGGAATCGCGACCGAGGCGTGGGCACCGCTGGGGCAAGGAGCGCTGCTGACACACCCCACCGTCGCGGCCGTCGCCGAAGGACGTGGGCGGACACCAGCCCAGGTGTTGATCAGATGGCATATACAGCTCGGTAATATCGTCATCCCCAAGTCGGTCAACCCTGCACGGATTGCGAGCAACTTCGACGTGTTCGATTTCGAACTCACCGCCGATGAAATGGCGACGATTTCCTCGCTCGACGACGGCACACGGCTTGGTCCTGATCCACGAACTTTCAGTTTCACAGGTAGGTGAATGACGTTGACTGGCGACGCGGGACTCGCCGTACCCTCGATCACTCTTAACGACGAGAACACGATGCCGGTGCTCGGCCTCGGCGTCGCGGAGTTGTCGGAGGACGAGACAGAACGTGCTGTATCGGCAGCACTGGAAATGGGCTGCCGGCTGATCGACACTGCCACGGCCTACGGCAATGAAGCCGCCGTCGGGCGCGCCATAGCCGCTTCCGGGATCCCCCGCGCGGACCTGTTCGTCACCACCAAGCTCGCCACCGCCGACCAGGGGCTCAAAGGGGCGCAGGATGCCTGCGAGGCCAGCCTCGAACGGCTGGGCCTGGATTACCTGGACCTGTACCTGATTCACTGGCCGGCCGCCGCGCTCGGCAAGTATGTGGACTCCTTCGGGGGGCTGCTTCAGCTGCGCTCCACCGGACACACCCGTTCCATCGGTGTCGCCAACTTCACCGAGGAATACCTGGAGATGGTCATCGACCTGGTCTTCACGACGCCGGCCGTCAATCAGATCGAGTTGCACCCACTGCTCAACCAGGACGACATGCGCAAGACAAACGCGCGGCACAATGTTGTGACGCAGTCCTACACACCGCTGGCCCTGGGCAAGCTGAACGACAACCCGACCGTGAATTCCGTCGCGGGCGAATACGGCAAGACGGCCTCGCAGGTGCTGCTGCGATGGAACCTGCAACTGGGTAACGCGGTCGTCTTCCGCTCCGCCAACCCCGAGCACATCGCCACCGACTTCGACGTGTTCGATTTCGAATTGGCCGCCGAGCACTTGGACGCGATCAACGCGCTCAATGACGAAACCCGGCTGCGTCCGGACCCGAACACCTACGAAGGCGCCTAGCGAGGTCCCGCCGGGCAGGTGGCGGCGGCCTGACGCAGCGCGCCCGCCGACGCCTGATCCACCGGCAGCTGGTAACCGCGCAGCACCGCGATGAACTGCATCGCGTACTGGCAGGCGAACGCGCGATTGGGCGGCATCCATAACGCCGGCGGCAGGTCGCCCTTGTCCTGATTGGCCTGACCCTGCACGGCCAGCAGGTTGGCCGGGTCGTTGGCGAACCGCCGCCGCTCGGCATCCGGCCAGCCGGAAGCCCCCATGTCCCACGCGTAGGCAAGCGGGACGATGTGGTCGATCTGCACGGATTCGCCGACCTTCGCGCCCCGTTGGAAGGCGATCGTCGTGTTGGTATACGGGTCGTGCAGGGTGCCGGTGGCCACGGCGGTTGGGCACCGCTTGATCGCGACGAAGGTCTTGTCGACGAGATCGCGGTCGAGGATGTCGTCGCGGGTGTCACAGCCGTTGCGACCGCCCGGGGCGTCGTTGTCGTCATCCCAGGAGTCGCCGAACGCCGACCGGCGGTAGTCGTAGTGGTGCACCCGAAGCGGTGCCACCGCAATGCCGGCCAGCACATCGGTTCCCGGTGCCACCGTGGGAACGTCGGCCCGCGAGGCGATCTCGGCGTGCTTGGCCGACGTCGAACCCAGCGTCTGGTATGCGACCAGCACCGCGAGCACCGCGGCCGTCGACAACCAGAGGAACGTCTTGCGCGTCACGACTTGTCCAGGTATTCGATGCGTTCGGTATCGGTGAATTGTGCTGCCAGCGAAGCCAATCCGGGATCGTCGGGGTTGTCCTCGTACATCCGGGTGCAGAATTCCCGCGCCGCTTCGATAAACGCCAGGTGATCGGCCAGCGACAGCAGCCGCAGATTGATCGCCCGGCCAGACTGGTTGCGGCCCAGCACATCTCCTTCCCGGCGCTCTTTGAGATCCAGCTCGGAAAGCGCGAAACCGTCCAGGGTTCCGGCGACCGCGCGCAGCCGCCGGCCGGCCGGCGATGTCTCCGAGCTCCAGGTGGCCAGCAGGCACAGGCTCGGATGCTGGCCCCGGCCGATGCGGCCACGCAGCTGATGCAATTGGCTGATTCCGAACCGGTCGGCGTCCATCACCAGCATCACCGTGGCGTTGGGGACGTCGACTCCGACCTCAATGACGGTGGTGCACACCAGCACATCGATCTCACCGGTGCGGAATGACGTCATAACCGCGTCCTTCTCGTCGGCCGGCAACCGTCCGTGCATCAGACCCAGCCGCAGGCTCGCCAGCTCGCCGGATCGCAGCCTCTCGAACAGACCCAACGCGGTCTCCGTCGGGCGTGCATCTGCTTGCCCCTTGTCCGACTCGTCGCTCTCGTCGATGCGGGGTGCCACCACGTACGCCTGCCGACCGGCCGCCACCTCCTCGCGGATGCGTTCCCAGGCGCGGTCCAGCCAGGCGGGTTTGTCCTTGACGAAGATGACGTTGCTGGTGATGGGCTGACGGCCGCGCGGCAGCTCGCGCAGCGTCGAGGTCTCCAGGTCGCCGTACACCGTCAGCGCGACGGTGCGCGGGATGGGCGTCGCCGTCATCACCAGCAGATGTGGGGTAATGCCTTCGGGAGCCTTGGCGCGCAACTGATCTCGTTGCTCGACGCCGAATCGGTGTTGCTCGTCGACCACCACCATGCCCAGGTTGCGGAATGCCACCACGTCTTGCAGCAGGGCGTGCGTCCCGATGACGATGCCGACCTCACCGCCGGCGATCTCACGGCGGACCTGGTTCTTCTGCGCGGTCGACATCGATCCGGTCAGCAGCGCGGCCCGGGTCGCGTTGTCGGCCCCGCCCAGCTGGCCGGCCATCGCCAGCGGACCGAGCACGTCGTTGACCGACCGGAGATGTTGTGCGGCAAGAACTTCGGTGGGAGCTAACAGCGCACACTGATAGCCCGCGTCGACCATCTGCAGCATCGCCAGCACCGCGAGGATCGTCTTGCCCGAACCGACCTCACCCTGCAGCATCCGGTTCATCGGGCGACTGGCCGCGAGTCCTTCGGACAGCACGTCGAGCGTTTCACGCTGCCCCGCCGTCAGCTCGAAGGGTAAGCGGCCCAACAGTTCCGCGGCCAGACCGTCGGATCGCCGCGGCGCCGGTGGTCCCGATTCGGACAGCTCACCGTGTCGGCGCGACGCCAGCGCCCACTGCAGGCCGACGGCTTCGTCGAACGTCAATCGTTCGCGCGCGCGTCGGCGCTGCGCCTCGTCCTCGGCAAGGTGAATCGCGCGCAGTGCCTCGTCCTCGGGCATCAGGCTGTGGGCCGCGATGAGTTCGGCGGGCAGCGGATCGTCGACCGGGTCGAGCACGTCGAGCACCTGGCGCACACAGGCATAGATGTCCCAGCTCTGCAGTTTGGTGCTGGCCGGGTAGATCGGAAAGAAGCTGCGCTCGAACGCCGACATCAACACCTCGCCGCTGACGGCCTGCGAGGCGTCGGCGATGCTCTTGAGCGACTTGCTGCCGCGATTGCGTCCGGTCGGCGAGTCGAGGATCAGAAAGTCCGGGTGCGTCAGCTGCATGACTTTTCTGAAGTAGCCGACCTCGCCGGACAGCATCACCTTCGTGCCCTTGGTGAGGCCCTTGCTGAGGTAGTCCGCGTTGAAGAACGTCGCGGTCACCTTGCTGCGGCCGGTGCCCAGGGTGATGCGCAGGCATTTGCGCTTCGGGTTCTTCTTCATCGGAAACGTGTCGGTGTCGGTGATCGTGTCGACGAGGGTGATGTGCTGGCCCTCTTCGGGCCGCTCATCGTCGGCATCCCACTTCGTAGCGCCCTCGGTGTAGCTACGCGGGTAGTGGCGCAACAAGTCGTCGACCGTGCGGATGCCGAACACCTCGTCGAGTGGGCGCGCGGCCTTGACGCCCAACACGTAGTCCAGGCGCGTGCTCAGCGACACGTCGGTCACTCGACGCCGATCAGCAGGGCATCGCCGCGATGGCCGGTGCGGTAGGTCACCAACTCGGTGCCCGGATGGTGGTCGTGCACATGCTCCTGCAGGGTGCTGGTCACCGCGTCGCCGTCGGGGCCGATGCCGAGGCCGACCAGCACGGTCACCAGGTCGCCCCCGGAGGCCAGCAGCAGATCGAGCAGGCCGATCGCCGCCCCGGCCGCGTCGGCGGCCACGATCAGCACCTCGTCGCCCGCGATGCCCAGGCCGTCGCCCGGTTGACAGCGACCCGCCCAGGTCAGCGCGCTCTCGGTGGCGACCCGCACCGATCCGTACCGGGTGCTCCCGGCAGCGCGGGCCATCGTGTAGCCGTCGTCGACCGCCTGCCGGTCCGTTTCGTGCACGGCCAGCGCGGCCAGCCCCTGCACCATCGACCCGGTCGGGATGGGCACCACGTCGATGCCCCAGCCGATGGCCGCGGTGCAGCCGGCGACCAGTTCCTCGGCGGCCACATAGCCGTTCGGTAGCACCATCACCTGTGCGGCACCGGCGTCGACAACTGCCCGCATCAGCTGGTGAGCGCTGATATCCGCGGTCGGGTCGCCCGCATCCGGGTCGGGCTGCAGCACGTGGGCGCCCTCGCCGGCGAACAGCTCGGCGGCGCCGTCCCCGTCCACGACGGCCACCACCGCCCGTTCCTTGGTCCAGCTACCCGCGGGTCGCCCGACGGTCCCGGCGCTCAGCGCCGAGACCACGATCCGGCTCAGGCGCCCGGCAGCCAGTCCCGCTTCGACCGCGGCGCCGGCATCGTCGGTGTGCACGTGCACGGAGTAGGTGGCCTGATTGGTGAACGGCCCGGCGGCGATCGCGACGGAATCACCCAGGCTCATCAACCGGTCCCGCAGGGCCGTCGCGGCTGGCGGATTAGAGCCGTCCAGCCGGTACATCACCTCGAATTGCGGCGTCGGCCGTTCGAGCACGGCCGACGTGGGCTCGGCGCGCGGCGAGAGCTCGTAGACGGTACGGGCGGGTGGCTGGCCGCCGACCGTCGACCGCAGCGCGTCCAGCAGGACCAGCAGACCGCGCCCGCCGGCGTCCACGGCGCCGGCTTCGGCGAGCACATCCAGCTGCTCAGTCGTCTTTTCCAGCGCGACGACGGCCGCGTCGCCGGCCGCCGTGATCGCCGCGACCAGCCCGTCGTTCGCGCACTCCTCGACGGCGTCGGCGGCCGCACGCAGCACCGAGACGATGGTTCCGGGGATCTCCCGCCCCCCCATCGAGGTGATCACCAGCTCGACACCGCGCCGCAATGCCGCCCCGAGCAGCGCCGCGTCCATATGCGGCAGTTCACCGCCGGCGCCGGCCGCCGCGGTCGCGGTGACGTCGGCGATGCCGCGCAGGATCTGCGACAGAATCACCCCGGAGTTGCCGCGAGCACCGTTGAGCGCTCCCGACGACAGGGCGGACGCCACCCGGGAAACGCACCCGGGGCCCGCGTCCGCGCCGGTCCCGGCGTTGGCCTCGGCCAGCGCGGAACGCATCGTGAACAGCATGTTTGCCCCGGTATCGGAGTCGGCGATCGGGAAGACGTTGAGGCGGTTGATCTCGTCGATGTGGGTGATCAGGTCGCTCACGGCGGTGTGCGCCCAATCCCGCAGGGCCGGTGCGTCAAGCAGACGATCCGAACTGCCCACAGTGACCCACCTCCTCCGCCGACCGGCCTACTGAGCCTAGCCAGCGGGCGCGACACACTCAGCGTTAAGCCGACCGCCAGCTGTGGATCGTTTTGGAGGTTGCCCGGATGAGTCGGTATCCTGGGCTGTCGCGGCGCGATCTCTCCGTGCCGAACCCCGAACATTTGAGGAGCTTGAACGATGGCCGCTGTGTGCGATATCTGCGGGAAAGGCCCCGGCTTCGGTAAGTCGGTGTCGCACTCCCACCGGCGCACCAGCCGGCGCTGGGACCCGAACGTTCAGGTTGTGCATGTCGTGAACCGTCCCGGTGGCAACAAGAAGCGGGTCAACGCGTGCGCGTCCTGCATCAAGGCCGGCAAGGTCCTCCGGGGCTAGCACCTACATCACGACGTGCCCGGCGTCGACCGGGATCGACACGCCCGTCACGTAGCGGGCACGAGGGCCGACCAGCCACAGCACCGCTTCCGTCACGTCTTGCGGCTCGACTAGCGGCACGTCGGGCAGCAGCATCTGCGCGACGGCCGGGTTCGGATTCTCCAGCATCCGGTTCACCACGAAGTCGCTGAGGATCATCGGCGTCGTGACGCCGGCCGGATGAACCGAATTGACCCGAATTTTGTGTGGCGCATAGGCATTGGCGGCCGACCGCATCAACCCCACCACGCCGTGTTTGGACGCGGCGTAGGCGAACATCGCCGCGCTGCCGTCACCGCCCTTGCCGGTCAGCCCCTGTGATGAGCTGATCATCACGATCGACCCGCCCCGGCCCTTGCGGATGATCGACGGCACCGTCGCCAGCAGCGTGTGCCAGACGCCCTTGAGGTTGGTGTCCACGATCGAGTTGAACACCGGCTCGGAGCGGGTTTCGGTGTCGCCGATCGCCACCACGCCGGCGTTGGCGATGACGATGTCCACCTCGCCGAGAGCGTCGATGCCCGCCTGTACCCCGGCCTCCAGCTGCGGCAGGTCGCGGACGTCGGCGACGACGGGCACCGCCGCGCGGCCCGCGGCTTCGACCAGTTTTACGGTCTCGTCGAGGTCCGATTTGGTCCCCAGCGGATAAGGAATCGCGTCGATATCGGCGCAGATGTCGACGGCGACGATGTCGGCACCCTGTTCGGCGAGCGCCACGGCGTGGCTGCGGCCCTGGCCGCGCGCCGCGCCGGTGATGACGGCGACGCTGTTGTCGAGTTCACCCATGGCTATACCTCCAGCCTCGTGCCGGTCTCTTCCTCGGCGAAGGCCGCCAGGCGGGCAGCCACGTCGTAGTCGGACGCCAGCGGGGTGCGCCCGATCAGCGCCGGCTCGCCGCTCAGGCCGAACCTGCCGCTGACACCGACGAAGCTACCCGGCGGCACGGGTTCGCTGATGCAGTACAGCGTGGTGGCCGCGCCTTCGTCGATGTCGTTGGCGAACCGGTCGGCCACCGCCGTGGCGCCCCTTTGCACCAACGACATCAACGGCGCGTCCGAGATATTCGACAGGTTCGAGGCCACCCACCCGGGGTGGGTGAGTTGGGTGACGATCGGCGATCCCGCCGCGCGCAGCCGGCGATCCAGCTCGAGCCCCCACAGCATGACCGCGAGCTTGGACCGCGCATACGACCCCAGCCGGGTCCACTTGTTGTGGCGCAGGTGCATGTCGTCGAGTCGCAGCGTCGCCGACTTGTGGGCGTCGGAGCCGACATTGATGATCTGCGAACGCACCCGGGGCAGCAGCAGGTTGGTCAAAGCGAACGGCCCGAGCAGATTGGTGCCGAGCGTCATCTCGAAGCCGTCGACGGTTTCCTTGCGATGGTCGGTGAGTGTGCCGGCGTTGTTGACCAGGATGTCGATGTCCCCGTCGAGCTGGGCGGGAAAGGCTCGCACCGAGGACAGGTCGGCAAGATCGAGCTTGATCACCGACGTCGGGCCGTCCATCGCCGACATCTCGGCGGCGCGCTGCTTGCCCAGGTCGGTGTTGCGCACCGCCAGGATCACGTGGGCACCCGCTTTGGTCAGCGCGCGCGGTTCCCAGGCCCACTCCATTGGTAGCCCCCGTCACGACGACTCGTTTGCCGGTCAAGTTGCCGAGGCGGCTCGGCGTCCAAGGTAACGTCACGGCGACTAAGAGTAATGGCCGGTTCTATGTAAGTTGGGTCAGTTCTGCCAACATGGTCTGCGTGAGCGAGAGCGGACGCGAAATCACCAACCTGATCTACACCTACGCCGAACTCCTCGACGGTGGTGACCTGGACGGGGTGGCCGCGCTTTTCGAGCATGGCCGCATCTGCGGCGTCGAGGGCGGTCCGCCGGAGACGGTGTTCGAGGGTTCCGCCCGGGTGCGGCAGATGTACGAGATGGCCACTCGCATCTACGAAGACGGCACCCCGAAAACCAAACACAACACCAGCAATGTGCAGCTGCACATCGACGACGACGCGGGCACCGCACGCAGCACCTCCTACTACTGCGTCACGCAGGCCACCCCCGAGCTTCCGCTACAGGTGATCGTCACCGGGCACTACAAGGACACATTCCACCGCGTGGACGGCACCTGGTGGTTCGACAGCCGGGTCATGTTCGTCGACCAGGTCGGCGACGTCAGCCGGCATCTGAAGTTCTGAGCAGCGCGACACTTGACGGCGCTTTTGGCTCGACGAGCGACTCACCTTGCACAACAAGCGTTTTGCACAGCACATCGGAGGAACCGCGCATGCCTGAGAATCCAGTCTCGACCGCATCCCAGCGCGAACAGGAGCTGGCTGCCCTCGACCTGATCGAGCATCCGACCGTCAAGGCCGCCTATCGAACGGTGGCCGAGACGTGGCTGGGCCGGGCCAAGGCGTCGGACGCGATGCGCGAGCGGTTCGACGATTCGTTCGCCGAGGTGATGTTCTCCGCGGCGGTGTGGTCGTCCAACCAGGACAAGCTACGGCCCAAGGTCAGCTGCATCACGCGGCTGGCCCACCCGGTGCAGGGCCGTCGCATTCCCGGATCACGTTGGGGCATCGACAATCCCGACAGCGTCTACCGGGTGATCCCGATTTCGGGCGACGAGCGCTACGAGATCCGTGGCCGCGTTGGCGCCCACCGGATGACCGAGAACTACTTCACGCTCTGGGATGCGCACATGGGTACCGTCGACGTGCTCAACGGCCGCACCATGGCGGTCGAACCCGATGGTAGCTACACGATCTCCGTCGACGCCGACCCGGCCAACGGCCGGCCCAACCATGTGCAGAGCACGCCGGAGGCCCACGAGTTCTACATCCGCGACGTGTTGCTGGACTGGGGCCGCGACGACCCCAATCACATTGAGGTTCAACGACTTGGCGGCACCCCGGTAACACCGGCGCGCACCCTCGACGAGCAGGCCGAGGCGACCGCAGCGATGATGGATTACTTCGCCAACTTCACCGGCAAGCTCAGCCACGGCGTGTACAAGATGCCCGCCACCATTTCAACCTGGCCTGGTCGGCGGACAAGGTCGGCGCGATGCGCAACCGGGTTTACGTGATGGGCCGCTTCGAACTCGAACCCGACGAGGCATTCGTCGTCGACCTCAGCGACGGCGGCGCCGAGTACTTCACCGTGCCGCTGAGCAATATCTGGGGTACCACACTCGATCTGGTCGATCGCACCGGCAGCCTCAACAAGGCGCAGTCCGTCCCGAACCAGGACGGCACCTACACCTACGTGATCTCGCCCGTCGATCCCGGCGTCGCGAACTGGATCGACTCCGACGGCCTGCACGAGGCCATCCTGACCCTGCGCATGGCGGAATTCGGCGAGACCGGTCCGCGCGAGGACCTCGGCGCGCGCGGACGGATGGTCAAGCTCGACCGGCTCGACGCCGAGGTGCCGCAGCTGCCGCGGGTCCGCGCCGAGCAGCGGGCCGACGAGTTGGCCGAGCGGCGCAAGGCGTATCTGCGCCGCCTGCCGGAAGGGACGGCCTGAGATGGCGCGCTGGCTGATCACCGGCTGCTCCACCGGCTTCGGGCGCGAGATCGCCCGCGCCGCACTGGAAGCCGGCCACAGCGTGGTGGTGACCGCGCGCCGGGCCGAGGCGGTGGCCGATCTCGCCGGCGAACACGGCGACCGGGCCGTGGCCGTCGCGCTCGACGTCACCAACGCCGCGCAGATCGCCGCGGCGGTGTCCGCGGCCGACGAGGCGTTCGGCGGGATCGACGTCCTGGTCAACAACGCCGGTCACGGTTACCTGTCCTCGGTCGAAGAGGGCGAGGACACCGAGGTTCGAAAGCTGTTCGACGTCAACTACTTCGGGGCCGTCGACATGATCAAAGCGGTGCTGCCCGCGATGCGTGCCCGCGGCGCCGGCCACATCATCAACATCTCGTCGATGACCGGCCTGGTGGCCAACCCGCCCAACGCCTACTACTCGTCGACCAAGTTCGCGCTCGAGGCGGTGACCGAAGCGCTGGCCACCGAGGTGCGACCGCTCGGCATCAAGGTGACCGCGATCGAGCCGGGAGCGTTTCGCACCGACTGGGCGACGCGGTCGATGAAGGAATCGGGCAGCCCGATCGCCGCCTACGCCGACGTCGCGGCGCGCAAGGACCTGATCAAGCAGTTCGCCGATCACCTGCCCGGCGACCCGCGCAAGGTGGCCGAGGCGGTGCTGATGGTGACGACGCTCGACGAGCCGCCGCTGCGGCTACTGCTGGGCCGCGACGTGCTGAAGGCCATGCGCGACAAGATCACCGCGATGTCGGCGTCGATCGAGGAATGGAAGGCCGTGACGAAGGACGTGAACTTCCCGCAGTCCTGAGCCGGTCAGGGCAGCCGCCAATCGATCGGGTCGGCTCCCATCCCGGTGAGCAGGTCGTTGGCGCGGCTGAACGGACGCGAGCCGAAGAAGCCGCGCGAGGCGGACAGCGGCGACGGATGCGGCGACTCGATTGCTACGCAATTGCCTTCTGCCAGAACTGGTTTGAGCGTCGACGCGTCGCGTCCCCACAGGATCGCCACCATCGGCTGCGAGCGCCCGACCAGGGCTCGGATCGCGCACTCGGTGACGGCCTCCCAGCCCTTGCCGCGATGCGACGCCGGATTGCTCGGACGAACCGTCAGGACCCTGTTCAACAGTAGCACGCCGCGCTGCGCCCACGGCGTCAGATCGCCGCACGAGGGTTGCGGGTAACCGAGGTCGGCGGAGTATTCGTCGAAGATATTCGACAGGCTGCGCGGCAGCGGACGCACCTCGGGAGCCACCGAGAAGCTCAGGCCCACCGCATGTCCCGGCGTCGGATAGGGGTCTTGACCGACGATCAGCACCCGCACCTGATCGAATGGAAACGTGAAGGCGCGCAACACGTTCGGACCGGCGGGCAGGTATTTGCGGCCGGCCGCGATCTCGTCTCGCAGAAATTGCCCCATGTTGGACACCTGCTCGGCCACCGGCTCCAGCGCGGCGGCCCACCCCTGCTCGACGAGTTCACTCAACGGACGTGCGGTCACGTAGCTATTAAAGGACACCTCAACCCTCGAACGACTGCCAGCCCGCGTATCCCCGCCACGGCGCGCCATCGACGAGCACCCGGGCCGGCCCGTCGAGCACCTGCCCGATGACGCGCCAACCGGGTGGCGCCGGGCCGCCGAAACACGCCACCAGGGCGTGGTCCTCGCCGCCGCCCAACACCCACGACCATGGATCGATACCCGCCGCCGCGCCGGCCGCGCTCAGCGCGTCGCGATCGGGAGCCAGCGCCGCGGTGTGTAAGTCGATACCCACACCCGACGCGTCGGCGACGTGGCGCAGATCGGCGACCAGGCCGTCGGAGATGTCGATCATCGCCTGCGCGCCCGCGGCCGCGGCCACCACGCCCTGGCCGTAGGGCGGCTCGGGCACCAGATGGCGGGTACGCAATTCGTCGAACCCGCTGATCTCGTTGTGCCACAGCGAATATCCGGCCCCCGAACGGCCGAGTTCACCGGCGACGGCGACCACCGCACCGGGCTTCGCCCCCGACCGCAATACCGGCGCCCGGCCGCCCAGGTCGCCGAGCACCGCCACCGACAGCACCCACAGCGGGGAGCGGACCAGATCACCGCCGACGATCCCGGCGCCGACTCGCGCGGCCTCGGCCCACATTCCGTCGACCAGGGCGTCCGCGTCCGCCGCCGGGGTGTCGGCGGGCGCGCCGAAGCCGACCACGAAGGCCGTGGCCCGTCCGCCCATCGCCTCGATGTCCGCGGCGTTCTGGGCGATCGCCTTGCGGCCGACGTCGCGCGGCGTGGACCAGTCCAGCCGGAAATGCCGGTCCGCCACCAGCATGTCGGTCGACACCAGGGCGCGGCCGTCACCGGTCGACACCACCGCCGCGTCGTCGCCGGGACCCAGCAGCACGGCGTCGGGCTGAACACGACCGCGCACCAACCGGTCGATGACGGCGAATTCACCGACCTGGCCCAGTGTCGTTGAATCTCCGGTTTCTTCGCGCACGGCACCTCCTCCTGCGCGGCGTGGCCGGGTGAGGCCCTCGTATAGGGTTCCGACCTGCGGTAAGTTTGGTCACTGCCCGCGCCAGCGGACGGCGCCAGTGTATGAGATGGGAGGTGCCCGGATGGTCGATGCCACCGGCATCGACGGCCGGGCGAAGATGACCGGTTCGGACTCCGACGACCCAGGCGGACCGCCGCGGGCCCTGCTGATCGCCGCAGTCGTGGTGGCCGTCCTCGCGATCGGCATCGTGCTCGTCATCGCGGCAACCCGTCAGGCGCCGCCGCAGCCGGTCGCCCTTCCCACCGTGCCGGCGCCGCAGGCCGCGAGTCCGGCATGCCACGCGCTGTCGACCGCGCTGCCGCAGCGCCTCGGCGACTATCAACGCGCGCTACTGGCACAGCCGGCACCCGAGGGCGCGACCGCGTGGCGTAGCGGAACCGGCGACGAACCGGTGGTGCTGCGCTGCGGGCTCGACCGCCCGACCGGCTTCGTGGTGGGATCCCCGATCCAGAGCGTCGACCGGGTGCAGTGGTTCGAGGTGGCAGCCGATCGGGAATCCGCCGCAGACGCAGGCAGATCCACCTGGTACACGGTGGACCGGCCGGTGTATGTGGCGCTGACCCTGCCGTCGGGATCCGGACCGACTCCGATCCAGCAGCTCTCCGAGGTGATCGACCACACCATCACGGCGGTGCCCATCGACCCCGCCCGGCCAGCCGAGCGTTAGCGCAGACCCGTACCCCGGGCCAAGGCCGTTTCGACCATGGTCGCCAGCAGACTCTGATAGTCGATGCCGCTGGCCGCCCACATCCTCGGGTACATCGAGATCGTGGTGAACCCCGGCATCGTGTTGACCTCGTTGATCACCGGGCCGTCCTCGGTGAGGAAGAAGTCGACTCGCGCCAGGCCCTGGCAGTCGATGGCCTTGAACGCCCGGATCGCCAACTGTCGCACCTCGTGGGCGATTTCGTCGTCGACCTTGGCGGGTACATCCAATTCGGCTGCGTCGTCGAGGTATTTGGTCGCGAAGTCATAGAAGCTGTCCTCGCGTCCGCGCACACCGGCTACCCGGATCTCCCCCACGGTGCTGGCTTCTACTGCGCCGTCCGGCATTTCGAGCACGCCGCACTCCAGCTCGCGACCGTTGATCGCGGATTCGACGATCACCTTCGGATCGTGCCGTCGCGCATCCGCCACCGCGGCGTCCAGTTCATCCCAGCTCGCCACCCGGTTGACACCGATCGACGAACCACCGCGCGCGGGTTTGACGAACACCGGCGAGCCCAGCCGCTCACGCTCCTCGGGGGCCAGCGTGCGCCGTGACGGGCGCAGCACCACATACGGGCCAACCGGAATTCCCTCGGCGACAAGCAGCTTCTTGGTGAATTCCTTGTCCATCCCGGCAGCGCTGGACAGCACGCCGGCGCCGACATACGGCACGCCGGCGAGTTCGAGCAGCCCCTGGATGGTGCCGTCCTCGCCATAGGGGCCGTGCAGCACCGGGAACACCACGTCGACCGACCCCAGCACCTCGCCCGCGCCGGGTGGCAGCGACACCAATTGCCCGCCGCGCCGCGGATCGGCCGGCAGCGCCAGTTCGGTTCCCGACTCGGCGGTCACCTCCGGCAGTTGCCGGTTATTGATTGCCAGCGCGTCCGGGTCGCCGTCGGTAAGCACCCACGACCCCTCGGGGGTGATGCCGATCGCGACCACGTCGAATCGCCGGGGGTCAAGATTGCGCAGGATGCTGCCCGCTGAGACGCACGAGATAGCGTGCTCGTTGCTGCGTCCACCGAACACGACAGCGACGCGCACCCGGCCACCCCCGGACAAGGGGGGCACGTTCGTCGCATCGCTGGCGTTCACAACCTGAAGAGGGTACCGCCTGGACCGCCGACAGGTCGGGGCGCCGACCCGTAACGGGCTGTTGCCGGGCCGCCGGCCGGCGACACGCTCACTCCGGTTTGGTGCTGCGGCCGAGCAGCAGGGCCATCGCGTCGTCGACCGAAAGTCCCTTGTGGCAGACCCGGTGCACCGCATCGGTCAGCGGCATCTCGACGTCGTAGCTGGACGCCAGCGCCAGCACGGATTCGCACGACGTCACGCCCTCGACGACGTGCCCGTCCTTTCCCTCCAGAGCCGACTGCATGCTCGCGCCGCGCCCCAGGCGCTCACCCATCGAGCGGTTGCGCGAATGCCCAGACGTGCAGGTAGCGACCAGATCGCCGACACCGGCCAGGCCGGCCAGCGTCGCGCCCTTGGCGCCCAGCGCGATGCCCAGCCGCATGATTTCGGCCAGGCCGCGGGTGATGATCGCCGCGGCGGTGTTTTCGCCGAGGCCGACGCCGGCCGCCATCCCGCAAGCGAGCGCGATGACGTTCTTGCAGGCCCCGCCGATCTCGGTGCCGACCACATCGCTGTTGGTGTACGGACGGAAATACCCGGTGTTCAGCATGCGCTGCAGGGCGACCGCACGGCCCGAATCGCTGCACGCGATCACGGTGGCGGTGGGTTGACACTCGGCGATTTCACTGGCCAGGTTCGGCCCGGAGATCACCGCGACCTGCGACGGGTCGACGCCGGTCACCGAGACGATAACCTGGCTCATCCGCATCAGGGTGCCCAGCTCGATGCCTTTGGCGAGGCTGACCAGGGTCGCGCCGTCGGTAATCAGGGGAGCCCACTGTTCGAGGTTGCTGCGCAGGTTCTGGGCCGGGACGCCCAGCAGCACCGTCGTCACGCCGTCCAACGCCTCGGCCGCGTCGGCGGTGGCCCGGATGCCTGCCGCCAACTCGGTGCCGGGCAGGTAGGCGGGGTTGTAGCGGGTGGCGTTGATCTGCTCGGCGACATCGGATCGCCGGGCCCACAGCCTGATCTCCGCTTCCGGTGCTCCCGGCGTTTCGAGGGCTTCGGCGAGCACCTGGGCCAGCGCGGTTCCCCACGCTCCGGCGCCCATCACCGCTACGGCGCGCGACGTGCCGACCATTTCTCATCCCAATCTGTCATTCGCATCTGCAGCCGCTACACCCTAGAACAGGGGTGAGCGGGACGTCACCACGACGCTCGCGACCGGGGTGACATCGCGCGCTGGCAGGATTGACTCCCATGAGCGGCTCACGGGGTGACGGCGGCGGCGATGTCGCGTTGATCATCGCCGTCAAGCGGCTGGCCGCCGCCAAGACGCGGCTGGCTCCGGTGTTCTCGGCCCGGACCCGCGAGACCGTGGTGCTGGCCATGTTGGTCGACACCGTGACGGCCGCGGCGGGCGTCGGATCGGTCGGCTCGATCACCGTCATCACACCCGACGACGACGCAGCAGCTGCGGCCGCGGCACTCGGAGCGCAAGTGATCGCCGACCCGACGCCCGAAGGCCACCACGATCCGCTGAACCATGCGATTGCCACCGCCGAGCGTTCGGTGGCCGCATCGTTCGCCAATGTTGTTGCACTGCAAGGCGATTTACCCGCACTACAGACGCAGGAGCTGGCCGAGGCGATCGCCGCGGCGCGTCAGCACCGGCGCAGCTTCGTCGCCGACCGGCTGGCGACCGGCACCGCCGCACTGTGCGCCTTCGGGACCGCGTTGGATCCCCAATTCGGGTCGGATTCGGCCGCGCGGCATCGTCGTTCGGGTGCGATCGAACTGACGGGCGCGTGGCCGGGGCTGCGCTGCGATGTGGACACCCCCGCCGATTTGGTCGCCGCCCGCCGGCTGGGCGTCGGCGGGGCAACCGCCCGCGCCATCGGCCACCCCTGAAAAGGGGCGTCTGGCAAACCTGTCCGGAGCATGAACGGCACGCCAACGGCGGATAGATCTCTACCGAGCGCTAGCAGCACCACCCGGTGATGAGCAATGATTCCATCGTGACCGATATCGAGGCTGAAGCACGGCTTGACGAAACCGCCTGGCAATCCGGCGACAGCGCCCTGGGAGCACCCCCTGCCACGACCCCCGCCGCGGCCGATGACGCGCTGCCAGAGGACCGTTATCTCAACCGGGAACTGAGCTGGCTGGACTTCAACGCGCGGGTACTGGCGCTGGCCGCCGACACCTCGCTGCCCTTGTTGGAGCGAGCCAAATTCCTGGCGATCTTCGCGTCGAACCTCGACGAGTTCTACATGGTCCGCGTCGCCGGCCTCAAGCGACGCGACGAGATGGGGCTGTCCGTGCGCTCGGCCGACGGCCTTACTCCGCGTGAGCAACTGGCCCGCATCGGCGAGCAGACACAACGGATCGCGACCCGGCACGCGCGCGAGTTTCTCGACTCGATACGACCGGCGCTGGCGCGCGAAGGCATTTACATCGTCACGTGGGCCGATTTGGATCAGGCTGAGCGCGACCAATTGTCGACGTATTTCACCGAGCAGGTCTTCCCGGTCCTGACGCCTCTCGCCGTCGACCCGGCGCACCCGTTCCCGTTCGTGAGCGGGCTGAGCCTGAACCTGGCCGTCACGGTCAAGGACGAGGGCGGTCAGCACTTCGCCCGAGTCAAGGTGCCCGACAACGTCGATCGCTTCGTCGAACTCGGCAGCGAGGACGGGAACGACGGGCACGCCGTCGTCCGGTACCTGCCGATGGAAGAGCTGATTGCGGCGTTTCTCCCGGTGCTGTTCCCGGGTATGGAAATCGTCGAGCACCACGCCTTTCGCATTATCCGTAACGCCGATTACGAGGTCGAAGAGGACCGCGACGAGGACCTGTTGCAAGCGCTGGAGCGGGAATTGGCGCGCCGGCGGTTCGGTTCGCCGGTGCGACTCGAAGTCGCCGACGACATGACCGAGAGCATGTTGGAGCTGTTGCTGCGCGAGCTCGACGTCAATCCCAGCGACGTCATCGAAGTCCCTGGGCTGCTCGACCTTTCGTCGCTGTGGCAGATCTACGGCATCGACCGGCCGGCGCTGAAGGACTGGACCTTCATTCCGGCCACCAGTCCGGCGTTCGCCGACCGCGAGACACCCAAGAGCATCTTCGCGACGCTGCGCGAAGGCGATGTGCTGCTTCACCACCCGTATGAGTCGTTCTCTACGAGCGTGCAGCGATTCATCGAGCAGGCCGCGGCCGATCCCAATGTGCTGGCCATCAAGCAGACGCTCTACCGCACCTCCGGTGACTCGCCGATCGTCCGGGCGCTGATCCAAGCGGCCGAGGCCGGAAAGCAAGTCGTGGCAATGGTGGAGATCAAGGCGCGCTTCGACGAGCAGGCCAACATCCGCTGGGCTCGCACTCTTGAGCAATCGGGCGTGCACGTCGTCTACGGGTACGTCGGACTCAAGACGCACTGCAAGACGTGTCTGGTAGTGCGTCGTGAAGGGTCGGCCATCCGGCGCTACTGCCACATCGGAACCGGCAATTACAACGGGAAAACCGCGCGGTTGTACGAGGACGTCGGCCTGCTCACGGCGTCTCCGGATATCGGGGCCGACCTGACCGATTTGTTCAATTCGCTGACCGGCTATTCACGCAAGGTTTCCTACCGCAACCTCCTGGTTGCGCCGCATGGCATCCGGACCGGCATCATCGAACGCGTCGATCGCGAGATCGCCGCCCACCGCGAACACGGCGGCGGCCGGATCCGGATGAAGATGAACGCTCTGGTCGACGAGCAGGTCATCGATGCGCTGTACCGGGCGTCGCGAGCCGGTGTTCAGGTCGAGGTGGTGGTGCGCGGCATCTGCGCGCTGCGCCCAGGCGCGGAAGGCTTCTCGGAGAACATCTCCGTGCGTTCGATCCTCGGCCGGTACCTGGAGCATTCGCGGATCATGCATTTCAATCGCATCAACGAGTTCTGGATCGGCAGCGCCGACATGATGCACCGCAACCTCGACCGTCGCGTCGAGGTCCTGGTTCAGGTCAAGGATCCGAAGCTGACCGCCTATCTCAACGACTCGTTCGACTCCGCGCTGGACCCATCCACGCGGTGCTGGGAACTCGAGTCCGACGGGCAGTGGATCGCGTCGCCGCGGGAGGGTCACACCGTGCGCGACCACCAGGAGTCGCTGATGGAGCGGCACCGCGCCTAGCGCCATGTGGTAATTTTCCAGGCCACCCAATGGCCGGCGTGGCGCTGGCCGAATTGACCTGCAGGAGTGTGGTGTCGGACCAGAACTCGTCAGGCGGTCGGCGCTCAGGGAAGCGGATCGTCTACGCCGCGGGCGCGGTGCTGTGGCGACACAGCAGTGCTGATTCGGAAAACCCCGAACTCGAGATCGCCCTCATACACCGTCCCCGCTACAACGACTGGTCGCTACCCAAGGGCAAAGTGGACCCGGGCGAAACCGCACCGGTGGCCGCGGTACGCGAAGTGCTGGAGGAGACCGGACATCACGCCGTCCTCGGCAGGCGCCTGGCCAAGGTGAGCTATCCAATCGACCAGGGCGTCAAGAAGGTCTACTACTGGGCGGCGCGCAGCACCGGTGGCAAATTCGAACCGGGCAAAGAGGTCGACGAATTGATCTGGCTGCCCGTCGACGACGCAATGAAGAAACTCGACTATGCCCAAGACCGAAACGTGTTGCGGCGCTTCATAAAACAACCAGCAGACACGCAGACGGTGTTGGTGGTGCGCCACGGTACCGCGGGCCGGAAGTCACGCTTTTCCGGTGACGACACCAAGCGACCGTTGGACAAGCGCGGACGCGCACAGGCCGAGGCGCTCGTCGCACAGCTGATGGCGTTCGGCGCCACCCACGTGTATGCCGCCGATCGAGTGCGCTGCCACCAGACGGTCGAGCCGCTCGCCGAGGAGCTCGGGGTGAGCATCGAGAACGAGCCCACGCTCACCGAGGAGTCTTACGCCAAGAGTCCCAAACGCGGCCGGCACCGGATCATGCGAATCGCCGGCCACAAGGGCACACCGGTGATCTGTACGCAGGGCAAGGTGATTCCGGACCTGATCACCTGGTGGTGCGAACGCGACGGGGTGGACCCGGACAAGTCGCGCAATCACAAGGGCAGCACGTGGGTGCTGTCACTGTCCAATGGCCGACTGGTGGCCGCCGACCACATCGGCGGCGCGCTGGCCGCCAACGTTAGGGCCTGACACACGAAATACCCTTCGGGGGCTGCAATGCCGCCCGAAGGGTATTCGCGTCTGAACTGGATACCGACTTACTTGCGACCGCGCTTGGCGGGAGCCTTCTTAGCCGGAGCCTTCTTCGCGACCTTCTTGGCCGGAGCCTTGGTCGCGGCCTTGCGCACCGGAGCCTTGGCAACGACCTTCTTCACGGCCTTGACCGCTTTCTTGACCGGAGCCTTGGTCGCGGCCTTCTTAGCCGGAGCCTTGGTCGCGGCCTTCTTAGCCGGAGCCTTGGTCGCGGCCTTCTTAGCCGGAGCCTTGGTCGCGGCCTTCTTCACCGCAGCCTTCTTGGCCGGAGCCTTCTTCGCAACCTTCTTGGCTGCGCCTGCAACAACACCACGTTTCACGGCCGGTCCTTCCGACGGGAGGCGCTGTGCGCCAGCAACAACCGCTTTGAATTGAGCACCCGGGCGGAACGCGGGGACGGACGTCGGCTTTACCTTCACCGTCTCACCGGTACGCGGGTTACGAGCGACACGCGCTGCGCGGCGCCGTTGTTCGAACACACCGAACCCGGTGATGGTCACGCTGTCGCCCTTGTGCACCGCACGCACAATGGTGTCGACAACATTCTCGACGGCGGCGGTCGCCTGCCGACGGTCCGAGCCCAATTTCTGTGTGAGCACATCTATGAGCTCTGCTTTGTTCATCCAAACCCTCCGAAGTCAGTGGTCCCATTTTGGGAACCGACTAGCGAACACGGTAAACCCTCACCTAGCAAATTTCCAAGCGCCACGCGCAATTTCACGGCGAAGCGACAGGAAATTCCGCAATCCGCTTGCCGCCCTTGGCCGGTGACGCGGACGAAAAATAGGCCTTGATTGCTAAGATGATCGGGGCGAATTACAGCCCAGTCACTGAGTTCATGGGGCGGGTAGAGTGCGCGGTTTCCAGTCCGGACGGGCCGCCTCGAATGATTCGATCTGGTCGAGTTTCTGCAGCGTAAGGGCTATATCGTCGAGGCCCTCGAGCAGGCGCCACGCGGTGTGGTCGTCAATCTTGAACGGCAGCACCGTCGTTCCCGCGGTGATATTTCGATCTTGAAGATTGGCAGTGATTTCCAGTCCCGGACTCTGCTCGATGAGCTTCCAAAGCAGTTCCACGCCGTCTTGGCTGACTTCGGCCGCCAGCAGCCCCGCCTTACCCGCGTTGCCCCGAAAAATGTCACCGAATCGAGACGAGATGACCACCCGGAACCCGTAGTCCATCAACGCCCACACCGCGTGCTCGCGCGACGATCCGGTTCCGAAGTCGGGTCCGGCGACCAAGACCGAGCCTCGGTCAAATGGGCTGAGATTGAGCACGAATGACGGATCCGACCGCCACGTCGCGAACAAGCCGTCGTCGAATCCGGTCCGGGTGACGCGCTTCAAATACACCGCGGGAATGATCTGGTCGGTATCGACATTGGAGCGCCGCAGCGGCACGCCAATCCCGGTGTGAGCGTGAAAAGCTTCCATCTTCGTCCTCGATTTCGTTTTCAGTTCAAGTCGGCCGGGGTAGACAATGTGCCACGGACCGCGGTTGCCGCCGCGACTACCGGCGATACCAAATGCGTACGGCCGCCTTTGCCCTGCCGCCCTTCGAAGTTGCGGTTGGACGTCGCGGCGCAACGCTCGCCGGGCGCAAGCTGATCGGGGTTCATGCCCAGGCACATCGAGCATCCCGCCTGCCGCCATTCGGCGCCGGCGGCAGTGAATATCTCACTGAGCCCTTCGGCTTCGGCTTGCGCGCGCACCCGCATCGAGCCCGGGACGATCAGCATTCGCACGCCCTCGGCCACTGTGCGGTCGCGCAGCACCTCGGCCACCACCCGCAGATCTTCGATACGACCGTTGGTACAAGACCCGACGAACACCGCGTCGACGGCGATTTCGCGCATTGGCATGCCCGGCCGAAGGTCCATGTAGGCCAACGCTTTCTCCGCGGCCTGGCGCTCGTCGTCGTCGGTCATCAGATCGGGGTCCGGCACCGCCGCACCCAACGGCACACCCTGGCCGGGATTGGTCCCCCACGTGACGAACGGGGTCAATGACTCCGCGTCGAGATAGACCTCGGTGTCGAACACGGCGCCGTCGTCGGTGCGCAGCTGCTGCCAGTACTGCAGCGCGGCATCCCACTGCTCGCCGGTCGGCGCGTGCGGGCGACCCCGCAGGAATTCGTAGGTCGTCTCATCCGGCGCCACCATTCCGGCCCGCGCCCCGGCTTCGATGCTCATGTTGCAGACCGTCATCCGGCCTTCCATCGACAGCGATTCGATCGCGCTGCCCCGATATTCGATGACGTGGCCCTGTCCACCACCGGTGCCGATCTTGGCGATCAGCGCGAGGATGATGTCCTTGGCCGTCACACCGGGCTGCAATTCGCCGTCGACATTGACCGCCATCGTCTTGAAGGGCCGCAACGGCAAGGTCTGGGTCGCGAGCACATGCTCGACTTCCGAAGTGCCGATGCCCATTGCGATCGCACCGAATGCTCCGTGGGTCGATGTGTGACTATCCCCACAAACGACCGTCATTCCCGGTTGGGTGAGCCCCAATTGCGGTCCGACGACATGCACGATGCCCTGCTCGATGTCGCCCATCTGATGTAGCCGAACGCCGAATTCGGCGCAGTTGCGCCGCAAAGTCTCGACCTGAGTGCGCGACACCGGGTCGGCAATCGGCTTGTCGATGTCGACGGTGGGCACGTTGTGGTCTTCGGTCGCGATCGTCAGATCCGGGCGTCGCACCGGGCGACCGGCCAGGCGCAGGCCGTCGAACGCCTGCGGGCTGGTGACCTCGTGCACCAAATGCAGGTCGACGTAGATCAAGTCGGGCGCGTTGCCGTCACCCGAAACCACAACATGGTCGTCCCAGACCTTTTCGGCCAGGGTGCGCGGCTTGCCGCCGGGTGCAACGGTTTCCATCGTCAATCTCGCCTCTATTCGCCTCATCCGCGGCTCGCCGATCAATCTGGACTGTGATCTCAGAATGCGAGACGCTAGTATCTCTCTATGAGACAGCATAGCGGCATTGGCGTCCTGGATAAAGCCGTGGATGTGCTGCACACGATCGCGGAATCCCCCTGCGGGTTAGCCGAACTGTGCGAGCGGACCGGCTTTCCGCGCGCCACCACCTACCGCCTGGCCGCCGCGCTGGAGGTACACCGCCTGCTGGCGCGCGACGACGAAGGGCGTTGGCAGTTGGGTCCCGCGCTGACCGAACTTGCCGCTCACGTCAACGACCCGTTGCTGGCCGCGGGCGCCGCGGTGCTGCCCCAATTGCGCGAAACCACCGGTGAAAGCGTGCAGCTGTACCGCCGCGAGGGGACCTCGCGGGTCTGCGTGGCCGCCCTGGAACCGGCTGCGGGCCTTCGCGATACGGTTCCGGTCGGGGCGCGGCTGCCGATGACCGCCGGTTCGGGCGCCAAAGTCTTGCTGGCGCACAGCGATGCCGCCACCCAGAAAGCGGTGCTGGCGACGGCGAAATTCACCGACCGGACGCTGGCCGAAGTACGCCGGCGTGGTTGGGCGCAAAGCGTTGCAGAGCGCGAGCCGGGGGTGGCGAGCGTCTCGGCGCCGGTTCGTGACGGACGCGGCGTGGTGGTAGCGGCGATCTCGGTATCGGGACCCATCGACCGGATCGGCCGGCGTCCCGGGGCGCGCTGGGCCGCCGACCTGCTTTCCGCCGCCGACGCCATGGCGCGGCTTCTGTAGTGGGAGGGCGAGTGTGCGTCCCGGGCGGTCAGTGTGCGCCGACGGCTTCGAGTGTGCGAATACGGCTTCCGGTGTACGGCCACGGCGCGGGCACCCGGCGTGTCGGCGCCGTGGCCGCACAGTCAAAGCCACCAGTGCACACCCAAAGCGGACCGCCTGACATACTGACGCGATGGGAACCAATCAGCGCGCGAGCATCGTCATGTCCGACGATGAGATCGCGGACTTCGTCGTCAAGAGTCGCACCGGGACAATGGCCACCATTGGTGCCGACGGCCAGCCGCATTTGACCGCCATGTGGTACGCCGTCGTCGACGGCGAGATCTGGCTGGAGACAAAAGCCAAGTCTCAGAAGGCGGTCAACCTGATCCGCGACCCACGAATCACCTTCCTGATCGAGGACGGCGACACCTACGACACACTGCGCGGGGTCTCGTTCGAAGGCGTCGCGGAGATCGTCGACGACCCGGACGTCGCACACCGGGTCGGGGTCAGCGTGTGGGAGCGCTACACCGGCCCCTACACCGACGAGATGAAGCCGATCGTCGAGCAGATGATGAACAAGCGAGTCTGCGTGCGCATCGTCGCGCGGCGGGCACGCTCGTGGGATCACCGCAAACTTGGATTGCCGCCGATGCCGGTGGGTGGTTCCACCGCACCGGCCGTGCTGGGGACCGGCCAGTAAAACTTTTGTAGCCCCGATGGGATTCGAACCCACGCTACCGCCGTGAGAGGGCGGCGTCCTAGGCCGCTAGACGACGGGGCCAGAACCGATCCGAGCTACCAGCATAGCTCACCCGACGGGGCCACCTAATCACTCGGCAGCCGCCTGGCAGACTGACGGACCTTGCTGGGGTACCAGGACTCGAACCTAGAATGGCTGAACCAGAATCAGCTGTGTTGCCAATTACACCATACCCCATTGGCTGCCTAAACCGCTGGTCAGAGCGATTTCCGCGGGCTAGTGCCAGCGCCTGAAGCCGCTCTGTCAGCTGTTGTGGGCCTTTACGAACCGCAGTGCAGAGTACCAAAGATTCAGACGGCCCCCGCGCGCGCGGCCCGCAACCGCGTCAGGCTGCGGTCGGGCCCCAGCAGTTCCAGCGACTCGAACAGCGGCGGGCTGACCGTCGTCCCGGTCGCGGCAACCCGGATCGGGCCGAAGGCCTTGCGCGGTTTGAGCGCAAGGTCTTCGATCAGCGCCGCTTTGAGGGCCTCCTCGATGTCCGCCGTCGTCCAGTCCCTCACGCCGTCCAGCGCGGCCAGGGCGGCGTCCAACACCGCGGCCCCGTCCGGACCCAGCTCCTTGGCGGCTGCCTTGGGATCGATCGCGTATTCGTCGTCGTTGAGGAACTTCAGCAGATCCCACGCGTCGCCGAGCACCACGATGCGGGTCTGCACCAGCTCGGCCGCGACGGCGAACGCCGCCTCGTCGAGTGTGGTGTCATGGCCGTGCACCGCGAAGTAGTCGCGCAGCCGGCCGGTGAAGTCGGCCACCTCGAGCATCCGAATGTGTTCGGCGTTGAGCGCGTCGGCCTTCTTCTGATCGAAGCGGGCCGGGTTGGAATTGACGTCGACGACATCGAACGCCGCGACCATCTCGGCCAGGCTGAACAGATCGTGATCGTCGGCGATCGCCCAGCCCAGCAGCGCAAGGTAATTCAGCAGACCTTCGGGGATGAAGCCCCGCTCGCGGTGGGCGAACAAATTGGATTGCGGGTCGCGCTTGGACAGCTTCTTGGTGCCCTCCCCCAATACCGTTGGCAGATGCGCGAATTCTGGAATGCGATCGGCCACTCCGATCCGGATCAACGCCTGGTACAACGCCAGCTGACGCGGCGTCGACGGCAGCAGGTCCTCGCCGCGCAGCACGTGGGTGACCTTCATCAGCGCGTCGTCGCACGGGTTGACCAAGGTATACAAGGGATCTCCGCTCGCGCGGGTCAAGGCGAAATCGGGCACCGAACCCGCCGCGAAGGTGGTGGTCCCGCGCACCAGGTCGTCCCACGCGAGATCTTCGTCGGGCATCCGCAACCGCACCACCGGCTTACGACCTTCGGCCAGGAACGCCGCGCGCTGCTCATCGGTCAGCTCGCGGTCGAAGTTGTCGTAGCCCAATTTGGGGTTGCGGCCGGCCGCGACATGACGGGCCTCGACCTCCTCCGGCGTCGAAAACGCATGGTAGGCCTCGCCCGCGGCGAGCAGCTTGTCCACCACCTCGCGGTAGATGTCGCCGCGCTCCGATTGCCGGTACGGGCCATAGGGTCCCCCGACCTCGGGCCCCTCGTCCCAATCCAGCCCGAGCCAGCGCAACGCGTCAAGCAGGGCCAGATAGCTTTCCTCGCTGTCGCGCTCGGCGTCGGTGTCCTCGATGCGAAAGACGAAGGTGCCTCCGGTGTGCCGGGCATAGGCCCAGTTGAACAGCGCGGTGCGGACCATCCCGACGTGCGGGGTGCCGGTGGGCGACGGGCAGAACCGGACCCGAACATCCGCCGGCGCGGTCACGACTTCCCTTTTCGGACCACGGGATTGGAGAGGGTGCCGATGCCCTCGATAGAGATGGAGACGACGTCGCCGTCCTCGATGGGGCCGACGCCCGCCGGGGTCCCGGTGAGAATCAGATCGCCCGGCAGCAGGGTCATCACCGCCGAGATCCATTCCAAGATCGCGCCGACGTCATGAATCAGCAGCGAGGTCCGGCTGTCCTGTTTGACTTGGCCGTTGACCTCGGTGCGCAGCGCGAGGTCGCCCGGGTCTAGAGGGCTCAAATCGGTGACGACCCACGGCCCGACCGGGCAGAAGGTGTCGTGGCCCTTGGCGCGAGTCCATTGGCCGTCGGCCTTTTGCTGATCGCGCGCCGACACGTCGTTGGCGATCGTGTAGCCCAGGATGTTGTCGGCGGCTTGGGCGGCGGCCACGTCCTTGCACGGACGGCCGATCACGACGGCCAGCTCCCCCTCGAAGTGCACGGGTGATGCGTTGGCGGGCAAGCGAATCGGCACATTCGGCCCGATGATCGCGGTATTGGGCTTGAGGAAGATGATCGGATCCTCGGCGGCAGAACCAGTTCCGAAGTTCGCCATCTCGGCGATATGGTCGGCGTAATTCTTGCCGACGCAGACCACCTTGCCGGCAAGCATCGGCGCCAGTAGCCGGACGTCGGCGACCGGCCACGAGCGGCCGGTGAACGTCGGCGTGCCGAACGGGTGCTCGGCGATCTCACGGGCAGTCATCGCGCTGGGATCCTCCAGCGGACCCTCGATGCTGACAAAGGAGACACCATCCGGACTGGCGATTCGACCTAGGCGCATTCACCAAAGCCTAGTGAGCCCGATTCGGCCGGGCGGGACGGGCCGTGTGCGAGCATGAGCGAATGCCCATGGACCGGCAGGTTACGGGCCAACTGAGCGCCGGCGCACGCTGGTCGATCATGCTCATCTCGCTGTGGGTGACGGCGAGTTCGTTCCTCTTCATCAACGGCATCGCCTTCCTGATTCCCGCGCTCGAGGCCAAGCGCGGAATCCCGCTGACCGAAGCCAGCCTGCTGGCGTCGATGCCCAGCTGGGGCATGGTCGTGACGCTGATCGGTTGGGGCTACGTGCTCGATCGCGTCGGTGAGCGACTGGTGCTGACTCTGGGCTCGGCGCTCACCGCGGCAGCGACTTATGCCGCGGCCACGGCCGACTCGATGTTGTTGATCGGTGCCTATCTGTTTCTGGGGGGCATGGCCGCCGCGAGTTGCAACACCGCCGGCGGCCGGCTGGTGTCGGCCTGGTTTCCGCCACACCTGCGCGGCCTGGCCATGGGCATCCGCCAGACCGCCCAGCCGTTGGGTATTGCCCTGGGCGCATTGGTGATGCCCGAACTCGCCGAACACGGTCTGCGCGCCGGGCTGATGTTCCCGGCGTTCGCGTGCAGCGTCGCGGCGGTGGCCAGCGCGATCGGAATCGTCGACCCGCCGCGCAAATCCCGGCAGGTGGCCACCGAACAGGAATTGGCCAGCCCATACCGGGGATCGTTGGTGCTGTGGCGAATCCACGCGGTGGCGGGGCTGCTGATGATGCCGCAGACCATGACCGTGACGTTCATGCTGGTATGGCTGATGAGACACCATGGCTGGTCGATCGCCGAGGCCGGCGGTGTGGTCACGCTGTCTCAGTTCATCGGTGCGCTGGGCCGTATCGCGGTGGGCCGGTGGTCGGACCGGGTCGGCTCGCGAATGCGACCGCTGCGCATCGTCGCGATCGCCGCCACCCTGGCGTTGTTGCTGCTTACGCTCGCCGACGACGGCGATTGGGGCTTCGAAGTGCCGGTGATGATCGCCGTTTCGGTGATCGCGGTGCTGGACAACGGATTGGAAGCCACGGCGATCACCGAATTCGCCGGGGCGTTCTGGAGCGGACGCGCGCTGGGAATCCAGAACACCACGCAGCGGCTGGTGGCCGCCGCGGGCGCTCCGCTGTTCGGTGTCCTGATCGACGCGGCCAGATATCCGACGGCGTGGGCGTTGTGCGGCCTGTTCCCGTTGGTGGCAATACCGTTGGTGCCGGCCAAGCTGCTGCCTCCGGGTTTGGCAGCTACAGCCCGGCCGCCATCAGTTCGCCGATCTCGGTGGTGGAGCGCCGTTCGTTCCCCCGAGAAGCCAGATACGTCTCGACGGCCCGGTCCACCCGGCTAGCCGCCTCGGTGTCGCCGAGGTGGGCAAGCAGCAGCCCCACCGAAAGGATGGCCGCGGTCGGATCGGCGATGCCCTTGCCCGCGATGTCGGGTGCGCTGCCGTGCACCGGCTCGAACATCGACGGATTGGTCCGGGTGGCATCGATATTTCCACTGGCGGCCAAGCCAATTCCGCCCGATACCGCGGCGGCGATGTCGGTGATGATGTCGCCGAACAGATTGTCGGTCACGATCACGTCGAATCGTCCGGGGTCGGTGACCAGGAAGATGGTGGCGGCGTCGACGTGTTGATAGGCCACCTCGACGTCGGGATACTCCGCGCCGACCTCGGCGAAGACTCGCGACCACAGCTTGCCGGCGAAAGCCAGCACGTTGCTCTTGTGCACCAACGTCAGATGCTTGCGCCGCTGCCGGGCCCGCTCGAACGCGTCCACCACGACGCGACGCACCCCGAACGCGGTGCTGACGCTGACCTCGGTGGCCACCTCGTGGACGGTTCCCGCCCGGATCGCGCCACCGTTGCCGGTGTAGGGGCCTTCGGTTCCCTCGCGCACCACCACGAAATCGATGGCGGGATCTCCCGCTAGGGGGCTGCTGACGCCCTTGTACAGCTTGGCCGGCCGCAGATTGACGTGGTGGTCGAGTTCAAAACGCAGGCGCAGCAACAGCCCTCGCTCCAGCACTCCGCTGGGCACCGACGGGTCACCGATCGCCCCGAGCAGGATCGCGTCGTGCTCGCGCAGCTCGGTCAGCGCCGACTCCGGCAGCAGCTCGCCGGTGGCGTGGAAACGCCGTGCGCCCAGGTCGTATTCGGTCTTCTGCACACCCGGCTTGACCGCGTCAAGCACCTTGACCGCTTCGGCGACTACCTCCGGCCCGATCCCGTCGCCGCCGATGATCGCCAATTTCATGACAGGTCAACCACTTCCAGCTTGTTGGCGCCGACGGCGGTCGCGATCTCGGATCGGACGTCGCCAGGCACGTCGCGGTCGAGCCGCAGCAGAATCGTCGCGCTCGAGCCTTCGGCGTCCTCGGAGAGCTGTGCGGCTTGGATATTCACCCCGGCCGCACCCAGCAGCGTGCCGATCTTGCCCAGCGCCCCGGGCTGGTCGGCGTAGTTGATCACGAGGTTGATGCCCTGGGCCCGCAGATCGAAGTTGCGGCCATTGATCTGCACGATCTTCTCGACCAGCTGCGGACCCGACAAGGTGCCCGCGACGTTGATCCGCGAGCCGTCGTGGCCGGCCACCCGCACGTCGAGGACGCTGCGGTGGTTGGGGCTTTCCGAGGCCGTGCTGATCTCGGCCGTCACACCGCGCTCGGCGGCCAGCGCAGGCGCGTTGACGAAGGTGACCGGGTCCTCGACGACCGCCGAGAACAAACCGCACAGCGCCGAAAGCTTCAGCACCTCAACATCTTCGGAGGCCAGCTCGCCGCGCGCCTGCACCGACAGCGAGGTGGGAGCGCCATCGGTGAGCGCCGCCGCCAGCAGTCCGAGCTTGCGCGCCAGGTCCAGCCAGGGCGCCACCTCCTCGTTGACCACGCCGCCGCCGACATTGACCGCGTCGGGCACGAATTCCCCGGCCAGCGCCAGTCGCACGCTCTCGGCGACGTCGGTGCCGGCCCGATCCTGGGCCTCGGAGGTGGATGCCCCCAAGTGTGGCGTCACCACCACTTCCGGCAGCTCGAAAAGCGGGCTGTCGGTGCAGGGTTCGGTGGAGAAGACGTCCAGGCCGGCCGCGCGCACGTGGCCGCTGCCGATCGCTTCGGCCAGCGCCGCCTCGTCCACCAGGCCGCCGCGGGCGGCGTTGACGATGATGACGCCGGGCTTCGTCTTGGCCAGCGCCTCCTTGTCGATCAATCCGGCCGTCTCGGGCGTCTTGGGCAGGTGCACCGAGATGAAGTCGGCGCGGGCCAGCAAATCGTCCAGGGCCAGCAGTTCGATGCCGAGCTGAGCGGCGCGAGCCGGCGACACGTACGGGTCATAGGCAACGATGTGGGTGCCGAAGGCCTCGATGCGCGCGGCGACCAGCTGGCCGATGCGGCCCAGCCCGACGATGCCGACCGTCTTGCCGAAGATTTCGGTGCCGTTGAACTTCGACCGCTTCCAGGTGTGTTCTCGCAAGGTGGCGTCGGCGGCGGGGACCTGGCGCGCCGCGGACAGCAGCAGCGCCAGGGCGTGCTCGGCGGCGCTGTGGATGTTCGACGTGGGCGCGTTGACGACCAGCACGCCGCGCTCGGTGGCGGCATCGACGTCGACGTTGTCCAGGCCGACTCCGGCGCGGGCGACGATCTTGAGCTTGGGGGCGGCGGCCAGTACCTCGGCGTCGACCGTGGTGGCCGAACGCACCAGCAGCGCGTCGGCCTCGGGCACCGCGGCCAGCAGCTTCTCGCGATCCGGACCGTCGACCCAGCGCACCTCGACCTGGTCGCCCAGGGCGGCAACAGTTGATTCGGCGAGTTTGTCGGCGATTAACACAACAGGCAAGTTCACGCGGCCAGCCTATCGGCTGTAATAAGGCGGTGGACGTCACCGCCGTCGGTAGCGGGCCCAACGGGTTGAGCGCCGCCGTCATCTGCGCACGCGCGGGACTCAAAGTGCAGGTCGTCGAGGCCCAGCCCACGTTGGGCGGCGGTGCCCGCACCGCGGCCGACCCAGAATTTCCCGGAGTCCAACACGACATCTGCTCGGCGGTGCACCCGCTGGCGCTGGCGTCGCCGTTCTTCGCGGAGTTCGACCTGCCCGCCCGCGGCGTGCAGCTGGCGGTCGGCGACATCGCCTACGCCAACCCGCTGCCGGGCCGGCCCGCCGCGATCGCCTACCGCGACCTCGAACGCACCTGCGCCGAGCTGTCCGACGGCGCATCCTGGCGGCGGCTGCTGGGCCCGCTGGTGACGGACTGGCGTGCCGTCGTGGAATTGCTGCTCGGCGACAAACGATCGGTGCCCGGTTCGTTGCCGTCGGCGCTGCGCCTGGGGTTGCGGATGGCGGCTCAGGGCACGCCGGCGTGGGGATCGTTGACCGGTGACGACGGTCGCGCCCTGTTCACCGGCGTTGCCGCCCATGTGCTTTCGCGCATGCCGTCGCTGACCGCCGCCGGGGCCGGCTTGATGCTGGCGACGCTGGCCCATGCGGTCGGCTGGCCGATTCCGGTGGGCGGCAGCCAGGCGATCACCGACGCGCTGATCGCCGACCTGCGCGCGCACGGCGGCGAGGTGATCGCCGGCGTCGAAATCACTTCCCCTCCTGGGCCGCCGGCCTCAGTCGTGGTGTTCGACACGGCGCCGACCGCGCTGCTGCGGATATACGGCCGGAGTCCAGCGTTGCCGGATCGCTACGCTAAGGCGTTGGGCCGCTATCGCTTTGGCCCCGGCGTCGCCAAAGTAGACTTCGTGCTCAGTGACGAGATTCCCTGGTCGGATCCACGCCTGAGCCAGGCTCCCACCCTGCACCTGGGCGGCGGCCGGGAACAGATGGCGCTCGCCGAGAAGGAGATCGCGGCCGGACGTCACGCGCAGTGGCCGATGGTGCTGGCCGCCGCCTCGCACGTCGCCGATCCCGGGCGCATCGATGCCGCGGGCCGCCGTCCGTTCTGGACGTATGCCCACGTCCCGTCTGGTTCGCCCCTCGATGCGACCGAGGTCGTCACCGCGACCATCGAGCAATTCGCCCCCGGCTTTCGCGACGTCGTCCTCGCCGCCTGCGCGATACCCGCCGCCCGCCTGAGCGACCACAACGCCAACTACGTCGGCGGCGACATCGGGGTGGGCGCAAACTCCGCGTGGCGCGCGATCGCCGGTCCCACGCCGCGGTTAAATCCTTGGCGCACACCGATTCCGCGGGTGTATCTGCGTTCGGCGGCCACCCCGCCCGGCGGCGGCGTGCACGGCATGGCCGGCTACTTCGCCGCGCGCACCCTGTTGCGCCGGGAATTCGGCATCGACACGCTGCCCTTTTTGGGGCCCACCTCTCGAGCCTAAGCTAACGCCCGTGACCAAACTCGCGATCATCTATTACTCGGCCACCGGCCACGGCACCGCGATGGCCAACCGCGTCGCCGCAGCGGCCGAGGCAGCCGGCGCCGAGGTCCGGGTACGCCACGTCGCGGAGACGCGCGACCCGGAATCGTTCGCGCAGAACCCGGCGTGGACGGCGAACTACAACACCACCAAGGATCTGCCCGCGGCCACCGGTGATGACATCGTGTGGGCTGACGCCGTGATCTTCGGCTCACCCACCCGGTTCGGCTCACCGGCGGCGCAGTTGCGCGACTTCCTCGACTCGCTCGGCGGACTGTGGGCCGACGGCAAGCTGGCCGACAAGGTGTACGCGGGCTTCACGTCCTCGAACACCGCGCACGGCGGTCAGGAGACCACCCTCGTCGCGCTCTACTTCACGCTGATGCACTTCGGCGGCATCCTGGTGCCACCCGGGTACACCGATCCGTCGAAGTTCGTCGACGGCAATCCCTACGGCGCCAGCCTGGTCACCACGCATGACAACATCGAGGACATCGGCGACGTCGCCGGCACGGCGCTGGAACACCTGGCCCGCCGGGTCGTTTCGGTCGCCGGCCGACTGACCTCGTAGCTATCTGACCGAATACGTCCCGGCGCCTTCGACTATCAGGCCACCGCTGAACCGGAGCACTTCACTAACGAGGCCACCATCTTGGTTGCGGTAGGCGATGACGATGGTGTCGACGCCCAGATAGACGTCCTCGATATGGAAGTGCAGGTTGGGAACCTGCTGTAACGCCAGCGCCCAGTACCGTCGCAGCTCTGACTTGCCGCGAACGACTCCAGAGCTTCCCGGCACGACCCTGGCGGCGACCGGCGACGTGAACACCACGTCGTCGTGAAAGTGCCCGAGCACTGCCTCCACGTCGTGTGCGTTCCACGCGTCGACCCACTGCTTGCTGAAGCCGACCGCATCAGGGTTCACTCGGGCACCTGTCTTCCTAAGCCGCCGAACGTGCACTCACCGCGAGAAAATCGCGAAAATCTCGCCCTGAGTGCACGTTCGGCGCGCGAAGTTATGCCGTCTCGGTGATCGGGCGGTCCACCCAGCTCATCAGGTCGCGCAGCTTCTTGCCGGTGACCTCGATGGGGTGCTCGGCGTTCTCCTTGCGCAACTGCTCGAGCTGCTTGTTGCCGCCCTCGACGTTGGCGACGAGCTTGCGGGTGAAGTCGCCATTCTGGATGTCGCGCAGGATCTCTCGCATCCGCTCCTTGGTGCCGGCGTCGATGACCCGCGGACCCGACAGGTAGCCGCCGAACTCCGCGGTGTCGGACACCGAGTAGTTCATCCGGGTGATGCCGCCCTCGTACATCAGGTCGACGATCAGCTTGAGCTCGTGCAGCACCTCGAAGTACGCCATCTCCGGCGAGTAGCCCGCCTCGACCATCACGTCGAAGCCGGTCTTCACCAATTCCTCTGTGCCACCACATAATACGGCCTGCTCACCGAACAGGTCGGTTTCGGTCTCGTCCTTGAAGGTGGTCTTGATGACGCCGGCCCGGGTACCGCCGATGGCCTTCGCGTAGGACAGCGCCAACGCCTCGCCCTTGCCGGTCGGGTCCTGATCGATGGCGATCAGCGCGGGCACGCCCTTGCCGTCGACGAACTGACGACGGACCAGGTGGCCGGGCCCCTTCGGGGCGACCATCGCGATCGTGACATTGCCCGGCGGCTTGATCAGGTCGAAGTGGATGTTGAGGCCGTGACCGAAAAACAGCGCGTCGCCGTCCTTCAGGTTGGGTTCGATGTCGTTGGCGAAGATCTCGGCCTGGGCGGTGTCGGGCGCCAGCAGCATGATGACGTCGGCCCACTTGGCGACCTCAGCGGGAGTGTCGACCTCGAGGCCCTGCTCCTCGACCTTGGGCCGCGACTTCGAGCCTTCCTTCAGGCCCACCTTCACCTGCACGCCGGAGTCGCGCAGGCTCAGCGCGTGCGCGTGTCCCTGACTGCCGTATCCGATCACGCCGACCTTGCGACCCTGGATGATCGACAGGTCTGCGTCGTCGTCATAGAACATCTCTAATGCCTCTGCCACGGTGAATCTCTCTTTCTTGATTGACTTTTGGAATATGAATCGCTTATTTGGCGGTGCCGATTCCACGCGGCCCGCGAGACAGCGACACCACTCCCGATTGGACGATCTCGCGGATACCGAACGGTTCCAGCACTCGCAGCAGCGCCTCGAGCTTGCCGCGGGTACCGGTCGCCTCGACGGTCAGCGAATCCAGCGATACGTCGACTACCTTGGCGCGGAACAGGTTTGCCGCTTCGATTACCTGGCTGCGGCTACCGGAATCGGCCCGCACCTTGATCAGCGCCAGCTCGCGAGCCACCGAGTTGTCCTCGTCCTGCTCGACGATTTTGATGACATTGATCAGCTTGTTGAGCTGCTTGGTGACCTGCTCGAGCGGAGTCTCCTCGGCGGAAACCACGATGGTCATCCGCGACATGTCCTTCTGCTCGGTGGCACCCACAGCCAGCGACTCGATGTTGAACCCTCGCCGCGAGAATAGCGCCGCGATGCGCGCAAGCACACCCGGTTTGTCCTCGACCAACACCGACAGCGTGTGCGTCTTGGCGTACATATCAGGCGTGCCCCTCGGTCTCGTCGTCGAACAGCGGCCGAATTCCGCGGGCATGCTGAATCTCGTCGTTGCTTGTTCCGGCGGCCACCATCGGCCACACCTGCGCGTCGGCGCCGACGATGAAGTCGATCACCACCGGGCGGTCGTTGATCTCGCGCGCCTGGTTGATCGCGTCAACGACGTCTTCTTCACGCTCACAACGTATTCCGACACAACCCAGCGCCTCGGCCAGCTTCACGAAGTCCGGGATGCGATGCGAGTGCGTGGCCAGGTCGGTCTGCGAGTAGCGCTCCTCGTAGAACAGGCTCTGCCACTGCCGCACCATGCCCAGGTTGCCGTTGTTGATCAGCGCCACCTTGATCGGCACGCCCTCGATCGCACAGGTGGCCAACTCCTGGTTGGTCATCTGGAAACACCCGTCGCCGTCGATCGCCCAGACCTCGGCCTCGGGACGAGCGACCTTGGCGCCCATGGCCGCCGGGATGGCGAACCCCATGGTGCCCAGCCCACCGGAGTTGAGCCAGGTGCGCGGCTTCTCGTAGGAGATGAACTGGGCCGCCCACATCTGGTGCTGCCCAACGCCGGCGACATAGATGGCGTCGGGTCCGGCGATCTTGCCGAGCTGCTCGATCACGTACTCCGGGCTCAGGCTGCCGTCGCTCTGCGGACCGTAGCTCAGCGGATAGGTGGACTGCACTTCGTCCAGATATTTCCACCAGGCCGTCATGTCGATCTTGCCCGGGGTTTCGTACTGGCGCAGCATCGCGATCAGGTCGGTGATGACCGCTTTGACGTCGCCGACGATCGGCACGTCGGCGACCCGGTTCTTGCCGATCTCGGCCGGGTCGATATCGGCGTGGATGACCTTGGCTTCGGGCGCAAAGGAATCGAGCTTGCCGGTCACCCGGTCGTCGAAACGCGTGCCCAGCGCGATCAGCAGATCACTGCGCTGCAGCGCCGCCACCGCGGCGACCGTGCCGTGCATGCCCGGCATACCCAGGTTCTGCCGGTGGCTGTCCGGGAAGGCACCCCGCGCCATCAGCGTGGTGACCACCGGGATCCCGGTCAGCTCGGCCAAATCCCGCAACTGCTCGGTCGCCTCGCCACGGATCACGCCGCCGCCCACGTAGAGCACCGGTTTACGCGCCCGCGCGATCAGCTTGGCAGCCTCCCGGATCTGGCGGCTGTGCGGCTTGAGGTTCGGCTTGTAACCGGGCAAGTCCATTTTCGGCGGCCAGCTGAAGGTGCACTGGCCCTGCAACACATCCTTGGGGATGTCGACTAGCACCGCGCCCGGTCGTCCCGAGGACGCGATGTGGAAGGCCTCGGCCATCACCCGCGGAATCTCGTCACCGGAGCGGACCAGGAAGTTGTGCTTGGTGATCGGCATTGTGATGCCGGAGATGTCGGCTTCCTGGAAGGCGTCGGTCCCGATCAGCGACCGCCCCACCTGCCCGGTGACGGCGACCACGGGGATCGAATCCATCTGCGCATCCGCCAGGGGGGTCACCAGATTGGTGGCACCGGGGCCCGACGTGGCCATCATGACGCCGACCTTGCCGGTCGCGTGCGCGTAGCCGCTTGCCGCGTGACCCGCGCCCTGCTCGTGCCGAACCAGCACGTGCCGCAGCTTTTTCGAGTCGAACAGCGGATCGTAGACCGGCAGCACCGCGCCGCCCGGGATCCCGAAGATGACCTCGACGTCGAGTTCCTCCAACGACCGGATTACCGACTGAGCACCGGTAAGTTGGTGCGGTGCAATATGTCTCGATTGCTTGGCCGGAACTTTTGCGGGGGCTTCGGTGCTTTCCCTGGCGGCCGGCGCCCAGTCGTCGCCATTCCGCGACTCGGGTGTCTGTGACTTGGTGGGTGCGCTCACTCTGGTGATTGTCCTCTTAGTCCTGATTTGGCTGTGGAAGTTTCGTTGATACGCAAGAAAAAACCCCCGCCAGCTCCCGCTGATCGAGGGTTGCGCGTTGGTGCCGGATCGCTTCACATGCTGAAGCAATTAGTCACGCACCAACGCGCCGACTAATTACTACGAGCATCCCGGGCTGTCCGGTGGTATCCATAGCCCTCGACGGTAGCCTTCGCACTGCTCAGCCGTCAAATCCGCTGCGGCGGGGACCAATCGTAGCCACGCGGGTGGTCGTCGGAGGCGGCGCGGAATCGTCGACGCGAGCCGGGGTGGAATGATGCTCGGGTGGCTTCCGGTTCTGCGGCCCCGACACCCGCGCCCATAGTGATCAAAATCTCACCGATGGCCCACTTCGCCGTGGGATTTCTGACGCTGGGATTGTTGATCCCGGTGCTGGCCTTTCCGGTGTCGACCCCGCTGCTGCTGATCCCGGTGCTGTTGTCCGCATTGATCATCCGGCTCCGCACCGTGGCCGACGGCCAGGGCGTGACGGTGCGGAACCTGCTGGGCAGCCAGCAGGTCGGCTGGGACGACATCGACGGGCTGCGCTTCCACCGGGGCTCGTGGGCACGCGCCAAACTCAAGAGCGGAACGGAACTGCGCTTGCCGGCGGTCACTTTCGCGACACTTCCGCAGCTGACGGCGGCCAGCTCCGGGCGAGTGCCCAACCCTTATCGATGACCGCCTAGAAGGCGGTTCAGGCGATCGGATTGACGCCGTTGAGCAGCACCCACACGGCGATACCGGCGGCGATGCCGGCGAGCAGGCACACGAACGACCCGATGAACGGCCGATGAGCCCAGCCCCGGTTGGCGTCCAGGCCGTACCGGCCGGGCCCGGACAGCACGACCGCGACGGCCATCACGATCAGCATGACCTGGTATTCGTGGCCCTGCGGCAGGAAGAACGCGAAGGTGTGCGGCCGCGCCGAGACGCTGGCGAGTAGCCCGTTGATCAGGAACGCCAGGGCTCCCGCCGCGGCCACCGGGGTGAACAAGCCCAGGACCAGCAGCACGCCGGCGACGATCTCCCCGCCCGCGCTCACGTAGGACAGGATGTCGGCATGCTGGTAGCCGGCGTCGGACAGCGAGTTCTTCAACCCGTCCAAACCCTGGCCACCCCACCAGCCGAACAGCTTCTGCAGCCCGTGCGCGCCGAGCACCACCCCGAGGCCGACGCGCGACACCAGCAAACCGAGATTCTGGGTGCCGCGGCGGCCGATCGCGCGCTGCCGTTCGTAGTCCTCGCTGGGATCGATCTCGGCGGGTTCGGCCGCCAGATGCCGTGGCGCCGACTGCGGCTGCGGCTGCACGTACGGCAGCGGCTCGTGCTGGTCGAGCACGTTGTAGGACGGCGCGGCGGGGCTGGCGACCTGATTGGGGTCTTGGTACGGGATGACGGAGGTGGTTCCGAAGTCGCCCGGATACCCGACGGGCGTCAGGTCATCTTCGGGGTCGACCAAGCGCGCTGCGGCGGGACGGCCCGGGGCCGGCTCCGGAACTTCGCCGGGTCGCTGCCAAGGTGCGTCATTCGATTGACCGGTCACGGGTGTCAGGGTAAGGGCATTCCGGCCCGAATTGGGGATTTGAGCGGCGCTTTCGCCAGGTAATTGACGCGCATGCCGCGAAATGGGCGCAGATTGGTCTCAAATGTGCTTCGAAGGCTTCCCCATTGGTGAACGCGGGCTGAAAACGGCCGCCTTCGCCCGTCGCCGCGATCGCCGTCCGGAGCCCCCAACAGGCCCGCGTGTGGCGCCGGTGCCCGCCCTATCCGTAGCCTGTCGATCATGCGTTTGGGGTTGCCGGTTCGGTGCGGGCTCGCTGCGCTGTGCGCGGCCATGCTGGTCGCGACGGGCTGCGCGCGGTTCAACGACGCCGCCTCCGCGCCCTTCACCACCGCCCCCGAACTCAAGCCCCAGCCGAGCTCGACGCCTCCCCCGCCACCGCCGCTGCCGCCGACGCCGTTTCCCAAGGCCTGCCCCGCCCCCGGGGTGATGCAGGGCTGCCTGGAGAGCACCAGCGGCCTGATCATGGGTCCCGACAGCAAAACGGCATTGGTCGCCGAGCGCACCACCGGCGCGGTCAAGGAGATCTCCGTCAGCGCCGAGCCGAAGGTGAAACTGGTCATCCCGGTCGACGGGTCCGGCGACGGCGGCTTGATGGATATCGTGCTGTCGCCGACCTACTCGCAGGACCGGCTGATGTACGCCTACATCAGCACGCCCACCGATAACCGGGTCATCCGCATCGCCGACGGCGATATCCCCAAGGACATCCTGACCGGGATTCCCAAGGGCGCCACCGGAAATACCGGAGCGTTGCTGTTCACCAGCCCGACGACACTGCTGGTGCTGACCGGTGACGCCGGCAACCCGGCGATGGCCGCCGATCCGAAATCGTTGGCCGGCAAGGTGCTGCGCATCGAGCAGCCGACCACGGTCGGTCAGGCACCGCCGACGACCGCACTGTCCGGCGTCGGCTCGGGCGGTGGATTGTGCGTCGATCCGGTGGACGGCTCGCTGTATGTCGCGGACCGCACCCCGACCGCGGACCGGTTGCAGCGCATCACCAAAGCCTCGGAGGTCTCCACGGTGTGGACATGGCCCGACAAGCCGGGCGTGGCCGGTTGCGCCGCGATGGACGGGACCGTGATGGTCAACCTGGTCAACACCAAATCGACGGTGGCGGTGCGGCTTGCGCCGAACACGGGCGCGGTGACCGGTGAACCCGACGTCGTCCGCAAGGACACCCACGCTCACGCTTGGGCGCTGCGGATGTCGCCGGACGGAAACATCTGGGGCGCCACCATCAACAAGACCGCCGGCGACGCCGAAAAGCTTGACGACGTGGTGTTCCCGCTGTTCCCGCAGGGCGGCGGCTTCCCGCGCAACAACGACGACAAGGCCTAGTTTCTTTCCGCGAGCTGGGGGCACCTCCCGCTTGCGGGGGAAACGGTATGGCGCAAATCGGGCCGGTTATTGTCCCTGGCGCTACGCTCGCGAGCCCAGGCGGCGGGTCGATGCGCGCTAGGCCTGCCCGCAGGCGGCCAGCACCAGCTCACGCACCCGGGCCGCGTCGGCCTGACCGCGGGTGGCTTTCATGACCGCACCCACGATCGCGCCGGCGGCTTGAACCTTGCCGCCGCGAATCTTCTCCGCGACATCGGGATTGGCGGCCAGGGCCTCGTCGACCGCGGCCTGGGTAACCGAGTCGTCGCGCACCAGCGCCAGACCACGCGCGGTCATCACCTGCTCGGGTTCGCCCTCTCCGGCGAGTACACCCTCGACGACCTGGCGGGCCAGCTTGTTGGACAGCTTGCCCTCGTCGACCAGTGCGATCACCGCCGCGACCTGAGCGGGCGTGATGGCCAACTCGTCCAATTCGATGTTCGCCTCGTTGGCCTTCTGTACCAAGAAGTTCCCCCACCAGGACCGCGCTTCCTTACTGGACGCGCCGTGCTTGATGGTGGCGGTGACCAACTCGACCGCACCGGCGTTGACGAGATCGCGCATCACCTCGTCGGAGATTCCCCACTCTTCCTGAATTCGCTTGCGGCTCAACCACGGCAGCTCGGGGATGGTCAGGCGCAATTGCTCCACCAGTTCGCGGCTGGGCGCGACGGGTTCCAGGTCGGGCTCGGGGAAATACCGGTAGTCCTGCGCGGTCTCTTTGGCGCGGCCAGCGCTGGTGGTGCCGCCGGCCTCTTGAAAGTGCCTGGTTTCCTGCGTGATTGAGCCGCCGGATACCAGAACGGCGGCCTGGCGCTGCATTTCGTAGCGCACCGCGACTTCGACGCTTTTCAGCGAGTTGACGTTCTTGGTCTCGGTCCGGGTGCCGAACTCGGTCGCGCCGGTCGGCTTCAGCGAGACATTGGCGTCACAACGCATCGACCCTTGGTCCATCCGGACATCGGATACTTCTAAGGCGCGCAACAGGTCTCGCAATGCCGTCACGTATGCTCGGGCGATCTGCGGCGCGCGGGCGCCGGCCCCTTCGATGGGCTTGGTGACGATCTCGATCAGCGGCACGCCGGCGCGGTTGTAGTCGATCAGCGACGTCGTCGCGCCGTGGATGCGGCCCGTCTCGCTGCCCAGGTGGGTGAGCTTGCCGGTGTCCTCTTCCATGTGGGCACGTTCGATTTCGACCCGCCAGGTGGTCCCGTCTTCCAGCGGCGCCTCGAGGTAGCCGTTGATCGCGATCGGCTCGTCGTATTGCGAGATCTGGTAGTTCTTCGGCATGTCGGGGTAGAAGTAGTTCTTCCGGGCGAACCGGCACCACGGCACGATCTCGCAATTCAGTGCCAGCCCGATGCGGATCGCCGACTCCACCGCCGCCTGGTTGAGCACGGGCAGCGAGCCGGGCAGCCCCAGGCACACCGGGCACACCTGCGTGTTGGGCTCGGCGCCGAAGGCGGTAGGGCAGCCGCAGAACATCTTCGTCGCAGTGGACAGCTCGACGTGTACTTCCAACCCGAGCACGGGATCGAAACGTGCGATGACGTCGTCGTAATCCAGCAGCTCAGCCGCTCCCGAAGTAACAGTCATGGAAAAGATCCTAATGGTGGCGCGGCCGGCCGCAGGGCCGGGCACAACAGCCACGCTCAGGACGAGCGGGGCTCCCGCCAGGACCGCCCGCCGGGCCGGCCGGCGACTATGTCACCCAGCGCGGCCGCCATCTCCAGGTAGCAGCGCCGGCTGTCCTTGCTCAACTGATCCAGCCCGAGCTCTTTGCCCTCGTGGACGTGCCGATCGAAGGGAAGTTCCACGGTGGCGGCGACACGGGCGGACAGCGACTCGAGTTCCTTGGCAGCCACGTCGTCCAGCTTGGTCGGCTCGGTGTAATTGATCGCGAGCACCGTCAAGCGCAGCAATCGCCGATATCCGTTGTTGGACAACCAATCCAGCGTTGTCCTGGTCTTGCGTACCGCGTCGATCGAGGTGCCGCTGACCACCACCAGGGCGCGCGCCTCGGGCAGCACGGCGTCCATCACCTGAGAGTTGATTGCCTTGACGCAATCCACCAGCACCACCGAATAGTGTTTGCGCAGAATCGAAAAGGTCTTAGCGATGTCCTGGCGCTCCAGCCGCCAGTCGGTGCGGCTGTAGTCGGGCAGCCCGAGCACTTCCAGGCCGAAGCTGTTCATGTGGGTGTGCGTCCGCACTTCCGCGTACTGGGTGACCGAATTGCGGGCCAGCAGGTCGACCAGGCTCAGCGGATTGCGGCGGCCGTGACGGTCGGCCAGGTCTCCGGCGTCGATGTCGACGGCGATGACCCGGTCGCTGCGCGCCTCGGCGAGCGTCGAGCCGAGCGCCTCGACCACGGCGGTCTTACCGACGCCGCCTTTGAAGTTCAGCACCGCGATCGGGAACACGCCGCCGATGTCGGCGCCGATGCGGTCGCGCAGTTCCTGCTCGTAGGCGACGCCCTTGGCCGGCCCGAGGTCGATGCCGGTCACCCGGTGGATCACCTCCCGCCAGCCGAGCCGGCTCGGCTCCGCGGTGTCTCGGGAGCCCAGGCCGTCCAGGGCGGTGCCGCCCCGCGTCAGATCCCGGCGATACGGCGCGACGGTGCGCCGAACCCGCGCCGGCCGGTTTGGCGTCGGCGGCCCCGCCGACCCGAGCGAAGGGCCGGGCACTCGGGTGCGCGGCTCGGGCACCGTGGGCGCCGTCGGGTTGGCGTCGCCGCGCCAGCGCGGCACCGAATGCGCGGGTTTGGACCCCGACGGGTACGCCGGTGCGGCAGACCGGGAATTGATTCCGCGAACCCCCTCGCGGTTGCTCATACTCGCTGGTGTAACCATTTCGACCTGGCGGTTAAACCAGGAAGTTCCACCCGTTCGCGGATGCTGGCCGTTCGAGCGGCAAATTCAGGTTCCAGTCACCGGTTGTTTGCCCGCCGCGGGCTAGACCCGGTGCGCGTGCTTGAGGATCTGCGCGGCGCGTTCCCCGATGACCACGCACGGCGCCATCGTGTTGGTGGCGGTGATCGTCGGCATCACGGAGCCGTCGGCGACCCGGAGGTTTTCGATTCCATAGACCCGCAGGTCCCCGTCGACAACCGACATCGCGTCGCGGCCCATTTTGGCCGTGCCAACCTGGTGAAAGAACGTGCTGGCGGCGTCGCGTACGAACTCTTCCAATGCCGCTCCGCTGAGGTTTCCTGGCATGACCTCGCGTTTCACATACGGTCGCAGCGGGGCGCTATTGGCGATGTCACGGCACCATTGCACGCACGCGATCGCTTTTCGCACGTCCTCGGGATCCGCCAGGGTGTTGGCGTCGATGCACACCGGGTCCGCGGCACCGGGGCCGCCGAGCCGGATGCGGCCCCGGCTCTTCGGATGGGCGAGCGCGGCATGGAACCCCCAGCCGGCTTCGGGAAGCCCGAACCGGGCAGCCGTCTCCTCGGTGGCGTACGGCACTTCCACCTGCCAGGCGAAGACGTCGGGGTGGGTCAGCCCGGACTCCGTCGCCCCGAGCGCGACGACTTCGCACGCGTTGTTCCGTGGCGGCAGCGCGTCGCGGTATTCCCAGACGCAGTCGAAGGCGACGTGATCCTGAAGATTGCGGCCCACCCCGGGCAGGTGCTGGCGCACCGGAATCCCGACGCGGTTCAGTTCGTCTTGATCGCCGATACCCGAGAGCATCAGCACCTTGGGCGTGTGGTTGGCACCGAGCGACAAGACGACTTCAGCACCGGCGTCGACGCGGCGGCTCAACCCGTTGTACAGAATTTCGACACCGACGGCCTTGTCGCCGTCGACGACGATCCGCTGAACGAGTGCGCGGGTGAGAACGGTGAGGTTGGGCCGATCCATCAGCGGGAAGACATATGAGCGAAATACCGACTGCCGCTGCCCATTTCGTATGCGCACATCGCCGAGCGCCGCGCCCGTCGTGCCCTCCATCAGCTGACCGTTGGCGGACGCGTGGACCGTCATGCCGGCAGCTTGCGCGGCGTCCAGCGTCGCCAGGGCCAGCGGGTTGGGATCCGGCGGGGGCTGGACGAAAACGGGTCCACCGCTGCCGCGGTACACCGGATCCGGTGTGCCATGCCAGTCTTCGATGTCGCGGTAGGTGTCGAGGATGGATTCGTAATTCCACGCCGGATCGCCGGCTTCGGCGGCGAAATGGTTCCAGTCGTCGCGGTGGCCCCGGATCCAGGCCATCACATTGATGCTCGAGCTGCCGCCCAGGACCTTGCCCGTCGAGTACACGATCGAGCGGTTGTTGATATGGGGGTTCGGCTTGCCCCGAAATCCCCAGTCGCGTTCGGAGCCCAAGTTGGTGGTCCATTGACCCGGGTCGACGACCTCGGCGACGTTGTCGCCGCCCCCGGCCTCGACCAGCAGCACATCGAGATCGGGGTTCTCGGCCAACCTTCGCGCGACGACCGAACCCGAGGAACCCGAACCGCACACGATGAAGTCGTAGCGCGGCTTGAGTGTCGCGGTCAGCGCAGCCTGGTTCGCGGCCACCCGCTCACCGAATCTCTGGTCCACCTCGAATTCGACTGCCGTGTCCTGCATCTCGCCTCCGTACGTGAGCAGTTACCTATCACTACCCACTATTGGTCCGGCCGAGATGCACGTCTTGCGCGTACGCGCCAGGAACTTGCCGGCTTGCGCAAACGTCAGCTCAACGCCCAGGCGCGATACTCCCGCGGTGCAAGACCATGGGCGGCCTTGAAGAGCCGAGAGAAATGCGCGGCGTTGACGAACCCCCACCGTGCACCGATCACACCCACCGGCACCGTGACCAGCTCCGCATTCGCCAGGTCCTTGCGGCAGTGCTCGATCCTGCGGCTCCTGATCCACCCGGTGACGGTGTGACCGTCCAATTCCAACATTCGCTGCAGCTGGCGAACCGAAATATGATGTGCTGCTGCGACTTTCACGCCATCCAGATCGGGGTCGCTTAAATTGTGTTCAATGTAACCGAATATCCGCAACAGCAAGTCGGACTGGACTCGACTGCGGCCCTCGGGGCGATCACACGCCAGTTGCTCGCTGAACGCGGCCTCGAGCATGTCGAACATCGCATCGGCCAATCGGATATTGGCCAACTGGGTTTCTTTGGTCGTCTGGCGGGCCAGCTCGACCAGGAAGGGAGCCAACAGCGCGCCCATGCCCTGCCGACCGTTGAAGCGGCGAGCCGTGAGCCGAGACATCTGCGCCTCCGGGATGCGCAGTAATTCACGAGGAAAAAGCGCACTGAACATCCGAAATTTACCGTCGGCCGCGAATTCGAACGGTCGCGTCGTGTCGTACACCACGTAATCCCCGGGCGACAGATTTGCTTCGCGGCCGTCTTGACGGACCACGCAGCGGCCCCGGATGTGCACGCCGACCTTCATGTACTCGGCACTGTGGTGCTCGATGAGCGCAGGGGTGCCGCGCCGCAGCTGTCGGGGCGTTCGGCGCATCACCACGCCCCTGTGGAATTGCAGCCGGTTCATCCGCACGGTGCCCAGGTGTGATGTGTGCAGCTTTGCCTGAAAGGAGTCGGCGTCGTCCAGCGACACCGCGACAGGCACGAATGTATCGGCAACGAGCTGGTCAAACGCCTTGAAGCGCTCCGCGCCGCTGCGCCGCTCGGGTTTGCTGTCGGTCATGATCGTTGACAACGTTTCCGCCGCGAAATTTGTTCACCGGGGGCGTCAGCCGAAGAAGGCGGCGGCCTCGTCGTGGCGGGCGTCGGGCACCAGCTTGAGGTGGCGCGTCGCATCGGCCAGCGAAACCCGGCCGATGTTCTGCCCCTGTAACGACACCATCTGGCCGTATTCGCCGGCGTGCGCGGCGTCGGCGGCGTTGACCCCGAACCGGGTGGCCAGCACCCGGTCGTAGGCCGTCGGGATGCCGCCGCGTTGCACGTGGCCCAGCACGGTCACGCGAACTTCCTTGTTGATCCGCTTCTCCACCGCAATGGCCAGCTGCTGGGCGATGCCCGTGAATTTCTCGTGGCCGAATTCGTCAATGCCGCCCTCCCGCAAGGGAATCGAACCGGGGATCGGCTTGGCCCCCTCGGCCACCACGCAGATGAAGTGCGAATCCCCGCGTTGGAAGCGGCGTTTGACGAGCCGGCAGACATCCTCGATATCGAACGGTTGCTCGGGTATCAACGTCATATGCGCTCCGGACGCCAGTCCGGCGTTCAGCGCGATCCAGCCGGCGTGGCGGCCCATCACCTCCACCAGCATCACCCGCTGGTGGGACTCGGCGGTGCTGTGTAGGCGGTCGATCGCGTCGGTGGCGACCGTCAGCGCCGTGTCGTGACCGAAAGTGACGTCGGTGCAGTCGATGTCGTTGTCGATCGTCTTCGGTACGCCGACCACGGGAACGTTCTCCTCCGACAGCCAGTTCGCGGCCGTCAGCGTGCCCTCGCCGCCGATCGGGATCAGCACGTCGATGCCGTTGTCGTCCAGGGTCTGCTTGATCTGGTCCAGCCCGGCCCGCAGCTTGTCGGGGTGCACGCGCGCGGTGCCGAGCACCGTCCCGCCCTTGGCCAGTAGCCGGTCGTTGCGATCGTCGTTCTGCAGCTGGATGCGCCGGTTCTCCAGCAACCCGCGCCAGCCGTCCTGGAAACCGACCACCGACGAGCCATACCGGGCGTCGCAGGTGCGTACCACCGCCCGGATTACCGCGTTGAGCCCCGGACAGTCGCCGCCGCCGGTGAGAATTCCGATCCGCATCTGCTTATCTTGCCCGCACCCGGGCCGCACGGCGCGATGTGGGGCACCGCGCGGCTAAACGGTCGGTGCCGCGGGCAACGGTCCGCGCGCGGCCTCGTAGGCGGCACCGACGCGATAGAGGCGGTCATCGGCCAGCGCGGGCGCCATGATCTGCAGACCCACCGGCAGCCGATCATCCGGCGACAGCCCAGACGGCACCGACATACCGCAATGGCCGGCCAGGTTCAGGGGCAGCGTGCACAGGTCGAACAGGTACATGGCCAGCGGATCGTCGACCTTCTCCCCCAGCCGGAACGCGGTGGTCGGGGTGGCCGGCGACACCAGAACGTCGACGGATTTGTAGGCCTCGTCGAGATCGCGGGCGATCAGGGTGCGCACCTTCTGCGCCTGGTTGTAGTAGGCGTCATAGTAGCCGGCCGAGAGCGCGTAGGCGCCGATCATGATGCGGCGCTTGACTTCCGGCCCGAATCCGGCGGCCCGCGTCAGTGCCATCACTTCCTCGGCGCTGTGGTTGCCGTCGTCACCGACCCGCAGCCCGTAACGCATCGCGTCGAAGCGCCCCAGGTTACTCGACACCTCCGAGGGCAGGATCAGGTAGTAGGCCGCCAGCGCGTAATCGAAGTGCGGGCAATCGACTTCGCTCACCTCGGCGCCCAGCGCGGTCAGCTGCTTCACCGCGTCCTCGAACGACGCCAGCACCCCGGGCTGGTAGCCGTCGCCGCGCAGCTGCCGGACCACGCCGATCCGCACACCTTTCAGGTCGCCCGCCGCGCCGGCGCGGGCGGCGCCGACCACGTCGGGTACCGCGGCGTCGATGGAAGTGGAGTCCATCGGGTCATGGCCGGCGATCACCTGGTGCAGCAGCGCGGTGTCCAGCACGGTGCGCCCGCACGGGCCGCCCTGATCCAGCGACGACGCGCAGGCCACCAGGCCGTAGCGGGACACGGTGCCGTAGGTGGGCTTGACCCCGACCGTCGCGGTCAGCGCGGCGGGCTGACGAATCGAGCCGCCGGTGTCGGTACCGATCGCCAGCGGCGCCTGGAAGGCGGCCAGCGCCGCCGCGCTGCCACCGCCCGAGCCGCCGGGCACCCGCTCGAGGTCCCACGGGTTGCGGGTGGGGCCGTAGGCGGAGTTCTCGGTCGAGCTGCCCATCGCGAACTCGTCCATGTTGGTCTTGCCCAGGATCGGGATGCCGGCCGCGCGCAGCCGGGCGGTGACGGTGGCGTCGTACGGCGAACGCCAGCCCTCGAGGATCCTGGATCCGCAGGTGGTGGGCATGTCGACCGTTGTGAACACGTCCTTGAGCGCCAACGGAACGCCGGCCAGCGCCGAGGGCAGCCGCTCCCCGGCGGCCACCGCCTCGTCGACAGCGGCCGCGGCCGCGAGTGCCTCGTCGCCCGCGACGTGCAGAAACGCGCTATACCGGTCGTCGGTCGCCGCGATCCGGTCCAGGCAGGCCCGGGTGATCTCGACCGACGACAGCTCCTTGGCGGCGACGTTGGCGGCCAGCGTCGCGGCGTCGGATCGGATGATCTCGTTCACTCGCTGTCCCCCAGGATTTGCGGGACGGCGAACCGGCCGTCGACGGCCTCGGGCGCCGCGGCCAGCGCCTGCTCCTGCGTCAGGCACGGCCTGGTCTCGTCCGGGCGGGTCACGTTGACGTCCTTGAGCGGGTTGTCGGTCGGCTCGACGCCGGTGACGTCGACCGCCTGGATCTGGCTGACGTGGGTCAGAATGGCGTCGAGTTGGCCGGCGTAGCTGTCCAGCTCGGTATCGGTCAGCGCCAGCCGGGCCAACCTGGCCAGGTGCGCGACCTCGTCGCGGGAGATCTGGGACACGAGCGAAAAGCCTAACCGGGACGCGCACCCGACGGTGACCGCGCCCCGCCCTGCGGAAATGCCTTTCGGGCGGCTCTGTGCAACAGTGGGCGCGTGCCGTCGTATCTGTTGCGCATCGAGCTCCTCGACCGCCCCGGAAGCCTGGGCGCGCTGGCGGTCGCGCTCGGTTCGGTGGGCGCCGACATCCTGTCGCTCGACGTCGTGGAGCGCCGCGCCGGCTACGCGACCGACGACCTGGTCATCGAACTGCCCGCCGGATCGATGCCCGACACGCTGATCACCGCGGCCGAATCGCTGAGCGGCGTGCGGGTGGACAGCGTGCGCCCGCATACCGGCCTGCTGGAGGCACACCGCGAGCTGGAACTGCTCGACCACGTCTCCGCCGCCAAGGACAAGCAGGAGCGGCTGCACGTGCTGGCCGACGAGGCGCCCCGGGTGCTGCGGGTGAGCTGGTGCACGGTGCTGCGCGGTTCCGAAGGTGAGGTGCAGCGTCTCGCGGCCAGTCCGGGCTCACCGGAGACCCGCGCGGTGTCGGCTCCCTGGCTGCCGATCCATGAGGCCGCGACGCTGGACGGCACCGCCGACTGGGTGCCGCAGGCCTGGCGCGACATGGACATCACGATGGTCGCCGCGCCACTGGGCGACCCGCACACCGCGGTGGTGCTGGGCCGTCCGGGTCCCGAATTCCGGCCGTCGGAGGTGGCCCGTCTGGGTTATCTGGCCGGGATCGTGGCGACCATGCTGCGCTGAATCAGCGGGCCGCCGCGGAGGTCTTCGGCGCGACCGTGTCGTCGTCTTCCCACAGCAGCAACTGACGCACCGACTCACGCGTCCCGTAAGGCCGCAGCATCGCGCTGGCCGGGCGCGGCCGCACCACTTGGGGCCACCAGAACCAGCGTCCGAGAATCCTTGCGATAGAGGGCGTCATGAATGAGCGCACGATCAGCGTGTCGAACAACAACCCAAGGCCGATCGTCGTGCCGATCTGACCGAGGACCTGAAATCCGCTGAAGACAAACGCGCACATCGTGACGGCGAACACAATGCCCGCCGACGTGACGACCGAGCCGGAGCCGGCCATCGCCCGGATGATGCCGGTATTGATGCCGGCATGGATCTCTTCCTTGAATCGAGAGATCAGCAGCAGGTTGTAGTCGGATCCGACCGCCAGCAGCAAAATGATGGCCAGTGCGAGGACGACCCAATACAACTGAATGCCAAAGAGGTACTGCCACACCAGAACTGACAGTCCGAATGAGGCCCCCAACGAGAGGGCCACCGTGCCCACGATCACCACCGCGGCGATCAGGCTGCGCGTGATGATCATCATGATCAACAGGATCAGGCTCAGCGCGGCGAACGCGACGATCAGCAAGTCGTACTTGGCGCCGTCGCGGATGTCCTTGTAGGTCGCGGCGGTCCCGCCGACGTAGATTCCCGCATTCGCCATCGGCGTGCCCTTCAAGGCTTCATGCGCGGCCTTGACGATCGGGTCGATGTGCGAAATGCCCTCGGTCGTCGCGGGATCGCCGTCATGCGTGATGATCATTCGAGCTGCCTTGCCGTCGGGCGACAGGAACAATTTGAGCCCCCGGGCGAAGTCGGGGTTCTGGAAAACCTCCGGCGGCAGGTAGAAGGTGTCGTCGTTCTTGGCCTCGTCAAAGGCCTGCCCCAGCGCCGTCGAGTTTTCCAGCGCGGCCGCGTTCTGGCTGTAAATGCCGGACAGCGTGGCGTAATTCGCCAGGGTCAGATCGCGATTCGTTTCCTGGCTCTTAATCTGGGGCGGTATCAACGCCACCAGCTTCGGCTGCAGCGCGTCGAGCTTGTCGAGCGAAGCCGTGAGATTTTGAAATTTATCGGTGAGCTCGTCGATTCCGTCCAGCGCGTCGAAGAGGGATCGGAACGCGAAGCAGGCCGGAATGTCGTAACAGTGCTTCTCCCAATAAAAGTAGCTGCGAATCAGCCGGAAGAAATCGTCGAAGTTCGCGATCTTTTCTCGAAGGTCCTGAATCGTGCCCAGCGTGTCGTGAAAGCTCGTTGTCTCGTCATGGGTGGTGGCAGCCAATTGCTGCTGCAGCACGAACTGCTGTCGCAAGATGTCGATCGTCTTCGACAGTTCGTTGGCTTGTTTGAGGGCGTCGTCGGCCCGATCCCGTTGATACTGCAGGTTTTGCTGCTGGCCGGCGCTGGAATTGCTGACCACAAATGCCAATGAGCTGTGGACCAGCGGCGTGCCCAACGGCCGCGTGATGGTCTGCACCTGGGCGACCCCGGGCACGTGGAAAATCGCTTTGGCCACCTTGTCCAGGACGAGCATGCTCGCCGGGTTGCGCATGTCGTGATCGGCTTCGACCATCAACAATTCGGGCTCCAGCCGGGCCCGCGAGAAGTGTTTCTCGGCCGCCGCGTAGCCGATATTGGCCGGCGCGTCGTCAGGCATGTAGGGACGCGTGTCGTAACTGGTCTTGTACCCGGGCAGGGCGATCAGACCCACCAGGGCCAGTCCGCAGGAGGCCGCCAGCACCGCGCCGGGCCAGCGGACGATGGCGGTGCCGATCCGCCGCCAGCCGCGGGTCTTGACCGCACGTTTGGGGTCGAAGATGCCCGCCTTGGACCCCAAGAAGAGGATCGCGGGGCCCAGGGTCAGCGCGGCGGCCAACGCCACCAGAATGCCCAGCGCGGACGGGATGCCCAGGCTTTGGAAGTACGGCAGCCGGGTGAAACTCAGGCAGGCCGTCGCGCCCGCCACGGTGAGGCCAGAACCCAACGCGACGTGGGTGGTGCCGTGATACATGGTGTAGAAGGCATTTTCACGATTCTCGCCGGTGCCCCGCGCTTCTTGGTAGCGGCCCACGAAAAATATCGCGTAGTCCGTTCCGGCCGCGATCACCAGTAACGTCTCGATATTGGTCGCGTAGGTCGACAGCCCGATGATGCCTTCGTTACCCAGGAAGGCGACAAGACCTCGGGCAGCGGACATTTCGATCAGGACGGTGCCGAGCACCAGCAGCGTGGTGAGTACCGAACGGTAGACGAAGAACAGCATTACCGCGATCGCCCCGATGGTAATGGCGGTGACCTTCGCGGTGCCCTTGCTGCCGACGTCGAACTGATCGGAGATCAGCGGCGCCGCGCCGGTGACGTACGCCTTACCCCCGGCGGCGGCTTCATGTGCTCGATGATGTCGCGGATGGCGTCGACACCCTCGTTGGCCAAGGCCGAGCCTTGATTACCGGCGAGGTTCACCTGGACATAGGCGGCCTTGCCGTCGGTGCTTTGCGATCCCGCCGCGGTCAGGGTGTCGCCCCAGTAGTCCTGGACGTGCTGGACGTGCTTTTTGTCCTGCTCGATCTTGCGGATCATGTCGTCGTAGAAGCGATGCGCGTCGGCCCCGAGCGGCTTGTCGCCTTCCAGCACGATCATCGCCGAGCTATCGGTGTCGAACTCATGGAACTTGTCACCGATGCGCTTGATCGCCTTGAGCGACGGGGCATCCGGCGAATTCAGCGCCACGTTGTGGGTTTTGCCCACCTCTTCCAGCTGCGGCACCGCGATGTTCGTGATGGCGGCCAGCGCCACCCAGAACAGCAGGATCGGCAGCGCGAGCCGACGGATGGTGCGCGCCACGTTGGACCGCGTCTGCTGCTGGTCAATTTCGTTGGTTTGGTTGCTCATCCCGACTTATCCAGACAGAAGGTGTAGGCGTCGACTTTGTTGACGGTGCGTTGGTCTTTGACTTCGCCGTTGACGGTGATCCGGCAACCGAGGGTGTCTCCATTGCCTTGCGCCACAACGTTGGCGACAACCGCGGGCTCCGTCGTGGTGATCGTGAACGACCACGGCAGCGGCGCGTTCTTCACTTCCTGCGGCTGGGCATTGACGTCCAGATAGTTGATCGTTGCCGTCGCGCCCGGCGCGCCGAAGACTTCGAGCAACACCGACTTGGGGTTGAACGGCACGATCTCGTTGGCCAGACCGCTGTTGGACCGCGTGTTGTCCTCGGAGCCGAAGATTCCGTGCAGGCGAAAAATGCCGAATGCCGCGACGACGACGACGAGCACCGTGACCAAAACCATCCAGCCCTGCCTAAGCACGGCGGACATTGAAAGCGCCTTCACGCGTCGGCCTTTCGATGGTCGGGCGGTCTCGATCACTCTATGACGACGACAGTTGTCGCACGCAAGCGCAAACGACGGATCTCACAGTACGGTACTGGACCGTACTGTACAAGAGACGCGCCCGTACACATTTGGCTGGCACGTTGCTCGCCGGCTCAGCCGCTGGATCGGGTCAGGCCCGGGATCAGGAACTGGTCGACGAGCAGCTGCACCGTGTGACGGGTGGGCGGCCGGTCGGGGATGAGCGACCGGAAGATCAGGTAGCCGGGCAGCAGGTCCCAGAGTTCGTCGGTGAAGGCGTCTTGGGCGATCTCGCCGCGGTCGACGGCCTGCTGCAGCACGTGCTGAACCAAGGCCTTGCGCTGCTTGAGGAATTGATCTTGCAGCGCCTCGTTGAGCGCAGGGTGGCGCGACACCTCGACCATCACCGCGCGGATCGTGCTGGCGTGCTGGCGTCCGTGCTCGCCGCAGACCTCCCCGAGGCTGATCAAGTCGCCGCGCAGCGTCCCGGTGTTCGGCGGAACCGCGACCTGGCGGACGCCTTCGATGAAGGCGGCCAGTACCAGTTCGGCTTTCGAGGGCCAGCGCCGGTACACCGTGGCCTTGCTGGCGTGGGCGGCGCTCGCGACTGCGTCGATCGTCAACTGGTCGTAGCCGTGCTCCTGCAGCAGCTGCAGCGTCACCGCCAGCAGTTCGGCCTCGCGCGGAGACCACGGCGAGGGCTCCGTGTACTGGTCGGCCGTCTGGGTCATAGCGCCCACGATAGATCCGCAAGTGCGGTACGGACCAGTACTCCGCTGTTAATCGGCTGTGCCGCCGGATGCCGGCCCCTCGGCCAGGAGCCGCCGAAACCCGTCCTCGTCGAGGATCGGCACACCCAGTTCCACCGCTTTGTCGTACTTCGAGCCCGGCGAATCGCCGGCCACGACGTACGCGGTGTTCTTCGACACCGAGCCTGCCGCCTTGCCGCCGCGGGACACGATGGCCTCCTTGGCCTCGTCGCGGGAGAACCCGTTCAGCGACCCGGTGACCACGATGCTCAGCCCGGCGAGCGTGCGCGGCGTGCTGGCGTCGCGTTCGTCGGCCATCCGCACGCCGGCCGCTCGCCACTTGTCGACGATCGCGCGGTGCCAGTCGACCATGAACCACTCGGTCACCGCGGCGGCGATGGTCGGCCCGACTCCCTCGACCGCCGCCAGTTCGTCCGTCGACGCCGACGTGATCGCGTCGAGGCTGCCGAACTCGGTCGCCAGGGCGCGCGCCGCCGTCGGCCCGACATGCCGGATCGACAGCGCCACCAGCACTCGCCACAGGGGCTGCGCCTTGGCCCGGTCGAGGTTGGCCAGCAATCGCTTCCCGTTGGCCGACAGCGTGCCGGCCTTGGTGGTGAATAACTCGGTGCGCAACAGGTCGTCCTCGGCGAGGGTGAACAGGTCGCCCTCGTCCGTGATCACCTCGGCCGCCAGCAGCGCGATGGCGGCCTCGTAGCCCAGGCCCTCGATGTCGAAGGCGCCGCGGCCGGCGACGTGAAATACCCTCTCCCGCAACTGCGCTGGGCAGGATCGGGAGTTGGGGCAGCGGATGTCGGCGTCGCCCTCTTTGGCCGGGGCCAGCAGGGTGGCGCACTCGGGACAGTGCGTGGGCATCACGAATTCGCGTTCGGTGCCGTCGCGCAGGTCGGCGACCGGACCTAGCACTTCGGGAATCACGTCGCCGGCCTTGCGGAGCACCACGTTGTCGCCGATCAGCACGCCCTTGCGCTTGACCTCGGAAGCGTTGTGCAGGGTGGCCATTTCGACCGTCGAACCGGCGACCTTGACCGGCACCATCACCGCGTACGGCGTGACACGTCCGGTCCGACCGACGTTGACCTTGATGTCGAGTAGCTGGGTCTGCACCTCTTGCGGCGGGTATTTGTATGCGATGGCCCAGCGCGGTGCCCGCGACGTCGACCCCAGCCGACGCTGCAGTCCGACGTCGTCGATTTTGACGACGACTCCGTCGATTTCGTGATCGACGTCGTGGCGGTGCTCGCCCCAATAGGCGATCCGCTCCAGCGCACCCGCGGCGTTGTCCACCCGGGTGGTGTGGTCGGAGACCGGCAGACCCCAGGCACCCAGCGCCAGATAGGCGTCGTGCAGGGAGACCGGCCGAAATCCCTCGGTGCGCCCGACGCCGTGGCAGATCATCCGGAGCTTGCGGCGGGCGGTCACCGCGGGATCCTTCTGCCGCAGCGATCCAGCGGCGCTGTTGCGCGGGTTGGCGAACGGCACCTTGCCATCCTCGACCAGCGCGGCGTTGAGCGCCTCGAAGTCGGCGACCCGGAAGAACACCTCGCCGCGGACCTCGAGCACATCGGGGATCGGATACTGGTCGCTGGCCGTCAGCCGTTCCGGGACATCGTCGATGGTGCGCGCATTGTTCGTGACGTCCTCGCCGGTGCGCCCGTCGCCGCGAGTGGCCGCGCGGACCAACCGGCCACCGCGGTAGACCAGCGCCAGCGCGACGCCGTCGATCTTGAGTTCACACAGGAAGGGCACGTCGTTACCGACCTCGGCGTGGATGCGGGCGGACCACACGTCGAATTCCTCGGTGCTGAACACGTTGTCCAGCGACAGCATCCGTTCCAGGTGCTCGGCTGAGGTGAAATCGGTGGCGAATCCCGCACCGCCGACCAGCTGAGTCGGCGAATCGGGGGTGCGCAGCTCGGGATGCTGCTCCTCGAGCTCGGCCAGTCGCCGCAGCAGCTCGTCGAAATCCGCGTCGGAGATGATCGGCGCATCCCGCACGTAGTAGCGGAACTGGTGTTCGCGCACCTCGTCGGCCAGTTCGCGCCATTGCCGGCGAACCTCGGGTGGGACGGGGTCAGCTTCTGGCGAACTCACCTTGGCAGGCTATCGAAGCCCTCCGACGCTGATCCCGGGACGCTCAGTCCTCCACAAATGCCCGCAGCCGGTCCACCGCGGCGTCCCAGCGGAGCGACAGCTGAGTCAGGTAGTCGCTGGCCCGCGCCAGGGGTTCGGTCTGCACCGTCCATACGCGTTCGCGTCCGCGACGGCTGCTGCTGACCAGCCCGGCCGTCTCCAGCAGCTGCAGATGTTTGGTGGCCGCCTGCCGGGTGACCGGAACGACGCTGGAGACTTGCGACGTCGAGCTCGGACCCAGGTCACAGAGCCGGACGATGATGCGTAGCCGGTTCGGATCCCCGAGAGCGTCGAAAAGAGGTGCGGCTATTGCGGTTTGGGCGCTCATAGCCAGGCGTCTTCGAGGTACCTGCGCACCATGTCGGTCTGGATGGCCCACCCCTCGGAGTTGGCCTCGAACGAGGCGGAACGGCGCGCCGCGGGGATCGCGTCGAACCCGGATTCGACGATCGTGAGCAGCACGCCGTCGGCGGTTTCCGACAGCGTGAACTCGACCAGCGTGGTCGGCTCGGATTCGTAATCGGCATCACGATCGACCGCAAACGGATGCCACCGGTAGGCGAATCGCCGTTTGGGCTCGATCGCGACGATCTGCCAGGTGCTCCGCATCCCCGCGTGCGCCTCCTGGCGCTTGGCGACCTCGTTGTCGACGACCGTCGTGGCGATTGCCGCGCCGACCGCGGCACCCTCGACGAAGGGGCCGTCGAACCGAACGCCGAACCACCGCCCGAACTGCTCGGCATCGCTGATGGCCCGCCACACCCGGTCCAGTGGCGCGCGCAGCACCACCTGCTTCTCGATCCGGTCCGTGTTCACATGCAACCTCCTGGTTGCCTTTTAGTGCACCACACGACGCGGTGAAGTGCAACCAATTGGTTGCCTATTGAATGGCGTCGGGGTCCTCGGCGAATGCCTCCGCGGCTTTGCGGGACAGCTCGATCGCGGTCCGGGCCCACTGCGGCGTCGCCGCGGCCAGACCGCATGCCGGAGTGACGCCGATGCGCTCGCGCAGCGCCGAACGGGCGAATCCGAGCCGGTCGGTCACCGCGACGACGGCCGCGGCCACCTCCTCGGCGGCCGGCCGCTGGGCTGGAGCAGTGGCAGAGACCACGCCCAGCATCACGGTGCGACCCGATTCGATGAACGCCGCGATCCCGTCCAGGTCCGCGGCCCGCAGCATTACGACGTCCACCGATACTGCGCTAATTGCACTGCGCGCCAACAGATCCCACGGCAACTCGGCCGCGCAACTGTGCACCATCACCTCGGCACCTACCGTCTCGGCACAGGTGTCGAGCAACGTTGCGGCCACCGACTCGTCGAGCGCGGCAACCGGACTCAACGCGGTGACCCCGCTCAGCCGGCCACCCAACGCGGCGGGCAACGACGGCTCGTCGAATTGCACCACCACCGGTGTGCCGAGGCGGCGCGACAGCGCCGCGCGATGGATCCCAACGCCCTCGGCCAGCGATGCCGTCAGGTCGCGCACCGCCCCGGGGTCGGTGATCGCCCGGTGGCCGTTGGACAGCTCGAGCCCGGCGACCAAGGTAATCGGCCCGGGCGCCTGGACCTTGACGACCCGTCCGCCGCCGCGCAGGCCGGCCGTCTCCCAGGCCTCCTCGAGGGCATCCATATCCTCGTCGAGGAGGCTGACGGCCCGACGCGTCACCGCGCCCGGACGGGCGGCGATGCGGTAACCGCGCGGCACGGTGTCGATCGCCACGTCGACCAGGAGCGCACCGGCGCGCCCCAGCAGGTCGGCGCCCACTCCCCTGGCCGGCAGCTCGACGAGGTGAGCCAGCGCGGCGGCCAACTCGCCGACAACGACCTCCGCCGACGGCCGTGCCGCGGTACCCGGCCACGAACCCACGCCGCTGGCTTTCGGAAAGATGTCGGCGAAAACACTCACCGGGCAACCGTATTCGACGTCACATTGCGCTGCGGCGGCCAGGGTGTGTTGACGTCGGCCATCGCGACTACTCTCAGGGCTTTAGAGGGGTGCAGAACGGTGTGGCACAGGGCAGGATTCGCGTGGGCGCTGATATGTGGCGCGATGGTGCTGACGGCGGCGTGCTCCCGGGTGGTGGATGGCACGGCACTGCCCGGATTTACCGGCGGTGCCCGCGGTATCAACGGGGTCAATGTCGATACGATCCTGCTGGATCAGTCGCGGATGCAAGCCATCACCGGCGCCGGCGAGCACCTGTCGATCATTCCCTCGATGGACGGGAGCACTCCGGTCGACATCGACGCGCTCGCCGAAACCACGCCGCGGCCCTGCCGCTTCCTGTTCGCCGAGACCGCGACGTTTGGTCCCGATATCGAAGAGTTCCACAAGACGACGTTTCAGGACCCGCCCGACGGCGCCCTGATCTCCGAGGGTGCCGCGGCCTATCGCGATGCCGCGACCGCTCAGCACGCCTTCACCACTCTGGTCTCGACCGTCGATGACTGCGCCGGCGGCTCGTCCGGCCAGCTGTTCGTCGGGGACTGGAAGGCCGACGCCGCGTCGCTGCACCTGGGGCCGGGTGGCTGCGGCCGCGACTACCGGGTGCAGTCGGTGGCTCTGGTGGAAGTCACCTTCTGCGGCTTCCCGCAGTCGGTGTCCGACATCGTGATGACGAACATCGTCGCCAACTTCCCGCGGTAGCGGCTAACCGCTGGTGCGGCAACGGTTGATCACCAGTGCGCCGTGGTCTCCAACTCGAAGTTCGGGTGGCCGCACTGAATCCATATCGCGACGTGCAGGGCGGTGACGGCGGCCGAGACTGCCAGTGCGGTGATCGCCAGCGCAAAGCCTTGCTGCGAACGATGTTTGACCTGCCACATGCCAACGAGGGCGAGAACGCTGGCCAAGACGGGGCTTGCGTACATGCCCATGATGCTGAGTACGAAAGCCGCAACGGCAAGGCCGTTGGTCTGTACTTCCTGCGCTGTGATCTGGTTCTCGCTCATCGTCACTCGTTCCTTCCCCGCTCGGGGGTCAATCAGTTACGAGACGAATGCTCTCCGCAAGCTCTTGGAGAATTCTTGGAACGCGAACGCGGTGTCGGCGATCAGCGCGACGTGCCGGCGATGGTGGCGCTGCCCAGCACTTCGTCACCGGCCGAATCCGGGCGGTACAGCACGACCGTCTGGCCGCGCGCCACCCCGCGCAGCGGGACGCGCAACCGCACGCACAGCTCGTCGCCGATCAATTCGGCCACCGCGCTCGCGGTTTCACCGTGCGCCCGCACCTGAACGTCACACTCGATCGGGCCCTGCGGTGCGGCTCCGGCGGTGAACACCGGATCCCGTCCCGTCAGCGCGCGCACTTCGAGATCGGCGGCACTGCCCACGTGCACCGTCGCGGTGTCGGCGTCGATGGCCGTCACGTAGCGCGGCAGACCGTCGGGCCCGGGGCCGGCGATGCCCAGCCCCTTGCGCTGCCCGATCGTAAAACCGTGCACCCCATCGTGATTGGCCAGCACCGCCCCGTCGGCACCGACCACGTTGCCGCGGCGAACGGCGATGCGCTCACCCAGAAAAGCCCGGGTGTCCCCCGACGGAATGAAGCAGATGTCATGGCTGTCCGGCTTAGCGGCGACGGCCAGGCCGCGGCGAGCCGCTTCCGCACGGATCTGCGGCTTCGGGGTGTCGCCAATCGGAAAAGCCGCGTGGCGCAACTGTTCTGCGGTCAGCACGGCCAGCACATAGGATTGATCCTTGTCGTGGTCGACGGCGCGGCGCAGCCGGCCTTCCGACAGCCGGGCGTAGTGGCCGGTGACCACGGTGTCGAAACCCAATGCCAGGGCGCGCGTGGAAAGCGCCGCGAACTTGATGCGCTGATTGCAGCGCACGCACGGGTTGGGCGTCTCACCGCGCGCGTAGGACGACACGAAATCGTCGATCACGTCTTCGGCGAACTTCTCCGCGAAATCCCAGACGTAGAATGGTATTCCGAGCACATCGGCCACGCGGCGCGCGTCGGAGGCGTCTTCCTTCGAGCAGCAGCCCCGCGAGCCGGTGCGCAGCGTGCCGGGCGCCGAGGACAGCGCCAGGTGCACCCCGACCACGTCATGCCCGGCGCCGACCATCCGAGCGGCGGCGACCGACGAATCGACACCACCGCTCATCGCGGCAAGAACCTTCACCCGGATGCTCCCGCGGCGGCCAGCGCCGCCCGTCTGGCCCGATCCACCGCCGCGGGCAGCACCCGCAGCACCGCATCGACGTCGGCGTCAACGCTGGTGTGCCCCAACGACAGCCGCAGCGATCCGCGCGCGGTGGCGGCGTCGGCGCCCATCGCGATCAGCACGTGCGAGGCCTGCGGGACACCGGCTGTGCATGCCGAGCCGGTCGAGCATTCGATTCCGTTGGCATCCAACAGCATCAGCAGCGCGTCACCTTCGCAGCCGCGAAAGGTGAAGTGGGCATTGCCCGGAAGCCGCGATTCGAACGACCCGTTGGCACGCACGTCGTCGATCCGGGCCAGCACGCCCTCGACCAGACGATCGCGCAGCGCACGCAGCCGAACGCCGTTGGCCTGCAGACCGTCCACCGCGATCCGCATCGCGGCTGCCATTCCGACGGCACCGGCGACATCCGGAGTGCCGGAACGGATGTCACGCTCCTGCCCGCCGCCGTGCAGCAGCGGCGCACAGGCCACGTCGCGGCGCAGCAACAAGGCGCCCACCGCCTGCGGACCGCCGAACTTGTGCGCCGCAACGCTCATCGCCGAGAGCCCGCTTGCGGTGAAGTCGACGGGCAGCTGACCGATCGCCTGTACGGCGTCGCTGTGCATCGGGACGCCGAATTCGGCCGCGACGGCTGCGAGTTCGACGATGGGCATCACGGTGCCGACCTCGTTGTTGGCCCACATCACCGAGACCAGCGCGACGTCGTCATGACTTTGCAGCGTTTCGCGCAGCGCAGCGGCCGACACCGATCCGTCGGCGGCGGTGGGCAGCCAGGTCACCTGGGCGCCCTCGTGTTCGACCAGCCAGTCGACCGAATCCAGCACCGCGTGGTGTTCCACCCGGCTGGTGATGATCCGCAGCCGGCACGGGTCGGCGTCGCGGCGGGCGCGGTAGATCCCCTTGACGGCCAGGTTGTCGCTCTCGGTGCCGCCCGCGGTGAAAATCACCTCCGACGGGCGCGCGCCCAGCTGCTCCGCGATCAGCTCGCGGGACTCCTCGATGCGGCGCCGGGCCGCGCGGCCGCTGGTGTGCAGCGACGACGCGTTGCCGACGGTGCCGTACACGGCCGTCATCGCCTCGATGGCGGCAGGATGCATCGGGGTGGTGGCAGCGTGATCGAGGTAGACCATGACGCGCCCCACGATACCGGGCCGGGCCGAACCCCTAAGCGGCCAGCTCGTGGGGTTGACCTGGGCGCCGCGCCACCCCGACGCCGACCGCCGACTGGGACCGGCGGGCGAGGGCGCGGCGGTCGGTGCCCGGCAGCTGCAGAGATTCCACGTGAACATGCGCCAGGGTGCGGCGTTGGGTGATCAGCCGGCCCATTGCCGCCAGCAAGGTGTCGTCCCCGACGAAGGCCGGGGCGGTCGAAAGCAGGCCGTCGACGTGGTGATATGTCAACCGGAGCGGCTGGACCGGACGACCGGCGTCGATCGCGGCCTGGAACATCGCCGGGTAGAACGAACCACAGGCCACCCCGCACCACGTGGTGCCCTCGGGAAAGGCCACCACGGTCTGGCCCGCCCGCAGCCGCTCCGCCACGGTGTCCACCACCCCGGGCAACTGCCGCAGGCTGGAGCGGTCGATCGGAATGATCTTCAGCAGCCGCGCCGCGAGCTCGCCGAACATGTCCGCGCGCGCGACGTACCAGCCGGGCAGCACCGCACCGATGGCGAAGACGTCGAGCCAGGACATGTGCGGCCCGACCACCAGGACGCCGCGCAGGTTGCGGATCGGAGCGCCGGACACGCTGATCCGGATCCCGAAAACCCGCAGCACCGCCTGGCAGTAGAACCGCCTGATCCGCAGCTGCGCCGGTCCCGGCACCAGCGCCAACGGCGCCCCCAGCACAAGCAGCACCACCAGCATGAGGCGAAGCGTCACCCGCAGTACCACCAGCCACCGCGGCGACGCGGAGGCGACACCCACACAGGTGCTGTCGCACGTCGCGCGCGGCAGCCAGGCGTGGTCGGTGGCGACTGCGGGAGCGTTCATCGGTCGCGGCCCGCCATCTCGCTGCTCATTTCGGAAGCCGCCGATACCGACCGAAGTCGCCGCAGATATCGGGTATCGGCCTGGCGTTTGTCCAGCAGCACGCAGAAGTCGCCGACGCCGAAATCCGGGTCCAGGGCGGGTTCGCCGCAGGATTTGGCACCCAGTCGCAGGTAGCCGCGCATCAGGGCGGGAACCGAGGGCCGTGCCGGCGGCCCGATCTCGTCGAGAGTCTTGCCGTCCACGACCACCGGGCGGTGCGGGTACGCCTGGTATTCCGGCGGCGCGGCGTGGCGGCTCCGGACGAAATCACGCACGCCGCGAAGCTGGCTGCCGGGCACGTCGTCGTCCCCGCCGATCGGCACCGACACACACCCGATCACGTAGTCGTAGCCGTAGCGGTCCAGATAGGCCAGGATCCCTGCCCACATCAACAACACGACGCCGCCGTTGCGGTGGCCGTCACGCACCACGGCGCGGCCCATTTCCACCAACGACGGCCGCAGCGGGTCGAGCGCACCGAGGTCGAATTCCGTCGCCGTATAGAGGCCACCGGCCGCAATCGCACCCGACGGCGCCAGCATCCGGTAGCACCCCACCAGCTCGCCGGTGTCGTCATCGCGGACCAGCAAGTGGTCGCAGAACTCGTCGAAACGATCCACGTCCCGGTCCCCCGCACCCGTTTCCGGCAACGCGAAACCGGGCGTGCTGGTGAATACGTCATAGCGCAGCCGCTGCGCCGTCTCGACCAAATCGGGATCGGTGGACAGCAACAACGAGTAACGCGGCCCAGACGAGCTGGTCGCAGCTTCGTCCGGCTTGTCACTCGGTATCAGGACAGAAGCAATGCTCATGGGAACAACGTCGCGCAATCGGGGAGCCAATCGGCATCGACGCTATGACGTGTTGGTGCACGTAAGATGACGAAATGTGTTGCACACGCTCGCAGGCAAGCGGGCTTGCTTGTATGTATTCGCATGAGCGGCAACGCAATAAACACCTGAGCGTCTCTGTCTATTAACGTGCCCGCCAACTTCGGAGGCTGCCGCCGGTGGGATATCCGGCATCGATTGAAACACGAATCATGTTCGGGGCGAACGATTCTCCCCGACATTGCGGTGATGCACGGACTAATAGGCGACTCTCGGATCCGATATCACCCGCGGTATCGGAATCGAAAAGAGGCTGGCGGGCCGCAGACGCGTTGAGGTGGTGTAAATTACGCAATCGCCCCCGACGCGACGTGCGCGCGGGGGCGATTGCGTTGACAGATCAGCCCTTACGAGCCTTGATCGCGTCGGTCAGCTGCGGAGCAACCTTGAAGAGGTCGCCCACCACGCCGTAGTCGGCGATCTCGAAGATCGGAGCCTCTTCGTCCTTGTTGACCGCGATGATGGTCTTCGAGGTCTGCATGCCCGCCCGGTGCTGGATCGCACCCGAGATGCCCAGCGCGATGTAGAGCTGGGGCGAGACCGTCTTACCGGTCTGGCCGACCTGGAACTGGCCCGGGTAGTAACCCGAGTCGACGGCGGCGCGCGACGCACCGACGGCCGCACCCAGCGAATCCGCCAGCGCCTCAACCACACTGAAGTTCTCCGCGCTGCCGACGCCGCGCCCTCCGGAGACCACGACGGTGGCCTCGGTGAGCTCCGGGCGGTCGCCCGCGACGGCGGGCTCGCGAGCGGTGATCTTGGTGGCGTTCTCGGCGGGAGCGGGCACCTCGACGGTGACCTGCTCGCCCGCACCGGCCGACGGCTCCGCGTCGATCGCACCGGCCCGCACGGTGATCACCGGGGTGTCGCCGTTGGCCTGGGCCTCGACGGTGAACGCGCCACCGAAGATGGAGTGGATGGCCTTGTTGCCCTCCTTGACGTCGACCACGTCGACCAGCAGACCCGAACCGAGCCGGGCCGCTAGCCGGCCGGCGATCTCTTTGCCGTCGGCGTTGGCGGCCAGCAAAACCGCTGCCGGAGAAGCGGATTCGACCAGCGAGGCCAGCACGTCGACGACCGGGGTGACCAGGTATTTGTCGACGTCGTCGGACTCGGCGACGTAGATCTTGGCGGCGCCGGCTTCCTTCAGTGCGTCGACCAGCGGCGCGGCCGTGCCCGGCGCACCGACGACGACGGCCGACGGCTCGCCCAAAGCGCGGGCGGCAGTGATCAATTCGGCGGTGACCTTTTTCACCGCGCCTTCAGCGTGCTCGACGAGCACCAGTACTTCAGCCATGGGTTATCTCTCGCTCTTCTCGTCAGGAATGGGGGTTAGATGACTTTCTGGCCGACCAGGTACTTGGCGATCTCGTTGCCGCCCTCACCCTCGTCGGTAACCTTCTCACCCGCGGTCTTCGGCGGTTTCGGTGTCGACGCGAGCACCGTCGACCCGGCGTTGGCCAGGCCGACCTCGTCGCCTTCGACGCCGATCTCGGCCAGGGTCAGCACCGTGACCTCTTTCTTCTTGGCGGCCATGATGCCCTTGAAGGACGGGAAGCGTGGCTCGTTGATCTTCTCGGTGACGCTGACCACCGCGGGCAACGTGGCCTCGAGCGCGAACACGCCGTCATCGGTCTCGCGCTCGCCGGTGACCTTGTCGCCCTCGAGCGACAGCTTGCGCAGGTGGGTCAGCTGCGGCAGGCCCAGGTACTCCGCGATGACCGCCGGGACCGCACCGCCGGTGCCGTCGGTGGCTTCGTTACCGGCGATGACCAGCTCGGTGCCCTCGATGGTGCCCAGCGCGCGCGCCAGCGCCCAGCCGGTCTGGATCACGTCCGAGCCGTGCAGGCCGTCGTCCTTGAGGTGAACGGCCTTGTCGGCGCCCATCGACAGCGCCTTGCGGATCGCCTCGGTGGCGCGTTCGGGACCGGCGGTCAGCACGGTCACGGTGCCCTCGCCGCCTTCCCGCTCACGGATTTGCAGGGCTTCTTCGACGGCGCGCTCATTGATCTCGTCCAGCACGGCGTCGGCGGCCTCTCGGTCCAGCGTCCAGTCGCCGTCAGTCAGCTTCCGCTCCGACCAGGTGTCTGGGACCTGCTTGATCAGGACCACGATGTTCGTCATGAGTGTGGTTCGTCCTCCTTGAACGAGTCTCGCAGCAGTCGGCTACGAGACTTTCAGTACGCGCTTTGCAGCGCACGATCGTGTTACTGCTCGGTAACTTTGTGCAGCCTGCCATCACACCATAGCGGGTCGTACTGCAGGTTCTTGCAGGCCCGCCTCCCCCGCGAGCGGGGCCTACCCGCGCAGCGGTTCGCGAATCCGACACTTCGCGTTAGCCTCCCTATGCAATGAGCGCATTCGTCCCCGACGTTCCCGACGGCACCTCTGACCGCAGTTCACCGGCGGTCTCCCCGGCAAGCCCAGCGGTGTTGACGCTGACCGGCGAGCGCACGATCCCCGACCTGGAGATCGAGAACTACTGGTTCCGCCGCCATCAGGTCGTGTACCGGCGACTGGCAACCCACTGTGTGGGCCGTGACGTGCTCGAGGCGGGATGTGGCGAAGGTTACGGCGCCGACCTGCTCGCCGACGTGGCCCGCCGGGTGGTGGCCGTCGACTATGACGCCGCCGCGGTGGCCCATGTCCGCGGCCGCTATCCCAGGGTGGAAGTCATGCAGGCCAACCTGGCCGAGCTGCCGCTGCGGGACGCATCGATGGATGTCGTGGTGGATTTCCAGGTCATCGAGCACCTGTGGGACCAGACCCAATTCGTCGAGGAATGCGCCCGGGTGCTGCGGCCGTCGGGGTTGCTGCTGATGTCCACCCCCAACCGCATCACCTTCTCCCCCGGCCGCGACACCCCGATCAACCCGTTTCACACCCGGGAATTGAATGCCGACGAGCTGACCGAGCTGCTGGTCGGCGCGGGGTTCACCCAGGTGGCGGTCAGCGGCCTGTTCCACGGCGCGCGCCTGCGTGAGATGGATGCCCGCCACGGCGGGTCGATCATCGACGCGCAGATCGCGCGGGCGGTCGCTGATGCGCCGTGGCCTCCGCAGCTGATCGCCGACGTCGCCGCGGTCACCGTCGACGACTTCGACCTGGTCGCCGCCGGCGACCGCAACACCCACCCCATCGATGACAGCCTGGATCTGATCGCGATCGCGGTGCGGCCGTGAGCGATTCCGCGACACCGGTGCCCGGCATGTTCACGCTGGTGCTGCACACCCACCTGCCGTGGCTGGCACATCACGGCCGGTGGCCGGTCGGCGAGGAATGGCTCTACCAATCCTGGGCCGCGGCCTATCTGCCGTTGCTGCGGGTGCTGCGCACCCTGGCCGACGAGGATCGCCACCGGCTGATCACCCTGGGCATCACCCCGGTGGTCAATGCCCAGCTCGACGACCCGTACTGCCTGGACGGCATGCACCACTGGCTGGCGAACTGGCGGCTGCGCGCCGCCGAGGCCGCCAGCGTACGGTCGATCCCGAAGTCGAAGTCGGCCGGCTACCAATCCTGTACGCCACAAGCGTTGCGGGAGTTCGGGATTCGTGAGTCCGCCGAGGCTGACCGGGCGCTCGACGACTTCGCCACCCTGTGGCAGCACGGCGGCAGCCCGCTGCTGCGCAGCCTGATCGATGCCGGGACCGTGGAATTGCTCGGCGGCCCCCTGGCCCACCCGTTCCAGCCGCTGCTCGCCCCGCGGCTGCGCGAATTCGCGCTGCGGGAGGGCCTGGCCGACGCCCAGTTGCGGCTAGCCCATCGCCCAGGCGGCATCTGGGCGCCCGAGTGCGCCTATGCCCCGGGCATGGAACGCGACTACGCCGCCGCGCGGATCACCCACTTCATGGTCGACGGTCCCTCGCTGCACGGCGACACCACATTGGGCCGACCCGTCGGCGACACCGACGTGGTCGCCTTCGGGCGCGACCTGCAGGTCAGCTACCGGGTGTGGTCGCCGAAATCCGGCTATCCCGGTCACGCCGCCTACCGCGACTTCCACACCTACGACCACCTCACCGGGCTCAAGCCCGCGCGGGTCACCGGCCGCAACGTGTCCTCGGATGCCAAGGCGCCCTACGACCCCGAGCGAGCCGATCGGGCCGTCGACGCCCATGTCGCCGATTTCGTCGACGTGGTGCGCAACCGGCTGGTGAGCGAATCCGAGCGCATCGGGCGTCCGGCACACGTCATCGCCGCGTTCGACACCGAACTGTTCGGCCACTGGTGGTACGAGGGCCCGACCTGGTTGGCGCGGGTGCTACGGGCGCTGCCCGCCGCCGGGGTGCGAGTGGGGACGCTGCGCGACGCACTGTCCGGCGGATTCGTCGGCGAGCCGGTCGCCCTGCCGCCCAGTTCATGGGGCTCGGGCAAGGACTGGCAGGTGTGGGCCGGCGAGCAGGTCGCCGATCTGGTCCAGCTCAACCATGAGGTCGTCGACACCGCGCTGAGCACCGTCGACAAGGCGCTGTCGCAGAACTGCGACGGGCCGACCCCCCGCGATCGCGTCGCCGACCAGATCCTGCGCGAAACCCTGCTGACGGTGTCCAGCGACTGGCCGTTCATGGTCAGCAAGGACACCGCCGCCGATTACGCCCGCTACCGCGCGCATCTGCACGCGCACGCCACCCGCGAGATCGCCGGCGCGCTGGCCTCGGGTCGGCGCGACACCGCGCAGCGGCTGGCCGACGGGTGGGGCCGCGCCGACGGTCTGTTCGGCGCGCTGGACGCCCGAAGGCTGCCCCGATGAGAATCCTGATGGTGTCGTGGGAGTACCCGCCGGTGGTGATCGGCGGGCTGGGCCGGCACGTGCATCATCTGTCGACCGCGCTGGCCGCCGCCGGGCACGACGTGGTCGTGCTGTCGCGCCGCCCGACCGGCACCGATCCCAGCACGCACCCGTCGTCCGACGAGATGAGCGAGGGCGTGCGGGTGATCGCCGCCGCCCAGGATCCGCACGAATTCAGTTTCGGCACAGACATGATGGCCTGGACCCTGGCGATGGGCCACGCGATGATTCGCGCCGGGCTCAACCTCAAAAAGTCCGGCACTGCGCGGCCGTGGCGTCCCGACGTGGTGCACGCCCACGATTGGCTGGTAGCCCACCCCGCCATCACGCTCGCCCAATACTATGACGTGCCAATGGTTTCCACGATCCACGCGACCGAAGCCGGTAGGCATTCGGGCTGGGTCTCCGGAGCGATCAGTCGTCAGGTGCACGCCGTCGAATCGTGGCTGGTACGTGAATCCGATTCGCTGATCACCTGTTCGGCGTCGATGAGCGACGAGATCACCGAGCTGTTCGGTCCCGGTCTGGCCGAAACCACCGTGATCCGCAACGGGATCGACGCGGCGCGTTGGCCGTTCGCCCCGCGGCGACCGCGCACCGGGCCCGCCGAACTGCTCTACGTCGGGCGGCTGGAGTACGAGAAGGGGGTGCACGACCTGATCGCCGCGCTGCCGCGGATCAGGCGCACCAACCCGGGCACCACGCTGACCATCGCCGGCGACGGAACCCAGCAGGACTGGCTCGTCGAGCAGGCCCGTAAACACCGGGTGCTCAAGGCAACTCGCTTCGTCGGGCACCTGCACCATGACGAACTGCTGGCGGCGCTGCACCGGGCCGACGCCGCGGTGTTCCCGAGCCACTACGAGCCGTTCGGGCTCGTCGCGCTGGAGGCCGCCGCGGCCGGCGCCCCGCTGGTGACCTCCAACATCGGCGGCCTGGGCGAAGCGGTTATCGACGGGCAGACCGGGGTGTCGTGCCCGCCGCGCGACGTCGCCGGCCTCGCCGCGGCGGCGCGCATTGTGCTCGACGATCCCGACGCCGCGCAGCGGCGCGCCAACGCCGCGCGCGACCGGCTCACCTCGGACTTCGATTGGCGGACGGTGGCCGGTCAGACCGCGCAGGTATACATGGCCGCCAAGCGTGGCGAGCGTCAGCAGCTGCCGCGGCTGCCGATCACCGAACACGCGCTGCCCGACCGTTGAGCCTCACGCGTTGTCGATGCCGACCGAAGAGGCGCAGTAGCGCCAGAGTCGTTCGCGGTCGCGCTCACCGTGCCTGGTGAGCGGCAGGTAGTGCTCCGGGCGGGGCCGGCGATCGTGCCAGAAGCCACCGCTGGGCGGCGCGGGTTCGGTCGCGGCCAGCCAGATCGCGGTGTCGGCGCCCTGTTCTGGAGTCCGCAGCAGCGGGCCGGTGATCGACCGGAAACCCGGCAGGGACGCGGCCACCCCGGGGGTGTCGGCCCAGCCCGGGTGCATCGAGTAGACGTGGATGTTGTCATCGGCCCAGTGGCGGGCCAGGATCGGGGCCAGCGCCACCTGCATGCGCTTGGTGCGCGCGTACGCGGCGACACCGCTGTACGGCTCGTCGAAATACTCGGGGTCGTCGGCGGGCAGCGACTGGGTGTACATCCCGCCCGACGACATGAAGATCACCCGTGGGTCCTCGGCGCCGCGCAGCACCGTAAGCAAACACTCGGTCAACAGCACCGGACCCAGCACATGCGTGGCCAGGGTGACCTCGTGCCGGTCGGCGGTCTCGGTCCGCTCGGGCGGTAACACCCCGGCGTTATGGATCAGCACATCCAGGTTCCACACCCTGGCCGACAGGTCGGCCGCGAAGGCACGCACCACCGAGAGGTCGGACATGTCGCACACCTCCACCTGCACGTCGGCCTCGGGATTGGCGTCGACGATCTCCTTGCGGGCCAGCTCACCGCTCGTCTCGTCGCGAACGGTCAACAGGACCGTCGCGCCCAGCTGCGCCAGGCCCGTGGCGATCGCCTTCCCGATGCCCCGGCTCGCGCCGGTGACGAGCGCGGTCTTCCCCTTCAGCGCGTGTGGCAGCGGGTCATCGGGCCAGCCGCGGCTGCGCAACCGATAGCTGATCCGGCTATAGCCTGCGACGACGGTCCGGTCGAGGGCGGTGTCGAGCAGGGACCGCAGTCCGCCGTGAACACTCATGCAGTCTTATTACCCACCAGGGCGCCAGGCATGCTCGCATCCTCATTGGGTACTAATCGAACGATGGGACTGGAATTTTCAAGCGTGGTCGACGCGCCGCGCGACGACGTGTTCGCCTGGTACGCACGCCCGGGTGCTTTCGAGCGGCTCTCGCCGCCCTGGTCGCCGATGCGGCTGGTCACCGAGGCCTCGTCACTGCGGGACGGACGAGCCGAACTCGCGCTCCCGGGCGGGCTGCGTTGGGTGGCCGAGCACCAGCCCGACGGCTACGACCCGCCTTGCCGGTTCGTCGACACCATCGGCGGTGCCGGCCTGGCCTCGCTGCCGGCCCGCATCGCGGTGCGGTGGCGCCACAGCCACGAATTCGAAGACGTTGGTGGCGATCGGACCCGGGTGATCGACCGGGTCCAAACGCCGGTCCCCGGCGCCGCGCTGCGCCCGATGTTCGTCTATCGGCACCGCCAGTTGGCCGACGATCTGGCCGCCCACCGGTTGGCCGCCCAGCACGGTCTGACCGCGCTGACCGTCGCGATCACCGGGGGGTCGGGACTGGTCGGTTCGGCACTGTCCGCGTTCTTGAGTACCGGCGGGCATCGCGTGATCCAGCTCGTTCGCCGTCCCGCGCGCGGCGGCGACGAACGCCAGTGGAATCCCGAGGATCCCGGCCCGGATCTGCTGGCCGGGGTCGACGCGGTCATTCATCTAGCGGGCGCCTCGATTGCCGGCCGGTTCACCGATGGACACCGCAAAGCTGTTCGTGACAGCCGGATTGGACCGACCCGCCGGCTGGCCGAACTGGTGGCACGCACGCCCGACCGGCCGCCCACCTTGATCTCGGCCTCGGCGATCGGCTACTACGGTTACGACCGCGGCGACGAGGAGCTCACCGAGGCGAGCGAGCGCGGCGACGGGTTTCTGGCCGACGTCGTCGCCGACTGGGAGGACGCGACCGCACCGGCCGCGCAGGCGGGCGGGCAAGTGGTGCAGGTACGCACCGGCATCGTGCAATCCCTCCGCGGCGGCACGCTGAAGCTGATGCGCCCTCTGTTCAGCGCCGGGCTTGGTGGCCGGCTCGGCGATGGCCGACAGTGGTTGTCCTGGATAGGAATTGACGACCTGGTCGACGTGTATCACCGCGCACTGTGGGACAGCGCGCTGTCCGGTCCGGTGAATGCCGTTGCCCCGCAACCGGTTCGCAATAGCGAGTACACGCGAACGCTTGCACAGGTGCTGCGCCGGCCGGCGGCGCTGCCCGTTCCGCCGCTGGGACCTCGGCTGTTGCTCGGCGCGCAGGGCGCCCGCGAATTGGCCTGCGCCAGTCAGCGCGTCGCCCCGCAGCGGCTCGACGCGGCGGGTCACCGGTTCCGGCAACCCGATCTGGACGCCGCCCTGCGTCACCTGCTCGGGCGCGCCGCGCAGTGAGCCCGACGAATCAGGCTCGGGGATTGCCTAATTCGCCCTGGAAGCGTCGCATCGCGGCGATCAGCGCGGCGAAGACCCGATGAGCGGCCGCGAGATCGGCATCGGGCAGGTCCTGCATTGCCTCGCGGGTGTGCGTGCCCAACGGGGTGAAGAACAACCGGGCCGTGTCCATTCCGGTCTCGGAGAAACGCAGGATGACTTTACGGCGGTCCCCGGGATGCGAGTCGCGCCGGATGTGCCCGGACTCGATCAGCCGGTCTACCAGATACGTGATCGCGGCACCGGACAAACCCATCCGCTGGCTGAGATCTCCCGACGTCATCGGCCGGCCGTTGGTTTCGGCCACCATGATGTGCAGCAGGGCACGGAAATCGGTCGGCCGCACGTCTTGCGACGCCGCGAACATCCGGCCGATCTGGTCCGATTCGGTCGACATCTCCCGCAGATCGGCCGACATCAGCGATTCCAGGGCCTGCCGCCCGCGTCGTTGTTCGTCAGCGTTCATACCCGTCAGCAGCATATCTTCAGCCTCTGGTCATTTCAGTTATTTAATGTTTAATTGACTGAAGTGGTGGAAAAGGCTGGTGTCGTGATGTGGGAAAGTCTGGCCGCCGCCGTGACCGGGCGGCGTTCGTGGCTGTTGGGATCGGCCGCGGTCCTGCTGGGTATTGGGTTCATGGTGTTGGTCGGGGCCAACGCGTCGGCCGGCCAGGCGCCGCTGTCGGTGCCCGCGGAGTCCGACTCCGCCAGGGTCGACGCCGCTGCCCGCCAATTTCCCGGCGGCGATCGGGTTCCGTTGCTGCTGGTCGTGAGCCGCGCCGACGGCGCGCCGCTCGACCCCGCCGACGTGACGGCGACCCAGGCGGCCCGCGACCGGATGCAGGGCGTCGTCGCGCCATTCGGGGCGGCCAGCCCGGCGCCGCCGCTCGTGTCGTCGGACGGCAAGGCGGCCATTGGCGTGGTGCCCATCCGCGCCGACTTGTCCGGCTTGGTGCTGGGCGAGGGAGTCGCCGCGCTGCGCGCCGCCGCCGACGCCGGCCTGCCCGCGGACCTGCGGGCACACGTCACCGGCGGCCCGGCGTTCGGCGCCGATATCGCCAACGCGTTCACCGACGCCAACATCACGTTGCTGGCGGTCACCGCATCCGTGGTGACGCTGTTACTGATCGCCACCTATCGCTCGCCGATGCTGTGGCTGGCACCGCTGCTGGTGATCGGATTCGCCGACCGGGTCGCGGCGGCGGTGGGCACCGCGGTGGCCTCCCTGACCGGGCTGAGCTTCGACGGCGCGACCTCCGGCATCACCAGTGTGCTGGTGTTCGGCGCGGGCACCAATTACGCGCTGCTGCTGATTTCGCGCTACCGGCAAGAACTTCGGAGCCACCCCGACCATCGTGACGCGTTGAGCCTCGCGGTGCGCAGGGCCGGGCCGGCGATCGTCGCCAGCAATGCCACCGTAGTGCTGGCGCTGCTCACCCTGCTCTTCGCGTCGACGCCCAGCACCCGCAGCCTGGGTGCGCTGGCAGCATGTGGGCTGGTGGTCGCCGCGCTGTCCGTCTTGGTGGTGCTGCCGCCGCTGCTCGGCTTGTGCGGCCGGCGACTGTTTTGGCCCCTGGTCCCCCAACCCGACGGCGCCGCGACTCTTGACTCCGGGGCCTGGCACCGGGTCGCCGCACAGGTGGCCGGTCGTCCCGCCGTCGTCGCCGCGGCTTCGATCGCAATGCTGGCGGCACTGGCCTGCGGCTTGCAGGGAACACGGATCGGCTTGTCGCAGACCGAACAGTTTCGGGTGCAAGCAGATTCGGTATCGGGCTACCACGTGGTGGCCGCGCACTTTCCCGCGGGCCTGGCCAACCCCACGCTGGTCGTGGCGCCGACCGCAGCGGCGGCGCAGGTACGCGCGGCGATCTCCACCACTGCAGGTGTGGTATCGGTGACCGATGCGGGCCAGTCGGCAACCGGATTGACGAAATGGTCGGTGGTGACCGACGCCGCGCCGTCGTCGGATCGCGCCTTCGCAACCGTTGCCGCACTGCGAAATTCGACGAAATCCGCCGACCCGGGCGCGCTGGTCGGCGGACCCGACGCCCAGGCGCGCGACGTTCGCGACGCCGCGGTGCACGACCGGCTGATGCTGATCCCGGCGATCCTGGCGGTGATTCTCATCGTCCTGTTCGTATTGCTGCGCTCGGCGCTCGCGCCGCCCAACCTGTTGTCCGCGACGATTCTCGGCGCGCTGGCCGCGCTCGGCCTCGGCGGCTGGACGAGCTTGCACGTCTTCGGGTTTCCGGCGCTGGACAACAGCACCCCGTTGTTCGCCTTCCTGTTCCTGGCCGCCCTCGGCGTGGACTACACGATCTTCCTGGTCACCCGCGCCCGGGAAGAGGCGGCGCGGCACGGAGCACGCGATGGCATGATCCGCGCGGTGTCGGCCACCGGCGGCGTGATCACCAGCGCGGGAATCGTTTTGGCGGCGGTCTTCTGCGTGCTGGGCGTCTTGCCGCTGATCGTGCTGACTCAGCTCGGCATCATCGTCGGCCTGGGAATTCTGCTCGACACCTTCGTGGTGCGCACCCTGGTGATTCCGGCGTTGTTCGCCCTGATCGGCGATCGAATCTGGTGGCCCGCCGACCCGGTCGACACCAAAGACATTGAACCGCAGAATAATCTACTACAGCAGGAACGGAGCAGGCTGTGAAGCGCTCGACTCTCGCCGCGACGACACTGGCCGTCGCCCTGGCCGCGGCATCCGGAAGTATCGCCAGCCCGCGACGCGTGCCGGCGTGGTACGCACGGCTACGCAAACCCGCCTACCAACCGCCCGGCGCCGCGTTCCCCGTCGTCTGGACCGCCCTGTACGCCGACATCGCCACCACCTCCGCGGTGACGTTGGACAAGTTCCGCGCTGCGGGACGCCATGACAAGGCACGCGGCTACGCCGCGGCATTGACCGTCAACCTGTTGCTCAACGCCGGATGGAGTTGGCTGTTCTTCCGCTTTCACAAACTCGGCGCGGCCGTGCTCGGGGCGGCCGCGCTCACGGCCAGCAGCGCCGACCTGGCCCGCCGGGCGGCCGCGGCCGATCCGCGCGCCGGCACGGCACTCGCGCCCTACCCGCTGTGGTGCGCCTTCGCCACCATTCTGTCCGCCCATATCTGGCGACTCAACCGTCGCGTCCAATAATGCCCGCGCTCTTGTGGTTTCGCCGCGATCTGCGATTGCACGACCATCCCGCGCTACTCGCCGCGGCCGAAAGCGGCGACGTACTCGCCTGCTTTGTGCTCGACCCACGGCTGGAGAAATCGTCGGGCCGGCGCCGCCTGCAGTTCCTGGGTGACTCGCTGCGCCAACTGCGCGACGACCTAGATGGCCGGCTGCTGGTGACCCGCGGGCATGCCGAAGAGCTGATTCCCCGCATTGCCGACAAGTTCGACGCGGCTGCGGTGCATATCTCGGAGGATTTCACGCCGTACGGAAAACGCCGTGACGAAAAGGTCCGGGCGGCACTGGGTTCGGTGCCCTTGGTCGCGACGGGATCGCCGTATCTGGTGACGCCGGGCCGCGTCACCAAGGACGACGGCGAACCGTACAAGGTATTCACGCCGTTTCTACGCAAATGGCGAAAAGCCGGCTGGCGCAAACCCGCGCAATCGAGCGCCGACTCGGCACGCTGGCTCGATCCGGCTGGCGTCGTCAAACAATGCACACTCCCCGACCCCGGCACCGAGCTCGGCTTCGATGCCGGTGAGGCGGCGGCACTTTCGCAATGGAAGCAGTTCGCCGACGGCGGGCTGGCCCGTTACGCGCAGGAGCGCGACCGCCCCGATCTGCCCGGCACCAGCCGGATGTCGGCGCACCTGAAGCTCGGTACCATTCACCCCCGAACCATGGTGGCGGCGATGAACCTCCGCCAGCAAGGCGCGCAAACGTATTTGCGGGAGTTGGCCTTTCGCGACTTCTACGCCGGGGTGCTGCATCACTGGCCGCACAGCGTCTGGCGCAACTGGAACAGCGACTTCGACGGCATCGAAACCGACACGGGGGCGGACGCATGCCGGCGCTTCGAAGCGTGGAAGGCCGGCGAAACGGGATTTCCGATTGTCGACGCCGGCATGCGTCAACTCCGCGAGACCGGCTTCATGCACAACCGGGTGCGCATGATCGTCGCATCGTTTCTGGTCAAGGATCTTCATCTGCCGTGGCAGTGGGGAGCCGAATGGTTCCTGGATCAACTGACCGATGGGGACATGGCCAGCAATCAGCACGGCTGGCAGTGGTGCGCGGGGTGCGGCACCGACGCCGCGCCCTACTTCCGGGTTTTCAACCCGACCACCCAGGGCCAAAAGTTCGATCCCGCAGGCGATTACATTCGGCGCTGGATCCCCGAGCTGAGCGCCGCCGAGGACGTTCACTTACGCAAAGGCGCACGGCCACAAGGATATCCGGCACCGATCGTCGATCACAAAGCCGAACGGTCCGAAGCGCTGCGCCGCTATCAAAGCATAACTTCGTAAGCCGGCTCGCTAGAATCCGGCGCTGCGGCGCTACGACGCGCCGAAATTATCTTTGCGGAATCGCTGTGCGAAGCCGTTTGGCATGCAATTATCAGCCCGATTCTCCGTTGCTGATGCGCCAGGGAGGCGATATGGCCCACTCGATCGTTCGGACGTTGCTGGTTTCAGGTGCTGCCGTGGGGCTGATAGCCAGCGCCGGCGCCTGCTCGTGCTCGATCGGAGGGTCGTCGTCGCACGCGGTGTCGAAGAGCGACGTCGCCAGCCAGATCACCCAGAAGTTGACCGACGCTCAGGGCAACAAGCCCGACTCGGTCGACTGCCCAGGCGATCTGGACGCGAAAGTCGGCGCACAACTGAACTGCTCGATGAAGCTCAAGGGCACCACCTACGGCGTCAACGTCACCGTGACCAGCGTCGAGGGCAGCAACGTCAAGTTCGACATGGTCGAAACGGTCGACAAAGCCCAGGTCGCGACGGCGATCAGCGACAACATCACCCAGCAGTTCGGGACCAAGCCCCAGTCGGTGACCTGCCCCGACAATCTGAAGGGGGTAAAGGGCGCCACGCTGCGGTGCAAGCTCGTCACCGCCGAAGGTCAGACCTACGGGGTGAACGTGTCCGTCACGGGCGTCGACGCGGGCACGATCGACTATCACTTCGTCGTCGACGAACAGCCGTCATCCTGAGCCCGGCGAGTCAGTAGCCAACCGCCGCAAAGTAACCGACCACTCCCAGGAGTTCGGCCACGGTGGCCGCGGTTAACGTCGCGATGGCATAGGGCCACCCCGGTCGCCGGCGAACCAGCCGGATGATCGTCACCACACACCCGATGATCGTCAGCGCGGCGGCCACCGATATCGACAGCAGCACCGCTGTGGCCGCCCGGTCGGTGCTACACCGCGGCGGCGGGCAGTAGTCGGTGAAGGCCAAGAACATGAACTCCATGCCGGCCGCTACGCCCCAGCCGACGACGGCGACAACCATCAGCACGATGGACAGCGCCACATCCCACCCGGGACGCGTCGGTTTGGGGTCGTAGGGACCCCAGCCCGGCTTCGAATAACCCGACGTCAGTGGGCGGCCTTCTTACGTTCGATATCGGCCAGGGCGGCGGCCAATTCGGCCCGCTGGGCGGCCGAGCTCTCCCAGGACAGCTGCCGGTTCTTGACCACCTTGGCCGGCGCACCGACCGCGATCGAATAGTCGGGAACATCGCCGCGCACCACCGCGTGCGAACCGAGCACGCAACCCCGCCCGATCGACGTGCCCCGCAATACTGTCACCTTGACCCCGACCCAGGTGTCCGGTCCGATCCGGATCGGGGACTTGACGATGCCCTGGTCCTTGATCGGCAGGTTGATGTCGTCCATCCGGTGGTCGAAATCGCAGACATAGCACCAGTCGGCCATCAGCACCGAGCCGCCGAGCTCGATGTCGAGGTAGCAGTTGATCACGTTGTCGCGGCCCAGCACGACCTTGTCGCCGAACCGCAACGAGCCCTCGTGCGCGCGGATCGTGTTCTTGTCGCCGATGTGCACCCAGCGGCCGATCTCCAGCTGCGCCAGCTCGGGGGTCGCGTGGATCTCGACACCCTTGCCGAGGAACACCATGCCGCGCGTGATGATGTGCGGATTGGCCAGCTTGAACTTCAGCAACCGGAAGTACCGCACCAGGTACCACGGGGTATAGGCGCGGTTTCTCAGCACCCACTTCAGCGAAGCCAGCGTCAAGAACTTGGCCTGGCGTGGGTCTCGCAGCCGCTGGCCCCGCCAGCGGCGGTGGACCGGGGCGCCCCACATGCTCGTCACAGCCGAAAAGCCTAACGCGGTCAATCATCAGTGCGCGAACCGCCACGGGTTACCCTCACCTGTACTCAATCGCCGCCGAACGGCCGGGTCCGCCCTCGAGCGGCCCGCGTTGGAAAAAAGGATTTGGGAAACCCAAGGTGCTTGCCCGACAACCCATCAGTGGGCTTCGGCGTTGCTCATCCGTGGTGCTGGCGGCGGTGCTGGCGATCGGGCTCGGCGGTTGCGGCAACACCGATGCATGGGTCGAAGCGGCACCCGCGCCCGGCTGGTCGGCGCAGTATGCCGACGCGGCCAACAGCAGCTACACGGCGACCGCCGGCGCCAACAAGCTGTCCCTGCAGTGGACGCGGTCGGTCAAGGGCAGCCTGGGGGCCGGTCCGGGACTGGGCTCGAGCAGCTACCTCGCCCTGAACGCACAAACACCGGCCGGATGTTCGCTGATGGAATGGGAGAACAACGACAACGGCCGGCAACGCTGGTGCGTGCGGCTGTTCCAGGGCGGCGGTATCGCTGGTCCGCTGTTCGACGGCTTCGACAATCTCTACGTCGGGCAGCCGGGCGCCTTCTTGTCCTTTCCGGTGACGCAATGGACGCGGTGGCGCCAGCCGGTGATCGGAATGCCTTCCACCCCAAGGTTTCTCGCCGACGGACAACTCCTGGTCACCACGCACCTCGGACAGGTGCTGGTTTTCGACGCGCATCGGGGCATGGTGGTCGGCAGTCCGCTCGACCTGGTCGACGGGATCGACCCGACGGACGCGACGCGCGGGCTGGCCGATTGCGCGCCGGCGCGGCAGGGCTGCCCGGCCGCGGCCGCCCCCGCCTTCTCGGCGGCCAGCGGGATGGCGGTGCTCGGAGTCTGGCAGCCGGGCGCCCCGGCGGCGGGACTGGTGGGGCTCAAATACCACCGCGGGCAGACGCCCTTGCTGACCCGGGAGTGGGCCACCGACGCCGTCGGGGCCGGGGTGATTTCCAGCCCCGTGCTGTCGGCTAGCGGATCGACCGTCTACGTCAACGGCCGCGACCAACGGTTGTGGGCCCTGTCGGCCGCCGACGGGAAACCGAAGTGGTCCGCGCCGCTGGGATTCCTGGCCCAGACGCCGCCGGCGGTCACCCCGGAGGGCCTGATCGTGTCGGGCGGTGGACCGGATACCCGGCTGGTGGCCTTCAAGGATGCCGGCGACCACGGCGACCAGGTCTGGCGCCGCGACGACATCACCCCGTTGTCGTCGTCGGGCCTGGCCAGTTCCGGCGTCGGTTACGCGGTGGTGAGCGGGCCGCCGCACGACGACGCCCCCGGCATGTCACTGCTGGTGTTCGACCCCGGCAACGGCCACACGATCAATAGCTATCCGCTACCCGCGGCCACCGGCTACCCCGTCGGCATCGCGATCGGCACCGACCGCCGGGTGGTGGCCGCCACCAGCGATGGTCAGGTCTACGGCTTCGCCCCGGTCTGAGCCCGCTAGACAGCCAGGGTCTGAGCCGCTAGACAGCCAGCGGAGGGATCGCGTTGCGCGGCACCTGGGCCTGGCAGGGGCCGGCCAATGCGGGCAGCATCTCCCCGGGCGCGAAGTAGAAGATCAGCTGGTCGTCGGTGATGGCGAAGTTCTGATAGTGCGATGGGTCGCGGCCCGACGACGGCAAGATCGCGGCGCCGAGCGCGTTCTGGCGTTCTAGGTCGGCCTTGACCAGCGGGAAGATCGCCTCCAGTGGCGACGTGTTGGGGACGAACAGATTGTCAAAGGTGATCGGCTGCTTGGTGCCCAGGTTGTAGTTGAACGCCTTGTACCAAGTGGACGTGTGCGATCCGCCGACGTCCTGGAAGAACTTGAGCACCACGCTGCGGGTGTTGTGCGGCGGCTGACCGGCGAAGTGCTGTTCGCTGGTCGCCTCCAATTGGTAGGGCTGGTCGCGCGGGCCGGTGGTCTGCGCGACGGAGAGGAATCCGTCGCGGTTCTGCGTGACGTAGTCGGTCAGCGGCTGCGGGTCCGGGTAGTCAGCCGGAAACGTGATGTTCAGCGTGTACGTCGCGCCGGTCGTACGGATGTGGCACATTTGCCCGGCCTCGAGGGTGCCGCCCACGCCGGCACACGATGGCGGTTCGGCGGCAGCCGGCCAGCCCAGCAGAACCATGGTGAACAGCACCGCGGCCGCGATCAGATAACGCATGACTTGATTGTCCTCGTCGACGTAAAAGGCGAGGTCCCCCGGAAAGTGACCGCCGACAGCGTACAGGGCACTACCGCGACGGGCGGCACGCATACGCCGTCGCACGCCCGGCGACCCCGGTGCCGATGCGGGCGATGACCACCGACAGCGGCTGGCTACCGCGCGGCCGCAGCCGTCGCCGCAACGCGTCGGGGTCGACTCGTACCCCGCGCACCAGGATCTCCAGCGCCCCGCAATCGCGCGCCGACAGGGCGTGGCGAAGCCGCCGCTCGTCGAACTCCAGCTGCTCGAGCACCTCGAAGCCGCGCACGTCCGGCGGCAGCCGGTCGCCGGACAGGTAGGCGATGTCGGGGTCGAGCTGCCACAGCCCATGCCGCGCGCCGTAATGGCGCACCAGCCCGGCCCGAACCACGGCGCCGTCCGGGTCGACGATCCATCGCCCGGCCGGGGCCACCGGACAGTCGTCGGGATCGGCGTCGGTAAGCTGTTCGCCGCGTTCCAGGATGCTGGCGCGGCGGCGAACGCCCGGCTCGGCCAGGCGGCCCGACCACAGGCACGCTTCCCGCACCGAGCCCTGATACGACGTCAGCTCGATTTCGCCGTCGAAGCCGAGTCGTCCGAGTTGGTCGAAATCGATTCCGGGAGCGCACTTTACGACGAGTTCGCGGCCTCGATAGCAGTCGAACAACTCCCCAGGCCCGGTTGGTAGTCGGCCGGGTTGAAGCGGCGTCGACCGCCGCTGCGGCGCGCCGGGTCGACGATCACCACCGCGTCACGAGTCACCGGGTGCAGGGCGTCGGCGCGGCACAGACCGGCGCCCGGGCCCAGGTTGTGGGCCGCCATCGCCAGCCGCACCGGGTCGATATCGCTGCCCAGCGCTTGGACCCCCGCGTCGCGCAGCGCGGCCACTTCGGTGCCGATCGAACAGGTCGCATCGTGAACGAGCGCCCCGGCCACGCCCAGCCTTCGGGCCCGATGCAGCGCCACCGGAGCCGCGGTGGCTTGCTGCAGCGCCTCGTCGGTGAACAGCCAGTGCGAGACGTCACCCAGCTTGCCGATGGCGCGGCGGCGCAGCAGGGTGGTTTCCACCAGCACCGGCGCCCGGTCGCCGAAGCTGGCCCGCACCGCGGCGATATCGGCGAGCCGGGTGGCGTCCGTCAACGTGAATTCGGCGACCGCGGCCAGCGCCGCGACACCCGCTTCCGAGCGCAGGTAACCGACGTCGTCGGTGGTGAAGCGCAGGCCTGGAGCGGACTGGTTCAGGAGGGTTTGACCCCGGTGATCATCACGTTGTAGAACCAACCCTTCGGCGCCAGGTGCCGCCAGATGTTGGCGTCGACCCAGCTCAGCGTCTTCCAGCCGTTGAAGGCGAATTTCGCCCAGCCCCAGCCGAGACGCCCGGGCGGCACCGACGCCTCGAAGGTGCGCACCGGCCAGCCGAACATCGCGGCGGTGAACTCCTCGCTGGCGGTCGCGACCTGCTCGGCGCCGGCGTTGGTGGCCATCCGCTCCAGGTCCTCGGGCGCGAAGGTGTGCAGGTCGACGATGGCTTCCAGCGCCGCGACGCGGGAGGATTCGTCGAGTTCGACCTGCGGGCGCCGCCAGCTGCCCAGGCCGGGCAGCTTGGTGACGTTGGTGGCCACCCGCCAGGTCAGGGTGGACAACGAGCGGGCGTAGACCTCGCCGACATTGGTCGGCTCGCCGGCGAACACGAAGCGGCCGCCGGGCTTGAGCACCCGGATCACCTCGCGCAGCGACAGCTCGACGTCGGGAATGTGGTGCAGTACGGCATGCCCGACCACCAGGTCGAAGGTGTTGTCGTCGTACGGGATGCCCTCGGCGTCGGCGACCCGGCCGTCGATGTCCAGACCCAGCGATTGCCCGTTGCGGGTGGCGACCTTGACCATGCCGGGCGACAGATCGGTGACCGAGCCGCGCCGCGCGACGCCGGCCTGGATTAGGTTGAGCAGGAAAAAGCCTGTGCCACAACCTAATTCGAGGGCACGATCATACGGCAGCTCACGCTGGACCTCGTCGGGCACGGCGGCGTCGAAGCGGCCGCGGGCGTAATCCACGCAGCGCTGGTCATAGGAGATTGACCACTTCTCGTCGTAGGTCTCGGCCTCCCAGTCGTGGTAGAGCACCTGGGCGAGCTTGGTGTCGTGCCGGGCGGCTTCGACCTGGTCGGCCGTGACATGGGCCGACGGAGTTACTTCGGTCATGCAGGGCAGCCTAATAGCCAGCCGATCGGCCTTCGAACGAGGTGAAGTGCTAATCAGCGCTACCGGCCTAAACTCATCGACGTGGCTGACGTTCTTGGGGTCAGTGATGAGGCGCTGCAACTACTGGCAGCGCACTGCGAGACGATTTCGGCGGAGTCGGTGGCGGCGACTCCGCTGCCCCGAGTTGGGCTACCAATTCAGGCGACGTCTGGCGCCGCGGTGCTGCCCATGCGGCCCTCGACGGAGCCATCGCGGCCTTGGCTCAGCGAGCGCAGGCGAGCGCGGTCAAGCCGGCCGCAGCGAGCGCCGAGTTCGCAATGGCCGATGCCGATGGTGCGCAGCAAGCCGCCGCCGTCGCTATCTCGATATCGCAGGTGTAATCCGTGGCGGCGGTCGGCGGTGCGGGAGTGCCGTCCCTCTCGGAGATCCAAGCCTGGGATATCGCTCATTTAGAAGGTGCAGCAACGGACTGGAAAGCCACCGCCGAGCATTGGGAGTCCTCTTTCACCTCTATTCATCGGGTGACGGTGTCGCCAGGTGGAACGGTATGGGAAGGCGTCGCCGCCGAGGCGGCACAGGAAAGAGCGTTCGCTGATCTGGTCAAGGTGCGAGGGCTGGCTGATGTCCTGCACGAATCCTCGGCGATTGCGCGCCGGGGAGCTGAGACTCTCGATGCCGCCAAGCGCAGCGTGCTGGATGCGGTCGAGGAAGCCAATAGCGCCGGATACGTTGTGGGCGAAGATCTTTCGGTGACGCCGCCGCGAGCCGGTGTGGCGGCTCAAGCCCAGGCGCAGGTGTACGCGGCCGACATTCAGCAACGCGCCGCGCAGCTGGTCGCCCACGACCAACCAATCGCCGCCAAGATCACCGCCGCCAGTGCACCTCTGAGCGCTGTCACTTTCGCCGAACCGCAGGCACCAGCAATTACGTGAGTGCGCGCGCGATACCTATTCGCAGGCTTTACCTCGGTAAAGATCATTGACTTGTTGCTAAATGAATACATTCCGTGGACGGCCGGGCTAAGAACCGGAACGGATGGAGACACCCGTGAGCAATGTTCTGGACGCCATCCCAGCGGAGCATCGCGCGGTGATCATCGACGAATTGACACGCCTGCATCCGACGATGCTGGCTGAACTTCGCGCGACACAAGGGCCAAGCAGCGAGCAGACTCGCGCCGTGATGGACGTCCTCATCAACGAGATGATGAACAATTTTGGGCCAGATTGGCAGCCCAATGAGCGTGGGCGAGCCATCGAAAATGCAAGGTAAGACCATCCTCGACGAAGTCATTGAGTCGGGGCCCATCGGCAAGACCCGATGGCGGCCGCTGTCGCGGGGGAATCTTCCTATGCCCCAACATGTTTCATGACCGGCGTTGGTGAGTTATCTAGTTGGTTGTTGGTGGTGGTATCGGTTGGAAGGGTTGGTACCACCACCATTGGGCGCGTTCGCCGGTGGGCCCGGGGCAGGGTGGGACTTGGGGTGGGGCGTGGGTGGGTGGGCGTGCCAGTGATCCTGGGTTCAGTGGTTGGCCGTCCTCGTCGGTGATGGTGAGATCGTTTGCGGGTCCGGTGAGGGTGATGAGGCCGCGGTGGTGTGCTCGATGGTGGTAGGGACAAACCAGGACCAGATTGGACAACTCGGTGGGGCCGCCGTCTTCCCAATGCTGGAGGTGATGGGCGTGCAGACCGCGGGTGGCCCCACAACCGGGGACCACGCAGGTGCGGTCGCGGTGCTCGAGCGCGCGGCGCAGCCGCCGACTGATCACCCGCGTGGTCCGGCCGGCGCCGATGACCTCGCCGTCGCGTTCGAACCACACCTCGCCGGTGGCATCACAGGTCAGGTAGTGGCGTTGCGCGTCGGTGAGCAGCGGACCCACATGCAGGGCGGCGGCGCGCTTTTCCACATCGAGGTGCACGACCACGGTGGTGTGCTGCCCGTGCGGACGCCGCGCCACCTCCGCGTCCCACCCCGCCTCGACCAGGCGCATAAACGCCTCGAGGGTGCCCGGCACCGGCGCCGCCACCTCCGATGCACGATCGCCCTCGTCGTGGTCGTGCTTCCACTCGGCGATCAGCGCATCACGATGAGACGCCAGTGCCGCGTCGAACGTCGCCGCATCCGGGTGCGCAAGTTTGATCCGCCAGCACGTGAGCTCCTCGTCAGAGGTCTGGGTGATCGAGGCCTGCGGCCGCGGCCGGGCCGGTTCGGGGTGTGGTTCCAGCGTGACCGCGGTACGCAACTGGCTGACGGTGGCAATGCTGGCCAACGCCGCGTAATGCTCATCAGAGCCGTCGCTCGCTCGGGCCGCGATCACGCCGACCTGATCCAGTGACAGCCGACCCTCCTTCATGCCCTGCGTGCAGCGGGGAAACTCCTCCCAGCGGCGCGCCACCGTGGCGATCGTATGGGCATTGGCCGAGGAAGAACCCAGCTTCCAGCCCAGCAACGCCGCCACCGACCGCGCCCCCGTCATCCCACACAACCCGTCACGATCGATCTCGGCGGCGATCTCCACAATGCGCCCATCAACCGCATTACGCTGACCAGCCAACTCCGCCAACTCATCGAACAACACCTCAAGCCGCTGCTTAGGGCTCACCACCACGGCACACGACGCGCTCGACGACATAACCACATCCTCGCAGCCACCTACGACAAATTTCGGCCGCTCAAATCCGCGCCAGGAAGCGGCCGCCATCACTGCCAACAGGTGCGTCACCGCGCGATCCACGCCAGCACGCGCCCCAGGGTGCCGCAAGCTCAGTGCCCGGCGGAGGTGAGCTGGTGATCCGCCTCCAGCAGCATCCACGCGCTCAGCTGTATCGAGAGATCGCGGCTCGGGTTCGGCGGCGACGTCCGCGACGACTCCGCGAGCTGGGGAACGGTTTCCAGACCTGCCGGCGCGGTGACCGGGCGGTTCCAATGCGCACCGAACAGCGGCAACCCGTCCACCTCCGCGCGGTTGCCCCAGGCCGCCCGCGCCGAGGCGTGCACCAGCTGCGCGGCGATGGGGTCGCCCAGGGCCAGCGCGGTCTGGGCGAGATACCTGGCCAGGATGCCCATGAACAACCCGGAGTCGTTCCCGGCGCACCCGGCGATCACGCCCGCGTGGGCGAGGCTGTCGGCAGTAGCGGCGACGAGCGCCGCCGCGCGGTCACGATGGCTCGATTCGTTTGTGCGCGAGGCCAATTCGGTCTCCAGCCCGATGGCCACGCCCTGACAGTAGGTCAGCAGGGAGCGATTCATCCGCCCGCTGGGTTCGTGCACGCCGTCGAAGATGAGGCCGCTCTCCTCGTCGCGCAGCCGGGTGTGCAGGAAATCGGCGAGTTGTTCGGCGCGCGACAGGTTGCCCAGGCGCGCCATCGCGATGCCGGTCGGACCGATCCCGGAGGTGCTGTAGTAATCGTGGCCGATCTTCCAGGGCACCGCGCGGACCGCCGGGTTCCAGCCGTCGAGCAGGGCGGTCCGCAGCTTCGGAACGGCAGCGTCGAACCGGACACCGAGCAGCCTGTCGGCGCGTTCGAGCGCCAGCACCAGCCACGACATGTCGTCGCAGTACCCGTTGGTCCAGCCGGTGAGATTGCGGGTGTGGATGCCGCGCGCGATGGCGACGATCCGGTCGATGCGTTCGGGGGTGCGCGCGCGGTACGCGGCGTCGACCGCGCAGTCCAGCAGGTGGGCCTGCCACCAGTAACACCAGCGAGCCAACAACAATTGGTCGAACACGGACGACGGCCAGTGCAGCGTGCCCAGGGCCGTCCCCGGCTGCCACCAGAGCGTGTGCACGTGCCGCTCCATGATCGCCCGCTCGGCCAGGTCCGCCCGCTCCCCGGGGCTCACCGGGGCCAGGGACGACTGCGTCGTAATCGCCGCCGCCTGTGTCGGCCGGTTCACCTCGGTGAGTGCGACGGCGCCTCCGACCGCGAAAAGCAAATTGCGCCGGCTGATCCCCTTGTTCAGGCGATCCATCCGCTCGAGCTCCTCTTTGCTGAACAACGATCGCGGCCGGAAACCTTGCAGCTAAATGTTATTCCGACGTCGACGAAATCCTGAAGAGGGCGCGTCCTGCCGGACGTTGAGCCGTGGCGTCTCAGACGTTGGACTCAGAAGCCCCGACTCCGAACACCGCGTTGATGCCGGCCTTGGCGGCGGCCAGTGCGTCTTGCGGACCACCCAGGAACCGGCGCGCCCAGACCGCGGCGCAGTCGTACACGTTGTCGGGCGCCACCATCTCGTCGATCAGGCCCAGCTCCAAGGCCTCCTCGGCGTCGACGAAGCGTCCGCTGAACACCAGCTCCTTAGCCTTGCTCTCCCCCACCACGCGGGTCAACCGGGCCATGCCGCCGCCACCGGGAGTCCGGCCGGACAGGATCTCGGTCGCCCCGAACTTCACGTTGTCGCCGCTGATCCGCCAGTCGGCAGCCAACGCCAGCGTCAGGCCCGCACCCAACGCGTATCCGGTGACCGCGGCCACGGTCGGCTTCGGGATGGCCGCCACGGCGTCGACGGCCTCGGTGCGCACTCGGTCGGCGAGTTCGGCCTCGGCCACGGTCAGCTTCTCCAGCTCGACCATGTCGTCGCCGGCGGAGAAGATCTCGTGACCGCCGAACAGAATTACCGCCGCCACGTCGTCACGCCGGGCCAACTCGTCGGCCGCGGCGGTGATCTCCCGATAGACCTGGCGGGTCATCGCGTTGGTGGGAGGCCGCGACAGCAGCAACACGGCCAGACCGGCGTCTTGCGAGCCGTAGCTAACGACGACGTGGACGAACTCGCTCAAAGCGGCCACTCCATCGATCCGCCCGCCTGGCGCGCCTGGTGGTAACGGTCGGAGTCGAAGAACTCGAAGACCCAATTGTCGCCCCGCTTCTCCAGCAACGGCTGCACGGGCGAGATCTGACGTTCGACGGCCAGCACCTCGGCGACGGTGCGACCGGCCAGCGAGTCCAGCTGGGTCCAGGTCGGCGGCAGCAAGACGTTGCGGCCGGCCTCGAAGTCGTCGATCGCGTCGCGCGGCGACGCCCACCCGGACCGATCGGATTCGGTGTTCTCCCCATCGGCGCGCTGCCCCTCGGGCAGGGCCGCCACGAAGAAGTAGGTGTCGTAGCGGCGGGTGCGTTCGGCTTCCGGGGCCACCCAGTTGGCCCACGGCCGCAACAGGTCTGAGCGCAGCACCAGGTTTTCGGTGCGCAGGAAGTCCGCGAACGACAGCGTCCGCTCGTCCAGCGCGCGGCGGGCGTCGGCGTAGATCGACGCGTCGCCGACGATGCTGTCCGGATCGTCGGCTGGGCCGGCGAACAGCACGCCGGACTCCTCGAACGTCTCCCGCGCCGCTGCGCATACCAGCGCCTCGGCCAGGTCGGTTTGGATGCCGAACCGCTGCGCCCACCACTCCGGCGGTGGACCGGCCCACGCGATGTCGGCATTGCGGTCGCGGTCGTCGACGCCGCCGCCCGGAAAGACCATCGTGCCCGGGGCGAACTCCATCTTCGAATGCCGGCGCATCAAAAAGATCTTCAAGCCGCCGGGCGCGTCGCGGACCAGCATCACGGTGGCGGCCGGCCGGGTCGGTAGCGGCTCAGGGGTGGTGTTCATTCCGGCCCCCTGCGGTGCGCCGCGCGGGAGCGGACCCGCCGCGCGAAGTACCGCCCGTCGATGACGTCCAGGGCGATCGACTGACCGAAGGCCGCCGAAAGATTCTCGGCGATCAGGATATCGGAAAGCAGCCCCGCGGCCACCACCCGTCCCTCCGACAGCAGCATGCAGTGGCTGAAGCCGGGCGGAACCTCCTCGACGTGGTGGGTGACCAAAACCAAGGCGGGCGCATCGGGATCGGCGGCCAGATCGGTCAGCCGAGACACCAATTCCTCTCGACCGCCCAGGTCCAGGCCGGCGGCGGGTTCATCGAGCAGCAGCAACTCGGGGTCGGTCATCAGTGCGCGGGCGATTAGCACCCGTTTGCGTTCACCTTCGGACAGCGTCCCGTAGGTGCGGTCGGCGAGGTGCTCGGCGCCCAGACTCTCTAGCATGTCGACGGCCCGCTGATGGTCGACGTCCTCGTAGCGCTCCCGCCAGCGGCCCAGCACCGCGTAGCCGGCCGAGATGACCAAGTCGCGCACGACTTCATCGGTAGGGATCCGCTGCGCTAAAGCCGACGAGCTGAGCCCGATCCGGGCCCTCAGTTCCGATACGTCGACCCGGCCCAGCCGCTCGCCGAGCACGAACGCGATGCCGGACGACGGGTGCTCAGCCGCCGCGGCGATGCGCAGCAGGGACGTCTTGCCCGCCCCATTGGGACCGATGATCACCCAACGTTCGTCGAGTTCGACCGCCCAATCCAGCGGCCCGACCAGGACGCGCTTGCCGCGTCGCAGCGAGACGTTTCTGAAGTCGATCAGCAGATCGGGATCGGCCGCGAGGCTGTCTGTGTCGGGGCCGGTTTCGGGCACCCGCCCATCGTGCCGCATGCCTCGCGAGCGCCCTACTCGGGGGGAATCTCGACGCGGCGCACTTCACCGTCGACGGCGTCGGCGGCCTCGATCTCGCCGCGGGTCACGCCGAGCAAGAACAGCACCGTGTCCAGGTACGGGCTGCTCAACGACGCGTCGGCGACCGCACGCAAAGCGGGCTTGGCGTTGAACGCCACCCCCAGCCCGGCCGCGGACAGCATGTCGATGTCGTTGGCGCCGTCGCCGACCGCGACGGTCTGCGCCATCGGCACCCCGGCCTGATGCGCAAAGTCCCTCAGCGCCTTGGCTTTTCCAGGTCGGTCGATGATCTGGCCGACCACCCGCCCGGTGAGTTTGCCGTCGACGATCTCGAGCTCGTTGGCGGCGACGAAGTCCAGCATCAGCTCCTCGGCCAACGGTTCGATGATGCGCCGGAACCCGCCGGAGACCACGCCGCAGTGATAGCCCAGGCGCCGCAGCGTCCGCAGCGTGGTCCGGGCGCCGGGCATCAGCTCCAGCTGATCGGCGACCTCGTCGATCACCGCGGCGGGCAGCCCCTCCAAGGTCGCGACCCGCTTCCGCAGCGACTCCGCGAAATCCAGCTCGCCGCGCATCGCGGCCTCGGTGATCGCGGCGACCTTGCCCTCCGCGCCCGCCTTGGCGGCCAGCATCTCGATGACTTCGCCCTGCACCAGCGTCGAGTCGACGTCGAACACGATCAGCCGTTTGGACCGCCGCTCCAGGCTGTAGTCCTCGACCGCCACGTCGACGCCCTCGTTGGAAGACACCTTGTTCAGCGCGGTGCGCAGTGGACCGTCGGCACCCGGCGGCACCGAGACCCGCAGCTCCAGCCCGGTCACCGGGTAGTCCGAGACGCCGCGGATCAGGTCGATGTTGACGCCGAGCGTCGCGACCTCGCGGGCCACCGCCCCGAACGCCCCGGCCGAAACCGGCCGCCCCAGCACGAAGATGGTGTGCGTCGACGGCTCACGCATGACCGGCACGGCCTCGCTGCGCTCGATCGTGACGTCGAGGCCGACCGCGTGGATGGCGTCCTCGACGTCGTCGCCCAGCACGATGCTTTCGGCGACATCCGGCGGGCAGCACAGCAGCACGCCCAGGGTCAGACGGCCGCGGATAACGACCTGCTCGACGTTGAGCAGCTCGATTCCGTGCCCGGAGAGCGCGTCAAAAAGCGCCGACGTCACACCCGGTTGATCCACGCCGGTGACGGTGATTAGCACCGACACCTTGGGTGGTGTGTTCACCCGCAATTGCCGCCGCGAACGGCCATTAGCTGCGGACGTCTACGTCGTCGAGCCGGGTGACGTCGTGGCCCTCTTTGCCATGTGCCCGACCGACGTGCGACTCCGCGCGCATGCGTTCGACCATGTGCGGGTAATGCAGCTCGAAAGCCGGCCGCTCCGAACGGATTCGGGGCAGCTCGGTGAAGTTGTGCCGCGGCGGCGGGCAACTGGTTGCCCACTCCAGCGAGTTGCCGTAACCCCACGGGTCGTCGACCGTGACGACTTCGCCGTAGCGCCAGCTCTTGAAGACGTTCCATACGAACGGGAACATCGAAGCGCCCAGGATGAATGCGCCCACCGTCGAAACGATGTTCAGGCCCTGGAAGCCGTCGGTGGCCAGATAGTCGGCGTAGCGGCGCGGCATGCCCTCGTCGCCCAGCCAGTGCTGCACCAGGAACGTGGTGTGGAAACCGATGAACGTCAACCAGAAGTGCAGCTTGCCCAGTCGTTCGTCGAGCAGCCGCCCGGTCATCTTCGGGAACCAGAAGTAGATTCCGGCGTAGGTGGCGAACACGATGGTGCCGAAAAGCACGTAGTGGAAGTGCGCGACGACGAAGTAGCTGTCGGTGACGTGGAAGTCCAGCGGCGGGCTGGCCAGCAGCACGCCGGTCAGACCACCCAGCAGGAAGGTGACCATGAAGCCGATGGAGAACAGCATCGGCGTCTCAAACGTCAACTGCCCCTTCCACATCGTGCCGACCCAGTTGAAGAACTTGATCCCGGTCGGCACCGCGATCAGGTACGTCATGAACGAAAAGAACGGCAGCAGAACGGCTCCGGTGGCGAACATGTGGTGTGCCCACACCGCGACCGACAGCGCGGCGATCGACAGCGTCGCGTAGACCAGCGTGGTGTAACCGAAGATCGGCTTGCGGGAGAAGACCGGGAAGATTTCCGAGACGATGCCGAAGAACGGCAGCGCGATGATGTACACCTCGGGGTGACCGAAGAACCAGAACAGGTGCTGCCACAACAGAACTCCGCCGTTGGCCGAGTCATAGATGTGGGCGCCCAGGTGACGGTCGGCGGCGAGGCCGAACAGCGCCGCGGTCAGCAGCGGGAAGGCGATCAGAATCAGGATCGAGGTCACCAGGATGTTCCAGGTGAAGATCGGCATCCGGAACATCGTCATGCCGGGGGCGCGCATGCAGACCACGGTGGTGATCATGTTGACCGCGCCCAGGATGGTGCCCAGACCCGCGACGGCCAAGCCCATGATCCACAGATCCCCGCCAGCGCCGGGCGAGTGGATCGCGTCGGTCAGCGGGGTGTAGGCGGTCCAGCCGAAGTCGGCGGCACCGCCCGGCGTGATGAAACCGGCCATCGCGATCGTCGCGCCGAACAGGAACAGCCAATACGAGAAGGCGTTCAGTCGTGGGAAAGCCACGTCGGGCGCGCCGATCTGTATCGGCAGCACGAGGTTGGCGAAGCCGAACACGATCGGGGTCGCATAGAACAGCAGCATGATCGTGCCGTGCATGGTGAACAGCTGGTTGAACTGTTCATTCGACAAGAATTGCAGACCCGGCGCGGCCAGCTCCGTGCGCATCAGCAGCGCCAGCAGACCGCCGATCAAGAAGAACGCGAAGCAGGTGACGACGTACATGATGCCGATCAGCTTGTGATCGGTGGTCGTGATCAGTTTGTAGATCAGGTTCCCTTTGGGACCGGTCCGGGCCGGGTACGGCCGTACGGCCTCGAGTTCTCCCAACGGGGGCGCTTCGGCTGTCAACAGCTCCTCCAAACATCCATCCCAGACAGGGGTTCTCCCAAATCTTAGCCCCCGATCACGCCGCCGGCAGGCCTGGTCCTACAAACTGTCGTAATTGGTTCCTGGCCGCGCCGGCAGACCGGTTCCCAGCTGGCCAGATGTTAGCGTCGAACGCGTGCAATCCGGCGGTAGACGACCCACCCCGAGGCCCTTCAAGGGACCCGTCAAGGACCGCCCGACGGCCCCGGTCATGGCAGGCGCGATCGCGGCAGCCGTGGTTTTGGCATGCAGCGGTTGCGGGTCCGATGCCAAAGGACCGACGTCCCGGTCGATGGTCACCGCCACCACGCAGATCGCGGGCGCCGGGGTGCTCGGCAACGACCGCAAGCCCGACGAGTCGTGCGCGCGGGACGCCGCCCCGGCCGATGCCGGACCGGCGACCCGGCAGGCCCACAACGCGGCGGGAGTCACTCCGGACTCGGTCCAGGTGCCCGCCGAGGCGCAGCGCATCGTCGTGCTCTCCGGCGATCAGCTCGACGCCCTGTGCGCGCTCGGCCTGCAATCGCGCGTGGTCGCCGCCGCGCTGCCGGACGACTCGTCGAGCCAGCCGTCCTATCTGGGCGATGCCGTCCACAACCTTCCCGGTGTCGGCAGCCGGAGCAACCCCGACGTGCGTGCGATCGCCGCGCTGCACCCGGACCTAATCCTGGGCTCGGTCGCGCTGACGCCGAGGACCTATCCGAAGCTGGCGGCGATCGCCCCGACGGTGTTCACCGCGGCCCCCGGCGCGGCGTGGGAGGACAACCTTCGCATCGTCGGCGGGGCGACCGGTCGCGGCGCCGCCGTCGACGGGTTGATCGGCGCTTTCACCCAGCGGGCCAACCAGATTGGCGCCTCCCACGACGCCGCCCACTTCCAGGCGTCGGTCGTCCAGCTGACCACCGACAAGCTGCGGATCTACGGCGCCAACAACTTCCCGGCCAGTGTGCTCAGCGCGGTCGGGGTGGACCGACCGGCTTCCCAGCGGTTCACCGACAAGCCCTACATCGAGATCGGCGCGACCGACGCCGACCTGGCGAAGGGCGTGGATTTCTCGGCGGCCGAGGCCGACGTCATCTACATGTCGTGTGCGAACCGCGCCGCCGCCGACCGGGCCGCGACGATTTTGGACAGCGCACCGTGGCGCAAGCTGTCGGCCAATCGCGACAACCGCGTGTACATCGTCAACGACGAGGTATGGCAGACCGGTGAGGGCCTGATCGCGGCCCGGGGCATCGTGGACGACCTCCGCCTGGTCAACGCGGCGATCAATTAGCGCCGATTCGGTAGGCATACATCGTCATAAGCTGGTGGCGACCGGCCCGATTGGCCCGAGACCTTTACCTTAGCTAAGCTTTTCTAGGACGCAACCGAATCGAAAAGGGATCGCCATGAGCATTGTTTCCGCGTATGCCGCTACTTCGGCAACGGATCCGCTGACCAAGACCACCATCACCCGCCGCGATCCTGGCCCGCACGACGTAGCGATCGACATCAAGTTCGCTGGCATCTGCCACTCCGACATTCACACCGCCAAATCCGAATGGGGCGTGCCGAACTACCCGGTCGTCGTGGGCCACGAGATCGCCGGCGTGGTGACCGCCGTCGGCACTGAGGTGACCAAGCACAAGGTCGGTGACCACGTCGGCGTCGGCTGCATGGTGAATTCCTGCCGCGAGTGCAGCAGCTGCAAGGCCGGGCTCGAGCAGTACTGCAAGCGGGGCGCGACCTTCACCTACAACTCCACCGACAAGGACGGCACCCCGACCTACGGCGGGTACAGCCAGGCCATCGTCGTCGACGAGGACTTCGTCCTGCGCATCCCGGACTCGCTGCCGCTGGACAAGGCGGCGCCACTGCTGTGCGCGGGCATCACGCTGTTCTCCCCGCTGCGCCATTGGAAGGCCGGGCAGGGCACCCGGCTGGCGATCATCGGCCTCGGCGGCCTCGGCCACATGGGGGTCAAGCTGGGCTCGGCGATGGGCGCCGAGGTGAGCGTGCTGTCGCAGTCGCTGAAGAAGATGGAAGACGGGCTGCGCCTAGGCGCCAGCAACTACTACGCGACCTCCGACCGCGACACCTTCAACAAGTTGCGCAGCAGCTTCGACCTGATCCTGAACACGGTCTCGGCGAACCTGAAGCTCGACGACTACGTGGGCCTGCTCGACGTCGACGGCACGCTCGTCGAATTGGGCATCCCCGAACACCCGATGGAGATCGGGGCATTCCCGCTGGCACTGGCCCGCCGCAGCCTGTCCGGGTCGAACATCGGCGGCATCGCGGAAACTCAGGAGATGCTCGACTTCTGCGCCGAGCACGATGTGACCCCTGAAATCGAGGTCATCGAAGCGGACTACGTCAACGAGGCCTACGAGCGGGTCCTCGCCAGCGACGTGCGCTACCGCTTCGTCATCGACATCTCAACCTTGTGAGACACCCTCGGCGACATCGTCGCGGCGGCATGCGATCTCTTCGGCCGCCGCGGCGTGCTCGTCGCCGGGCGCAACCGCACCGACACTGATCCCGGCCAGCGGCCAGCCCGCGGCGGCCAGCGTGGCGGCCACCCGCTGAATGTTCTCTATGCCCGGGTCGTGATTGGTGGTCTTGGTGATGAACTCGGCGATCTCGTCCTTGCTAACGACGCCGTCAGCTCCGGGCTGCGATTCCTTCGCGGCGATGTTGTGCGCAACTTCTTCGAGCTGCTCTGGGGTCAGCGGGGTGCTCCGCAGCAGAGCGAACAACGCCACCTGGTCCGGCCCCGGGACGCCTTGCGGGTAGCCAACGTCCAGCCAGCGGATCACTGACTTGAGGAATTTCGCGTGCTTGTGAGAGTGATGTTCCGACACCCCACCAGTCTCGGGGTAGGGACGGCGCCGTGGCGTACGACCATGGCGACAATTCACATGCCGTTCACGACCTCAACATCTGTTGCTAGACATCCGGCGCCGACCGTCGCCGGGCCATCCGGGCAAATCCTGTCTCTTTGCTGCTCCAGCGAACTACGATGAGCGGCCTCGGGGTCTGCGGCATTAGCTAAGAGACCGCCGCTCTTATCAGCTGTTCTCCTCGCGCAGCGCTTGCATCGCCAAGTTGTTGAGCAATTGCCGGCCGATATCGGTGCGCAATTGGGGCAGCATCGCCGAGACGACACCGGCGGCGGTGAGCGCGAGGCGGACCAAACCGTCCGGCGCGGTGGCCGCGTCGCCGAATACCTCGTACTCGGCGCCGAGGTCTGCCGCATGTTGTGCCATCGCGACCCGGGCCACCAGTCGGTTGTCGTGGTCGAGATCGAACTCATCCGCGGTGGACGCCGAGGTGAGCGTTTGACCGATCTCCGCGATTTCGTTTGGTTCGCACAGCTGAGCCACCAGCTGCCAAAAGATCGACACGGTGGCGCGGATCAACTGCGGCAGCCGGTCAGCGGGGAGGACCTCGTCGTCGATGATGACGCGCATGCCGGCTTCGTCGCCGCGCTCACCGTGCTGAATCAGCGCCAAGGCACGACGGAAGCCCGCTGCATCCACGCGCTCATCACTGCTCACCCTGTTCATCCTGCCCGAACCGGGCCAGCACATTGCGGCGGTAGCGCAGACGTCGCCGCCTGCATCGGCCCGCGAAACTTAAGCTGCTGCGGCCCTGCCGGCGAGTCGTCGCAATGCGTTAAGTGGCGCGACGTGGCGGCCGGCTTTAGAAGTCCCAGTCCTCGTCTTCGGTGACGACGGCCTTGCCGATCACGTACGACGAGCCGGAACCCGAGAAGAAGTCGTGGTTCTCGTCGGCGTTGGGCGACAGCGCCGACAGGATCGCCGGGTTCACGTCGGTCTCGTCGCGCGGGAACAGCGCCTCGTAACCCAGGTTCATCAGTGCCTTGTTTGCGTTGTAGCGCAAGAACTTCTTGACGTCCTCGGTCAGCCCGACTTCGTCGTAGAGGTCCTGGGTGTACTCCACCTCGTTGTCGTAGAGCTCGAAGAGCAGTTCGTAGGTGTAGTCCTTGAGTTCGGCGCGCTTGTCGTCGTCGACGAGCGCCAAACCGCGCTGGAACTTGTAGCCGATGTAGTAGCCGTGGACGGCCTCGTCGCGGATGATCAGCCGGATCATGTCGGCGGTGTTGGTCAGCTTGGCCCGGCTCGACCAGTACATGGGCAGGTAGAAGCCGGAGTAGAAGAGGAAGCTTTCCAGCAGCGTGGAGGCCACCTTGCGCTTGAGCGGCTCGTCGCCGCGGTAGTACTCCATCACGATCTCCGCCTTGCGCTGCAGGTTCGGGTTCTCCTCCGACCAGCGGAACGCGTCGTCGATCTCGGCCGTCGAGCACAGTGTGGAGAAGATCGAGCTGTAGCTCTTGGCGTGCACCGACTCCATGAACGCGATGTTGGTGTAGACGGCCTGCTCGTGCGGCGTCAGCGAATCGGGAATCAGGCTGACCGCGCCAACGGTGCCCTGGATGGTGTCCAGCAACGTCAACCCGGTGAAGACACGCATCGTGAGCTGTTTCTCGTTGGCGGTCAGCGTCCCCCACGACGGGATGTCATTGGACACCGGCACCTTCTCGGGCAGCCAGAAGTTTCCGGTCAACCGGTCCCAGACCTCGGCGTCCTTCTCGTCTTGCACTCGGTTCCAGTTGATCGCCGAAGCGCGGTCGATCAGCTTCATGTTTTCGGTCACCAGAACCCCACTTCACACGCTGTTTTTGGCTGAGGGACAGTCAGGCTCCAGACACTACCCCTGGGGTAGGACAACCCGTGGCAACACAAGAACTTGTGTTTTGCGTGTCGCGAGTTGGGCCCAGTCGGGGCACTCATGTCGCCTCCAAGATCAATTGTGCGCCTGCTCGGACTGATCCCAATGCGCAAAGTCGGGGGCTAGTCCAGTCCGGCCTCGCGCAAAGTGTGCGTGAGCCCGTCTTCCAGCGCGCGCAGCGCGATGTCGGTCAGGCGGCTCAGCTCGTCTTGGTTTAAGTCGGGGTCCTCCCCGCCCTTGCTCATCCAGGTTTCCAGCGAGGCAAACACCGCAGTAGCCAAACTCTGCGCGGCGATATCGGCGATCATCGCCCCGTCGGCGGTCGGCTGGGACCGTTCGTGGATGAAGCGGGCGATCTCGTCGGCGACCTGATCGCGCATCCGCCGGATGTGCGTGGTGATGATCTCCTGGTCGAGGTCGCGCGACCGGATGGTCGCGGCCTCGCGGACCATCGCGAAGTCAAAAGGGAAGGCGTCCACCGCTTTTCGCACCGACGCGGTGATGGGTTCCCCGTGTGGGCGCAGAGCCAGCGCGCGGGCGAACCATTCGAACCCGATGTCGTAGTCGGCGAAGATCACCGCGTGCTTGGACGGGAAGTGCCGATAGAACGTCCGCTCGGTCACCCCGACGTCGGCGGCGATGTCGGAAACGCTGGTTTGGTGCACGCCGTCGGCGACAAAGCGCTTCATTGCCGCCTGCAGGAGCGCCTGACGGGTGCGCTGACTACGAGATTCCACGCTGCCAGCATCCACTAAATGTCGCCATTGACGCAAATATGTCAGATATGACATTGTGCCTCTGTCGATTCACAGAGGAGTGAGCATGGCGGACTACGACGCGATCGTCATCGGAGCGGGTCACAACGGGTTGGTAGCCGCGAACGTGCTGGCCAAAGGCGGCGCCAAAGTGCTTGTCCTGGAACGGGCACACTTCCTCGGGGGCATGGCCGCGACCCGCGAACTCTTCGACGGCTACAAGCACAGCGTCGGCGCCTGGGCGGTGCTGATCTGGCGTCAGGAGATGACCGAACGCCTGGAACTCACCAAATGGGGCTTCGAGCTGATGGACCAGTGGACGTCGACGTGCACCTTCGGCGACCCCGAGGACACTCCGTTCGTGATGTATAACGACCTCGAACGGATGGGGCGCCATCTCCTCGAGGATCACGGCGCCGACGTCGCCACCGCGCTCGGCGGGCTGTTCGCCCACATCAGGCGCTTCGCACCGTATTTCGTCGACTCGGCGTTCGGCCCGCCGCTCGACATCATCGAGGTGATCTCCTCCCAGCCCACACCCGAGGACCGCCACGACTTCGCCCAGATGTGGTACGGCAGCACGATGGACACGGTCCGCCGCTTCCTGACGCCCGACCAAGGCCGCTGCATTCAGGGCTCGCTGGCCGCGATGTCCATCGACGCGTTCGACGGCGGTCCGTGGACGCCGGGCTCGAATGCGTCGACGCTGTATCACTACCTGATCGGCGGCGGCAACGTCGAATACATCATGCCGCGCGGCGGCATCGGCTCGCTGAGCACCGCATTGTGCCGGCGCGCCGAGTCGCTAGGCGCCGAAGTGCAGCTCAAGCAGCACGTCAAGGAGATCCTGGTCGAGGGCGGGCGTGCCACCGGTGTCCAACTACGCGACGGGACAACGATTTCCGCCGATGTCGTGCTGTCGTCGCTCGACCCCTACACCACGTTCGTGAATCTGGCCGGCGCGCAGAACTTTCCGCCCGACTACATCCGCAAGATCAAGGAGATCAACTTCAACCTGGGATACATCCAGGCTCATCTCACGATTGACCAAGCGCCGCAATGGATCGAACGCCTGCAGCCCTACCTGCAGGACAATGGCCAATGGTGCCCGACCGTCGCATACGCGCCGTCGCCGGAATACATCAGCGACGCCTGGGAGCAATACCGCAAGGGAGAGCTGCCCGATGCCACGCCGACCTATCTGTACATCCCCAGCATGGTCGACTCGTCGCTGGCGCCCGAAGGCAAGCACAGCGCCACGATTTTCACACCCTACTTCCCTACCGGGCTGGACGCCGACGAAAACCGAAGCTGGAAAGAGCAATACGCGGACACCTGCGTGAAGATCTTTGACACGTACGCGCCGGGCTTCGCCGACTCCGTCACCAACCGCGTCGTGTTCTCCAACCGCTACTTCGGCAGCACCTTCAGTGCGCACGCCGGCGACTACGCACACGGCCTACTGCAGCCCAACCAGCTGTGGACCGGCCGCGTCGTCGAGGGAGCCGACAAGTTCGCCACCCCGGTCGACGGGCTCTACCTCTGCGGGCAATGCACCCACCCCGGCCCCGGGGTGACCGGCATCCCCGGATGGAACGGCGCCGAGGCCGCGCTCAAACGCCTCAACGCGCGCGTGGGTCAGGCATAGTCAAGGCCTTTCGAAACATGTACCATCTGGTACATGTTTAACGAAGACAGCATCGCGATCGATGCGGCGCCGCAGTTGGTATGGGATGTCTTCACCGATGTCGAGCACTGGCCGGAGTGGACCGCCTCGGTGACATCCCTGGTCGGCCTCGACGGACCCGACCTCGCGGTCGGCCGCCGGTTCGCGATCAAGCAACCCGGCATGCAGAAGCTGGTCTGGCGGGTCACCGAGATCGACCCGGGCAGGTCCTGGACGTGGGTGCAACGGTCCCCCGGCGTGCTGGTGACCGCGCGCCACCACGTCACCGCCAGCGGCGGTCGCACCCTGGTGCGCCAGCAGCTCGACCAAAGCGGTCCGCTCGGCGCGCTGGTCGGACGGCTGATGGTCAAGAAGACCAAGCGATTTCTCGAACTGGAAGCCCAAGGACTCAAGGCCCGATCGGAGCAGCTCAGCCGAGCCAATGGTCCGCACCCCTGATCTTGCCCGCCGCCGGCAGCTGCTCGACGCATTGATCGACGAGTTCGCCGACGGCGGTATCGGCGATCGTTCGCTGCGCGAGGTAGCCGAGGCGGTCGGCACCAGTCATCGAATGTTACTGCACCACTTCGGTTCTCGAGAGGATCTACTGGTAGCAGTCGTCGAGGAGGTTGAGCACCGCCAGATGGGGCTGCTCTCCGAGTTGCCGACGGATCCGGCCGAAGGCTTCGCGGCGATGTGGGCCGATCTGCACCGGCCCGAGTTGCGCCGGCTGGAACGCCTCTTCTTCGAGTGCTACGCCCGCGCCGCACAGGGCGAAAAGCCTTTCGCCCGAATGATTCCCGCTGCGGTCAACGGCTGGCTGAGCGCGGTGGACGGCACCGCGCAGGGGACGGCGGACCCCGCGCTGGCGCGGCTCGGGCTGGCTGTCGCCCGGGGGCTGCTGCTGGATCTGGTGGCCACCGACGACGACGCCGGCGTGGACGCGGCCGCGAAGGCCTTCGTCAAACTGCTGCGCCGCTGAGCTACCTGGCTTTGGGCAACACCGAGATCAGCGTGTCGACGAGTTCTTCGGCGTTGGTATGCCACTTGTCCAAATCCATGTGGCCGCTCAAGTCCAAACCCGTGATGCCGTGGGCGCTGGTCAACAGCAGCGCTCCGTAGCGTCGCGCCTGCGCCGGCCCGGTAATGCGACCCACGACGTCGAGAAACAGATCCTGCGCGCGTTCGGCCACCTGCATCGCCTCGGTCGGGTCCCCGGCCGGCGGGGTGAACATCAGCCGGTACAGGTGCGGACGGGTGCGCCCGAGGGTGATCAGCGACAGCAGACCCGAGCGCAATGACTCCTCGGGTGAGTCGTCGCTATTGGCCAAAGCCTCTAGCAGGTCGCCCAATTCGCTCAACGCGTTGGTGGCCAGCACCGCGAGCAACGATTCTTTGTCGGCGAAGTGGCGATACGCCGCGGAGCGCGAGACGCCGGCCCGAGCGCCCACCTCGCGCAGCGTGACGGCTTCGACTCCGCCGAGGTCGAGCAAGACCCCCGCGGCCTCGAGCAACGAGCGGCGTGTCGCCGCGGCACTCTCGGCTCGTGTCGTCACCCGCCGAGCATAAGCCAGCGACCCAGTTGACAATGTCAACTCGAACGCCTAACTTCAGTTGACAACGTCAACTGAAGTTTCCCTCGCCGGATGGAGATCGTCATGAATTCCTCGCATCGCACCGACCGTCAGGAACTGATCGTCGTGACCGGCGCGTCCACCGGAATGGGCAAAGCAACGGCTAAAGAGCTGGCGCGCAGAGGTTTTCACGTGCTCGCCGGCGTACGCCGCGACGCCGACGCCGACGCGCTAGTGGCCGAGGGGCTTGAGGGACTTGAGCCGCTCATCCTCGACATCACGATGGAATCGGATGTGGCCGCGGTCGCCGACCGCATCGCTCGCGACCCGCTGCGTCGTCCCCTGCGGGCACTGATCAACAACGCCGGGATCGCGATCAACGCCCCGGTGGAAACCTTGCCGATCGCCCAGTGGCGCAAGCAGTTCGAGGTGAATCTGTTCGGCCACATCGCGATGACCCAGGCGCTCTTGCCGGCCCTGCTGCTGAGTTCAGGCACCGTCGTGAACATCAGCTCCGTCGGCGGCAAGGTGGTGTTGCCGACGTACGGCGCCTACGCCGGTTCGAAGTTCGCACTCGAGGCGGTCAGCGATGCCCTGCGCCGCGAAGTCGCCAAGCTCGGCATCAAGGTCGTCGTCGTCGAACCCGGTGCGGTCAAAACCGAGATGGTCGAACGGGGAATCGCCACCGCCGAGGGACTCAAGGCGAATATGACCGCTGCCCAACTCGCACGCTACGGCGACCTCACGGCGGCCGTTACGGCGCAAGCCCATTCGTTTACCGAGGTCGGAGTGTCGGCCGAGCACGCGGCGAACGTCATCGCCAAGGCGGCCACCGCATCTCGCCCGCGGACTCGCTACACGATCGGGCGTGACGCCGCGATCCTGGTGCGGATCAGTCGCGTCGTCTCCGACCGGGTGCTGGACCGGATCGTGCGCATGAACCTGCGGTCCTTTGCCAAGGACTCAAGCGAACAGCCCAGTGCCGCAACGGCTTCGGTCGATGTCTAGACGAGCTTCAACGATGCTTCAGTCGGAGGTGTGCACGATCAGGACGTCGGTCTTGGACTTGCGAGAGACTTCGGATGGCACCGATCCCAGCAGCCGCCCTGCGACGCTGGCCAGTCCGACGTTGCCGACGACCAGAAGGTCGGCCTTGGCCTCTTCGGCCAGGTTCACCAGCGCGGTGATCGGGGCACCGACGATCGACTTCTCCTCGACGTTCTGAGCCCCGGCTTTGCGAGCCCGGATCGCGGCTTCCCGCAGGATTGCGTAGAAGGGGGCCTCGCCCACCGTCCGGTAGTCCTGACCGTGGTCGCTCCCCGGCGGGATGGCGTAGCGGCCCTTCTCCTCGGGGACAGGGAGATGCGCCGTCGCAACGATCAACTTCGCGCCGTGATCGGCAGCGATCGCGCCCGCGCGGTCCACCGCACGCAACGAAGAGTCCGAACCATCTGTGCCAACCACAACGGTTTTATAAGCGCTCATAAGCCTCTCAGTGTCCCAGACGAAGTCGAATTGGTGAATAGGGATTCAATTCTGAATAGCCGCCGCGCGCTTGGCACGTGAGCCGCTACCAACTCCGAAGAACTGATATTCGTCGGGCTTGACCGAGCGGGTCGCCCGCCAGTACTGCCAGGTGTATCCGCCCCACAACACGGTGTTCTTGCCGTGCTCGTCGAGGTACCAGCTGCTGCAACCGCCGCTGTTCCACACCGAGCCCTTCAGCTGTTGCTGCAGCTCGTCGTTGAACTTGTCCTGCGCCGCACGGGTCGGCGCCAGCGCCTGTGCGCCGAATTTGTCGCACTTCTTGATCGCATCGGCGACATAGCGGATCTGGGACTCGATCATGAACACCACCGAGTTGTGCCCCAGCCCGGTGTTGGGCCCCAGCAGGAAGAACAGGTTGGGCATGTCGGAGACGGTGATCCCCCGGTGCGCGCCGATGCCCTCGCGGTTCCATCGGTCGACCAGGTCCTCGCCGTGGCGTCCCTTGATCTGGACGTAGGTATAGGAGTCGGTGACGTGAAAGCCGGTGCCGTACACGATCACATCGACCTTGTGCTCGGCGCCGTCGGCGGTCACGATCCCGTCGGGCGTGATCCGGGTGATGCCATCGGTGATCAGCTTGGTCTTCGGATCGGCGACCGCACGGTAGTACGTCGACGAGTTCAGGATTCGCTTGCAGCCGATGCGGTAGTTCGGGATCAGCTTGCGGCGCAGCTCGCGGTCCTTGACCGAGCGGCGGATGTTGTATTTGCAGTACGCCTCAATGAATTTGAGCGCGTTCGGCCGCTTGGTCATACCGAATGCCAGCGCCTCCTGACCCCAATAGATGGCCAGCCGCACCAACGCCCGCAGCCCGGGAACATTCTCCATGGCCCGGCGCAGCGCAACCGGCAGGTCCGGGTTCGACCTCGGGACCACCCACGGCGGGGTGCGCTGATAGAGCTGTAGTTCGCCGACCTGCCCGACGATCTCGGGCACGATCTGGATCGCGCTGGCGCCGGTTCCGATCATCGCGACCCGTTTACCGTTGAGGTCGACACTGTGATCCCACTGCGCGGAATGAAAAGCGGGACCACGGAACTCGTCGCGGCCCTCGATCTCGGGGATCGACGGGATGTGCAGCGCGCCGGCACCCGAGATCAGGAATTGAGCGATGTATTCGCGCCCATCGGTGGTGAACACATGCCAGCGGTGCTCGTCGTCGTCCCAGTGGCCGCGGTCGACGAGCGAATTGAACTCGATGTAGCGGCGCAGCCCGTATTTCTCGGTGACTGCCTTGAGGTAGTCCCAGATCTCGGGCTGATAGGAGAACGGATTCTTCCAGTCCGGCTTGGGTTCGAACGAGAACGAGTACAGGTGCGACGGGATGTCGCAGGCGCAGCCTGGGTAGCTGTTGTCGCGCCAGGTGCCGCCGACGTCGTCGGCTTTCTCCAGAATCACGAAGTCAACACCCTGCTGCTGCAGCTTGATGCCCATACCCAGACCGGAGAACCCGGTCCCGATGATCAGCGCGCGGGTATGCACCGGCGTCGGGGCCTCGCGCCCCGACACTGGACTTGCTTCGGCGTGTGTCAATGCATCGGTCACAGTAAATCGGTCCTTCTATGACGGCTGGGCCCGCTACCCGAGAAGTACCCAGCAAATACCCGGTACCCAAGGTATCGGATAAGGCAGAGTCTTGACGAAGGGCCCGGCGATGTCAACGGGCCTTTGGTCCTCAGCTGGCCGCGGGATTGCTTCGCACGGCGCTGTGGACCGGCTGATCGGGGTCGACTGCGATGCCCAGCGCCTCGGCGGTGCCGACGATGACGCCCATCATGATCGTGGTCAGATGGGCGACGAACTGCTCACGCGGCATGCGCCGCGGGCTGTCGGGTTCGCCCAGCCACCACTCGGTGGACGACGCGGCGGAGCCGAACGCGGCGTGTGCGGCCAGTTCGAAGGCGGCATGGTCGAGCTTGAAATCCTTGAGCTCGTTGTCGAACATGTCGGCCATGGTCAACGTGATCTGACGGCCCTCGTTCAGCGTCTGCACCGTCGACTCGGTGGTCGCCCCGGAGCGCGCCGAAATGAACACGCGCAGCACGTTGGGATGCTTGTCGACCAGCGTGACGTACTCCTCGACACTGCGCCGGACGATCTCGCGCGCAGAGTCGTTGGCCAAGTCGATCGACGGGAAGATCCCGGCCCACAGCATGTCACGCAGCCGCTCGCCGATCGCCTGGAACAGGTCCGATTTGTCGTGGAAGTGGCGGTAGATCTTCGGCTTGGCGGTGCCGGCCTCTTCGGCGATCTCCCGCACACTCAGCTCGGGGCCCAGACGGTCGATCGCGCGGAACGCCGCCTCGACGATTTCGCCGCGCACCTTCTTGCGATGCTCACGCCAACGCTCGCTACGCGCGTCGACCTTGGCCCCCGGCTTCACGCTGGGGTGGGGTCTGGCGGGTCGGGGCATTCTCACCACTCCAGCACCATACCGCGCTGCCATGTGTGACCTGCGCATATCAGCACGCCGCGCGCAGCACCTCGCTGGGAGAGCGACCAAATTCCCGTCGGTAGTCGGCGGCGAAACGGCCGAGATTGGCAAAGCCCCACCGGTAGGCGACGGCGGCGACGGTCACGCCTTCACCGACAGAAGCCCGCCTCAGGTCGGTGTGTGCGCGAGCGAGGCGAATCGACTTCAGGTATGCCATCGGGGTCGTGTCCAGGTGTTGACGGAACGCTTGCTGCAGGGTGCGAGTGCTCACCCGGGCCGCCGCGGCGACGTCTCTGATGCGGATGTCCTCGGCCGCGCAGTCCTCGAGGTAGGCAATCGCTCGACGGACGGCCGGCGATCTGACGGCGCCAGTCGGGCTTGCATCGGCCGCGGGAAAAGCCCCTGAATAAGCCTCGACGACGCTCGCGATGAACATCCGCCGCATCTGGTCGGACAGTAGTGACTCGGACGCCAGGAGCCCGTTCGGTCCGGCATTGCGGAGCAGGAATTGCATCACCTTTGCGACGGCCACCGTTCCCGCTTCGGATGGGTGCCGGCTCAACGGAACGCGGACCGCGCCCGGCTGAGTCACACCGGTGAACTCGGCGACGGCCGTCTCGAATTCGGCACGGGGAATTCGCACATGGAAAATCCTGCAATTTTCTTCCCAGCGCAAGTGATAGGCGGTGTGCGCGTCGAGCACCACGCGTTCGCCCGGCGACAGCAGGCGGTCTCCACTTTCGGCCCGAACCCCGAGCCGTCCGCTGATCTGCTGGGACACCAGGACGAAGTCGTCGAACGCCAACGAATCCATCAATGTGGTAGCCGCCCCATACGACAGTGAGTAGATACCCAACCCGCTGGTGCCTCCCTCGGCATGCCGCGCACGGAACGCCGACAAGTCGCCACGAACTGTGAGGCGGTGAGGGCAGTACACGGACGCGATTTGCGCTCGCGCGTCCTCCGGATCTGAGGTATCCATCCGGATACGCAGACCGTCGATCATGATGTGCCCGCGGCGCTCGCGACATCGGCCATCAGCGCTGTGGTGAAACTGATATTTGCGACTACGGCCATCTCCATCCGCCTTGAGGCCTCCCCATATTCGGCAGCCGTGCCCGGCATGCGCTGCCAGCTCACGCGCAGTTCCCTCCTCCGGTCGGCCCGGGCGCGGTGAGTAGCTGGAGCGGTCCGTCGTGTTCAAGTCTCATTCGACACCTTCCATCCAGTCGCGGCGGTCGAAAAAGACAACGACGATCTCGCGCCGCGCATGTCGGCGGTACGCAAAGGCGTCCGTTTCTATGGAAAAGATGACACATTGTGAGCGGTAGACAGGTTTGCCGCCAAACGATTTGGGCCATGGCAGTTTCTGTGGACGGCATGGCGTGCCTGACAAGTCCGAACGAGTCTGCGGCGACGTTGCAACTGCCATGACAACCATCATTTCCCCCGACGGAACCAGGATCGGCTATGAATCGGTCGGTGCCGGGCCGCCCTTGTTGCTTGTGCACGGCAGCACCGGCACGCGCGCTCGCTGGTCCCCGGTGATGCCGGCGCTGGCACAGCGCTACACCGTCCACGCGATGGACCGCCGCGGCCGTGGACTCAGCACTGCCGAAATCGAGCCCTACAGCCTCGGCCGGGAAGCCGAGGATGTCGCGACCATCGCCGAAGCCCTTGGCGGAAATGTCTATGTGCTCGGGCATTCCTACGGGGCATTGGCGGTCCTGGAAGCTGCCCTGATCACACCGGCTTTCCGTCGGGCCATGCTCTACGAGCCACCGATACCGTCGACAGGTCTTGACGTCGGCTCACCAGAGGGTCTGGCACGCATCACCAGGATGGCCGACCCGCGCGAAATCCTTGAAGCGTTCTATCGCGAAACCCTGCACCTCCCCCGGTCGGCCATCAAAGACCTTGCGGATCGCGAGTTCTCTTATCTCGCCGACTCGATCGGACACACCGCCGGCCGCGAGCTCGCGGAAACCAACGCCTACCGCGCGACAGAGCGGCTCGCCAAGATCACCGTCCCGGTCCGTCTGTTGCTCGGCACCGAGAGCCCCGCGTATTTCCGGGCGGCCACCCAGGCCGTCGCTGCGCGAATCACCGGCGCTACGATCGTCGCTTTGCGCGGCCAGGGACACCAGGCGGTCGACTACGACCCGCAACAGTTCATTAGGGCGATACTGGATTTCGACTGCGATGTTCGCTAGTCAGCACCGGCGATTGTGACGGGGCCTGCCCATGAACATATCGCTGCGACGACCGGGCACAGGCGGCCGCAGCGAGCACGCCGCGCGTCGCATCCAGACGACCGTCGGTGCTCAGCCGGCGGGCAACACGTTGTGGTTAAGGCGGAACATGTTGGTCGGGTCGTACGCCTTTTTGACACGCGCCAGGCGCTCGTAGCATTCGGGGCCATAGATCGCTAGGGCGTCCGTTGCTTCTTCGGGGGCAAGATTGTTCACCAGCAGTCGGTCGCCCCGCCATGGCGCCATGCCGTCGAGCAAGGCAGCGATCGACTCCTTGAGCCGCTGTTCCTCTGACAGCGGACCGACGTCGACGCCCAACAGGACATACGGCAGGCCTCGGGTCGCCACGGCGTTGGGCACCGCCGGCTCCCGATCCCAGGCTCCGCCAAGGGCACGCAGTTCGGCGATCCACATGGTGGTGTCGGAGTCCGGACCGACGAGTTCGACCAGCTTGTTCTGCGCCTCCACGGGGAACTCCCGCAGCATGATGCTGCGTTCGTAGTAGGGCAACGGTTCGGTCGGCTCGTCGTGGATCGATGCGACTGCGGTATACGGCATGTCCGCAACGGTGTCCAAGGTTGTCGATGCCACAGCCCGTAGCGGTGCGATCATCCGTTCGCCGTCGTCAGTTGTGCCGTTGTAGGCGATCCGCAGAGCCACCGTGAACACGCCGCGAAGCGGTTCGGGTACTTGGGGCAGCGGCGGCAGCCGCAGTGCCGCGAATGAAGAGACCATGGTTTCCGGCGTGTTCGGGTGCCAGGCAGTCCAGGCCCGCAGCACGTCGCTCATCCGCTCGCCGGGAAAGTAGATGCCGCCGCCGTAGAGGCGAGCAACCGGGAACAAGTCGAATTCAAGCGTCGTGACCACACCGAAGTTGCCCTTGCCGCCGCGTAACGCCCAGAACAGTTCGGGCTCGGATTCTGCGTCGACATGCCGCAATTCGCCGTCCGCCGTCACCACGTCGAACCAGCGGACGTGGTCGGCGGCGTAACCGTGGGAGCGCCCCAGGGTCGGGCTGAGACCGCCACCCAGGGTGTAACCGGTGACTCCCACCGTGGGGTTCGACCCGCTCAGCGGTGCCAGCCCCGCCTCGGCTGCTTTCTGGACAACCTCGGCCCATACTGCTCCCGCGCCGACTCTGGCAGTGCGGCCGACCGCATCGATGTCGACGTTATTCATCCGGTGGGTAGTGATCAGCACGGCACCCTGTGCCGTGCCCACGATCTGGTGGCCGGTCGTCTTCACCAGAACCGGTCGGTGCTGTGCCGCCGCGAAGACAACTGCCGCCTTGACGTCGATTGCGCTCTGCGCCACCACAATCACCGCGGGCATGAGCTCGTGATTGAGGTTAAAGACCGCGCGTTCCTCGTCATATCCCGGGTCGCCCGTCAGCAGAACCGAACCACCGACCGTCTCGGCCAGGGCTGCGGCATCCTCGGGCCGCACGGGCGCCAATTGCGAATCATCGAAATTCACGGCGTACAATCTTCTTGCGTAGTGCCCCGTATGGGCTTCACCGATCGACACTCGCGCCGACCAGGGCAACCGGTCGCCTGGTAGTCGTCCGCGGCGGCCGGGAGCGGATCAGCCTGGGCCACCAGAAGAATGGTCCGAGCAGACGGGCTAGGGCGGGTGTGATGAACGAACGCACGATCAGCGTGTCGAGCAGAAGTCCGAAGCCGATGGTGGTTCCCATCTGGCCGATGTTGAGCAAGTCGCTGGAAAGCATCGCCATCATGGTGACGGCGAATACCAACCCAGCGGTGGTGACGACTTTGCCGGAATTGGCAACCGCTCTGAGCAGACCGGTGTTCAGCCCCGCCTTGCTCTCTTCGAGGTAGCGGGCGATCAGCAACAAGTTGTAGTCCGAACCGACCGCCACCAAGATGATGAAGGTGAGGGGCAGGTTCAGCCAGCTCAGGGGGACGCCGACCAAGTGCTGCCAGAACAGGACCGCCAGACCGAACGCCCCGGAATAGGAGAACGCCACCGTCCCGATGATGACCAATGCTGCGACGATGCTCCTGGTGATCAGCAGCATCACCAGGAAGATCAACGCGAAAGCTGCTGTGGCCGCGATGATCAGGTCTGTTCTCGCGGCATCCTGGATGTCCCAGTAAGTAGCCGCGGCGCCGCCCAGATAGACCCGCGCTCCAGCGAGCGTCGTGCCCTTCAGCGCTTCTTTGGCGGCGGGCAGATAGGTCTGGTCTTGCTTGATCCCTTCGGGGGTGAGCGCCTCTCCGTCGTGGAAGACCATGTATCGCGCGGATTTACCGTCCGGGGACATGAAGTATCTGAGATCGATCTGAAAAGACGGATTGCTGAACGCATCTGGCGGCAGATAGAAGAATTCGTCGTTCTTCGAACTGTCGAAGGCGTAGCCCAGGTCCATCATCTGGCGGCTCAGCTCATCCAGCTGTGTCAACTGAGTTTGTATCGTGCTGTGGTCGGTCAGAAGGATCTGGTGCAAGTTATCGAGTTGATGAGCGCTCTGACCGATGAGTTCGACGAGTTGCGGCGTCAGGGCATCCTGAATCAACGCGGCTTTCAGGTTCTTGTCCAACTGCTCATCCAGCTGGTCGATCTTGTCGGTGGCGTCGAACAGCGATCGCAGCGACCAGCACAGCGGGATATCGAAACAGTGTTTCTCCCAATAGAAGTAGCTACGAATCGGGCGTCAGAAGTCGTCGAAGTCTGCCACGTTGTCCCGCATCGAGTCGGTGACCTCTTTCATACCTCGGGCGGCGTCGGCGGCAATATGGGCCGCACCCGCCTGTTGTGACGTCAACCCCTGCTGGCGACGTAAGAGGCCCGCCATGCGGTCGGTGATGCTCGCCGTGTCCGTGAGCCGGTTGTTCAGGTCGGTGAGGAATGGCAACAGTTCTTTGATCTTCGTCCCCATCGTGCCGATCGTGTAGGTGAACGACGAATGCTCCAGCGGCGTACCCAGAGGCCTGGTTGTGCTCTGGATCATTCCCACGCCGGAAGAGTGAAAAATGTTGCGCGCCAAACGGTCCAGCGCAAGCATGTCTGTGCTATTGCGCATGTCGTGATCGGATTCGACCGCCAGCATGTCACTGTTCAGCTTGCTGACCGGGAAGTGCCTGTCGCTCGCGGCATATCCCTGTTTCGACGGGACATCATCGGCAACGTAGAGCCGGTCATCGTAATTGGGGTGGTAGGTGGGGAGCGTGAGCGATCCCACTAGCACCACGACACAACTTGCCAGCAGGACCCGGCCAGGCCACCGGACCGTGAGCGTGCCCACCTTGCGCCAAATTCCAGCTCCACCACGGCGTTTCGGCTCGAATATGCCGAACCGGCTGCCCAGCGTCAGCAGGGCCGGACCGAAGGTCAGGGCAGCGGCGACCGCGGTAAGCATGGCCACAGCGCAGGGGATCCCGCATGTATTGAAATAATTCAGCCGGGTGAATGTGAGGCAGAAGGTTGCGCCGGCCACCGCGAGACCAGATCCCAGAATGACGTGGGATGCGCCGTTGACTGCGGAATAGTAAGCAGCTTCCCGATCTTCGCCGGCTTGGCGTGCTTCGTGGTAGCGGCCGATCAAGAAGATCGCGTAGTCGGTACCCGCACCAAGGATAAGAGAAACAAGAATGTTCGGCGCGAATTCGGAGATCTGAATGAACTTGTGGTAAGCGAGGAACGAGACGAAGCCGCGCCCGCAAACCAGTTCCATCATCACCATCACCAGGATGAGAAGCGCAGTCGAGATGGAGCGATAAACGGCCAGCAGCATGGCGACGATGAGTTCGATCGTCACGAACATGATCGTGATCAGGCTCTTGTTGCCGATCTCGAGCATGTCCGCCGACAAGGGCGCCGCACCCGAGACGTATACCTTTAGCCCCGGCGGGGTTTTGATCTGCGAGACCAAGTCCCGCACTGCCTTGATCGACTGGTCGGACAGTGACGAACCCAGGTCGCCGGCCACCCGCACCAGCGTGTAGGACGCCAGGCCGTCATTGCTCTGCACCCCGGCAGCAGTGGTGCCTTGGCCCCACAGGTTCATGACATATTGAACGTGCTGGTCGTGCTTCAGCTTTGCGACCAAATCGTCGTAGAACGCGTGGTCGGCCTCGTTCAGTTTGTGGTCGCCCTCCAAGACGACCATCAACAGGCTGTTGCTGTCGGATTCCTTGAACACTTCCCCGATATGAATGAGCGCTTGGGACGATGGCGCGTCGACAGGGACCAGCGGGCCCCGGTTCGCCTCGGTAACCGGTTCTAGCTGCGGAACGATGACGTTGAGCCCAACCATGAGCGCGATCCACCCGAGCATCACGGGCCCGGCGAACTTGCGGATGGTCCGCGCGACGAAGGGTTTGCGCACATCGACGGTGGCGCTGTCGTGGTTCATGCGGACAGCACCTGGCACCAGACGCCGGCGTGCTCACCCGTTGCGGTGTGTTCGGCGCGCACCTGCCCGTCCACGGTGATGCGGCAGCCGATGTCTCCGCCCGCCACCTGCGCGGTGATGTCGGCGGTCGCCGTCGTCAATACAGTCACTTCGGTATGGGTCCAGGGCAACGCCGCGAGGTCGACCTCCACCGGGCGCGCGTTCACGTCCCAGTAGCTGACCCTCCCCCACCCGGCCAGATCGCCGAAGATGTCGTATTCGATGCGTTTGGGATTGAACTGAGCTATCGAGAATTTGTCGCCGGGGCTTCGAGTTCGGTCCTGGGAGCCGAAGATCCCATGAGCTGAGTCGATGACGCATCCCGCCAAGACGGCAACGACGACCACCAGCGTGGGCAGCCAGAGCCTGCTAACCAGTTGCCGTCGTATCGAAACAGTCAACAAAATCGCCTTCCTAGAACCAGTTACAAAACGCGGGCCCGACGCCGCGCGCGTGATTGGTGTAGGGACGATGGTTAGGTGCGCAACCCGCTGAGCATCCGCGTGAAACTTGCGAGTTCGACGAAGCCGTCGGTGGTGGGAGCGGTTTGTCCGGCTGTGCGGAACACCTCGGCGAGGTCCGCGCTGCGCGTGGTCCAGCCACGCTCGGTCAGATAGGCCACGGGGTCCGCGTGCTGCCCGGCGAAAGTCAGGCCGTGCAACTCGATTTCGGGGTCCAGCTCGTTACACCTCGCGTGAATTTTTCTCAGATTTTCTCCGAGCGCGTCGGGTCGGCCGCTGGCGACGTAATCGCCCGCGAGTTGGCTGCCCGAAGGACTCAATGCGGTGATCGCGTCGAGTATTTCGTCGTGTACCTCGGGCGGCAGATACCCGATGAGGAGCCCTTCGACCACCCACACGGTCGGGGCAGCGTCGTCGAAACCGGCTTGCCGCAACGCCTCCGCCCAGTCGTGGCGCAGATCGATGCCCACGAAGTGATGCCCCTGTTGAGGTGGCCAACCCAAGCCGGTCAGGACGTCGCGTTTCCACTCGATGACCCGCGGCTGGTCGACCTCGTAGATGGACATCCCCGGCGGCCAGGTCAAACGGTAGGCGCGGCAATCCAATCCGGAAGCCAGGATCACCGCCTGCCGAATGCCGGACCGGCAGGCATCGCGGACGAAGTCGTCCAGGCTGCTACTGCGCATGCCGAAGTACGCGGGCATCCAGTCGACGCCGAGGTCAGCGAATTCGATTGCGCCGTACACCAACTGGGTGAACAACTTCAGTCCGACCGCTTGAACCAACACCCCGGCGAACGGATCGCAGATCAACGGATCGGGTTGCCTGCTGGCGACGGCTCGCGCGGCGGCCACCATCGTGGCCGTCGCGCCGACGCCGGTCTTGAGGTCCCAACTATCGTCACGTGTGCGCGGCATGGTCGCCCCCTTGAATCATCCGGAGCCCGAACGAGTCTCGATCGTCCGGGCGCTCTCTGCAGCAAAGTTAGGGCTACAGTCGCCGCCGGTCTAGCCGCATTGCGCGGGCCATGGCCAGAAAGCGCGGTGAGATGCCGGCCGTGGCGTGCTGGACTTGATGCCCGCCACTCGCCGTCTTATGGTGCACGGCGTCGGCGACGAATCATAAGTGACCCGAAAGCCGATGTCCGATCGAATGAGTTGGACCCCAGCGCCTGAGGAGAAGATTCATCTTGCCAGGAACCGAGTCATACGACTTCATCGTCATTGGCGCGGGTACCGCCGGGTGCGTGTTGGCGCGCCGGCTGAGCGATGACAGCGACGTCCGGATCTTGCTTCTCGAGGCGGGAAGTGCCACCCTTCCGCCGTCCAGCGCGCAACCGCCGCAGTGGCCGACATTGATCAAGAGTTCGGCCGACGGCGGCGGTCTCACCACGGTGCAGGCGGCAACCGGCCGGGCGGTGCATTTACCCATCGGGCGCGGAATCGGCGGGTCCTCGGCAATCAACGGCATGATGTTCGTCCGCGGACACCGCGATAGTTATGCCGATTGGCCACCCGGCTGGCGGTTCGACGACCTCTTGCCTTACTTCAAGGCCAGCGAGTGCGCACGCGGCGGTGATCCTGCGTTGCGCGGCGCGAAAGGCCTCCTGCACGTTGCCCCCGTGGAGTCGCCGAACGAGGTACTTGCTGCCGGGCTGCGCGCCGCGTTGCAGTGTGGCCATCCGCCTGCGCAGGATCTGAGCAGCGGATTTGAGTTGGGTTTTGCAGCGCCGGATGTGACGATTTCCAACGGGCGCCGGCAAAGCGCGGCGGATGCCTATCTGTGGCCAGTGTTTCCCCGCGAAAATCTGACCCTGGTCGCGGATGCCGTCGTTCATCGGCTACGAATCGCCGACGGGCGCTGTAGCGGAGTGGAGTACCGCGTCGCGGGCCAGGTTCCGACTGTGGCCGTGGCAGCCGAAGTCGTGCTGTGCGCCGGTGCAATTGGCTCGCCGCGACTGCTGATGATTTCGGGTGTCGGACTCGCAGAACCATCTCCGCGACCTCGGCATCGACGTTGAGCTTGACCTGCCTGGTGTAGGGTCGAATTTGCAAGACCACCCGTTCACCGGGGTCATATTTCAAGCGACTCAGCCGATTCCGACGCCACGGCACAACCACGGCGAAATAATGGGCATAATCCGCTCCCCATTCGCCGCCGCGGCGCCTGACTTACAGATTCTGTTCGTGGACACCGGCGTCTTGGCCGGTCTCGACATACCGAATATCTACGTGATCGGCGTATCCGCGATGCAGCCGTTCAGCCGCGGCAGCGTGCGTTTGGCGGGACCAGCCGCTGACACGGCCCCCATCGTCGACCCGAACTACCTCGGGGATGCGCGCGACGTGGAGACTTTGGTGGAGGGTCTCTTGATGGCCCGAGAGATCGGTACCGGACCCGCACTGGACGCCTGGCGCGGCGCGGAGCTGGCGCCGGGACCGGGAGTCAGCAGCAGAAAAGCATTGCGCGAGTTCATCAAACAGACGGTAGGCCCCTACTTCCACCCGGCAGGGACATGCGCCCTGGGGCACACTCAGCATTCAGTGGTCGATGACGAGCTTCGGGTCCACGACATCACTGGACTCAGGGTGGTGGACGCGTCTGTCATGCCCTCGCTACCCGCGAGCAACACGCTGGCAACCGTCTATGCGATTGCCGAACGGGCCGCGGCTCTCATTAAGGGACCAGGTGCTACTGCCTTACCCTGAATGCCGCGCCTGTTACAGCATGCAGGACACGCAGCCCTCGACCTCGGTTCCCTCCAAGGCCATCTGCCGCAGCCGGATGTAGTACAGCGTCTTGATTCCCTTGCGCCAGGCGTAGATCTGCGCCTTGTTGACGTCGCGGGTGTTGGCGGTGTCCTTGAAGAACAACGTCAGGCTCAGACCCTGGTCGACATGCTGCGTGGCCGCGGCATAGGTGTCGATGATCTTCTCGTAGCCGATCTCGTAGGCGTCCTGGTAGTACTCCAGGTTGTCGTTGGTCAGATAAGGCGCCGGGTAATAGACCCGCCCGATCTTGCCTTCCTTTCGGATCTCGATCTTGGACGCCACCGGGTGGATCGAGCTGGTCGAGTGGTTGATGTAGGAGATCGACCCCGTCGGCGGCACGGCCTGCAGGTTCTGGTTGTAAATGCCGTGCTGTTGCACGGATTCCTTGAGCCGCTGCCAATCCTCTTGCGTCGGAATGCGGATCCCCGCCTCGGCGAAGATCTCCCGCACGCGATCGGTGGCCGGCTCCCACACCTGCTCGGTGTACTTGTCGAAGAACTCGCCCGAGGCGTACTTGGAGCGCTCGAAACCCTTGAAGTGCGTATCGCGTTCGATCGCAATGCGATTCGACGCACGCAGCGCGTGGTAGAGCACGGTGTAGAAGTAGATGTTGGTGAAGTCGATACCCTCTTCGGAGCCGTACATGATGCGCTCGCGAGCAAGGTAGCCGTGCAGGTTCATCTGCCCTAGCCCGATCGCGTGAGAATCGTTGTTGCCCTGCTCGATTGAGGGCACTGAGGTGATGTGCGTCTGGTCGCTCACCGCGGTCAGCGCCCGGATCGCCACCTCGATCGTCTGAGCGAAGTCCGGCGAGTCCATCGTCTTGGCGATGTTCAGCGAACCGAGGTTGCACGAAATGTCTTTGCCCACTTTGGCATACGACAGGTCGTCGTTGAACAGCGACGGCGTGGAGACCTGCAGGATCTCCGAGCACAGATTCGAGTGCGTGATCTTGCCCTCGATCGGGTTGGCCCGATTCACCGTGTCCTCGTACATGATGTACGGGTAGCCGGACTCGAACTGTAGCTCGGCCAGCGTCTGGAAAAACTCACGTGCCTTGATCTTGGTCTTGCGGATGCGCGCGTCGTCGACCATCTCGTAGTACTTCTCGGTCACCGAGATGTCGGCGAACGGCAAGCCGTAGACCCGCTCGACGTCGTACGGCGAGAACAGGTACATGTCCTCGTTCTTCTTGGCCAACTCGAAGGTGATATCGGGAATCACCACGCCGAGGCTCAGCGTCTTGATCCGGATCTTCTCGTCGGCGTTCTCGCGCTTGGTGTCCAAGAACCGGTAGATGTCCGGGTGGTGCGCGTGCAGGTACACCGCGCCCGCGCCTTGGCGCGCGCCCAGCTGGTTGGCATAGGAGAACGAGTCCTCGAGTAGCTTCATGATCGGGATGACACCCGAGGATTGGTTCTCGATGTTCTTGATCGGCGCACCGTGCTCGCGAATGTTGCTCAGCAACAACGCAACTCCCCCGCCGCGCTTGGACAGCTGCAGCGCGGAGTTGATCGATCGGCCGATCGACTCCATGTTGTCCTCGATGCGCAGCAAAAAGCAGCTCACCGGTTCGCCGCGCTGCTTCTTGCCCGAGTTCAGGAACGTCGGGGTGGCCGGCTGGAACCGGCCGTCGATGATCTCGTCGACGAGCTTCTCGGCGAGCGTGGTGTCGCCCGAGGCCAGCGTCAGCGACACCATGACGACCCGGTCCTCGAACCGCTCGAGGTAACGCTTGCCGTCGAACGTCTTCAGCGTGTACGAGGTGTAGTACTTGAAGGCCCCGAGGAAGGTCGGGAACCGGAACTTCTTGGCGTAGGCCCGATCCAGCAGCGTCTTGACGAAATTGCGGCTGTACTGGTCGAGCACCTCACGCTCGTAGTAGTTCTCCTTGATCAGGTAGTCGAGCTTCTCGTCCTGATTGTGGAAGAAGACCGTGTTCTGGTTGACGTGCTGCAGGAAGTACTGATGCGCCGCCTCGCGGTCCTTGTCGAACTGAATCTTGCCGTCGGCGTCGTACAGATTCAGCATCGCGTTGAGCGCGTGGTAGTCGGTCTCCCCCGGCAACGCGTGGGCTCCGGTGGTTACAGGCTCTGCAGTGACGGTTGGTGGCACGTCTGGTCCTTCCAGAATTCTTCCAAGCCCGCGCGAACGGCGTCCACGTCGTCCGGGGTACCCATCAGTTCGAAGCGGTAGAGGTAGGGCACGCCACATTTGCGGGAAACCACGTTGCCCGCATAGGCGAATTCGGCACCGAAGTTGTTGTTGCCCGCGGCGATAACGCCGCGGATCAACGACCTGTTGTCCTCGTTGTTCAAAAAGGCGATGACCTGCTTGGGGACATAGCCGCCGTTGTTGATGTCCGGAGTGGCCTTACCGCCGCCGTACGTGGGCAATATCAATACGTACGGTTCGTCGACCTCGATGCGGCCGTGCAGCGGGATTCGCGTGGCGGGAACACCCAGCTTCTGAACGAAGCGGTGGGTGTTCTCCGACACCGACGAAAAATAGACCAGTGACGATCGCGAGCCCGGCGCCGCCGGGCGCTGCGGGTCGTCACCCATCCAATCCAGGTTGCGCGCGTGCACCGCAACCTCCTTACTTGCTCATCTACCGCTCTAGGCGCTCAGCACGGCTCCGGCGAGCGCCTTGATGCGGTCGGGACGGAAGCCCGACCAGTGGTCGTTTCCTGCCACCACGACGGGGGCCTGCAGGTAGCCCAATGCCATCACGTAGTCACGCGCCTCGGTGTCCAGGCTGATGTCGACCTTCTCGTAGGCGAGGCCCTGCTTGTCGAGCGCCTTGTAGGTGGCGCTGCACTGCACACATGCCGGCTTGGTGTACACGGTGATGCTCATTGAAGCCGCTCCTCTGCGGGGAAGGAAGGTCGGAAAATTTGCTATGCACTGGCAACTGCTTGGGGCACTACATCGCCGCTATGTTCAGCGATCCGTCAAGCCCCCAGATTCCCGTCCTGCGACTCTCGGTTCGAAGCCTTGACTTCGACGTGTTCGAGCCGATTCCGGGAGGTTCCGTGGGCCGTGGCGGCTTGGTGAACCTGGGATCTGCCGGCTCGCCAAACACTACACCTAGTGGCTGACAAGATCTGCAGATACAAGATGTTCTGAATAACAATTCTGAAATTCCCTGGTCGTAAGCCCTGCCACACCGACACGCCCCGGCGTGTCGCAGATCACAAAGCCCGCCTGGGACGTCCATGAGTAGAGGTATAACACCGGCCACCGACAACGAGGCCGCCGGGCGCGGCCCCGCCCTCCGCTAGCAAAGCCGCCAGCACGGGCTGGCGGCTTTAGCATTAACTTTCTCGAACGCTGCTGGTCACCGCACGAGCGGCTTGTTGACTTCTGCCAATTTTCAGGCAGCCAAATTCAGCCGACTTCGGCCGTGAGCTTGCCGACCGCGTCACGCACATTGGCCACCAGCTCGGCGTGCTCGCCGGGTGCCTTGCCCTCCAAGGTCCCGAACGGCACCGACAGCTTGATCGCCTCCACGACCCGCGCGCCGGCGATGCCGAACGACTTGCGGGTGTCGTCGTGCGCCCACACCCCGCCGTACTGGCCAAACGACCCGCCGATCACCGCAAGCGGCTTGTCCTTCAATGCACTGTCGCCGTACGGGCGCGACAGCCAGTCGATGGCGTTCTTGATGACGGCCGGATAGCTGCCGTTGTACTCGGGCGTCACTACCAGGGCCGCGTCCGCCTCCGCCGCGGCGGCGCGCAGCGCAACCACTGCATCCAGCGGCGCAGCGTCACCGTTCATGACGTCGTCGATTTCCTCGTTGTAGAACGGAAGCTCGCCCAGCCCCTCGAACACGATGACGCTGACATTGTCGGGCGCCACATCGGCCGCCAGCTGGGCAATCTGGCGGTTTATCGACGCCGCCCGCAAGCTGCCGACTAACGCCAAGACTTTGGTATCTCCCACAGTTCCATGCCCTTCTGTTGTTGGTGTACATCCTTGCACGACTCAAACGGACTATAGTCCGTTTTATTCCGGCCGCGTTAAAGTGCAGTGGTGAGCGGTGTCGAGAGGTCGGGCGAATTGCGCGTGTCAGCTCGACGCGAGCTGCCCCAAGAGCGCGGCGACGCGGCACGCAACCGCGAGCTGTTGCTGCAGGCAGCCCGCCGCCTGGTCGCCAAACGCGGTGCGGACGCGGTCACGATGGACGACGTCGCGGCGGCCGCCGGCGTCGGCAAGGGCACGCTGTTTCGCCGGTTCGGCAGTCGGGCCGGCCTGATGATGGTGCTGCTCGACGAAGACGAACGGGCCAGCCAGCAGGCCTTCCTGTTCGGCCCGCCACCGCTGGGGCCGGACGCCCCGCCGATGGATCGGCTGGTGGCATTCGGACGCGAACGGCTGTGCTTCGTACACACCCACCACGCGCTGTTGTCGGCGGCCAAGGGTGAACCGCTGACCCGCCACGTCGGAGCCGCGTCGGTGCAGCGCACCCATGTGCGGGTGCTGTTGCAGGCCGCCCACACCAGCGGCGATCTCGATGTGCAAACCGACGCACTGTTGGCCCTGCTCGACGTGGATTACGTTGAGCATCAACTGAACTATGGCGGCCACACGCTGGAGAGCCTCGGCGATGCCTGGGAGAGCCTGGCGCGCAAGCTGTGTGGGCGGTGACCTGACCGAGATGGCCTCGCCGACGTCGAGCTGGGTCCTGCATGTCGATCTCGACCAGTTTCTCGCCTCGGTCGAGCTGCGGCGCCATCCCGAGCTGGTGGGTCTGCCCGTAATCGTCGGCGGCAGTGGTGATCCCACCGAGCCGCGCAAGGTCGTCACCTGCGCGTCATATCAGGCTCGCGAGTTCGGGGTGCACGCGGGCATGCCGTTGCGCACCGCGGCTCGGCGCTGCCCGGACGCCACCTTCTTACTGTCGGATCCGGCCGCCTACGACGAGGCCTCCGACCAGGTGATGGGATTGCTGCGCGATCTGGGACACCCGGTCGAGGTATGGGGCTGGGACGAGGCGTACGTGTCGGTGACGGCGGCCGATCCCGCCGACGTCGCGGAACAGATTCGCGCCGTTGTCTATTCGGAAACCGGGCTGTCCTGTTCGGTCGGCATCAGTGACAACAAACAACGGGCCAAGGTGGCGACCGGCTTCGGAAAACCCGGTGGCGTCTTTACGCTCACCGATGCGAACTGGATGGATGTGATGGCCGATCGGCCGGTCGACGCGCTGTGGGGCGTGGGCCCCAAGACTGCGAAAAAGCCTGCGGCGCTGGATATCACCACGGTACGACAGCTCGCCAACACCGACGCCGAGTTACTCACGTCCACCTTCGGGCCGCGTACCGGCCTGTGGCTGCTGCTGCTCGCCAAGGGCGGTGGCGACGCGGAGGTCAGCGCCGAGCCCTGGGTCCCGCGCTCGCGCAGTCACGTCGTCACGTTCCCGCGCGACCTCACCGATCGATCCGAAATGGATTCGGCTGTAACAGAATTGGCAAGGCAAGCCCTGGCAGAAGTCGTGGCGGCGGGACGCGTCGTCACGCGGGTCGCGGTCACCGTGCGCACCGCCACGTTCTCCACACGCACCAAGATTCGCAAGCTGCCGGCGCCCACCACCGATGCCAACGTCATCGTCGCGGCAGCCCTGAGTGTCCTGGATTTGTTCGAACTCGACCGCCCGGTCCGGCTACTCGGGGTGCGACTCGAATTGGTCATGCCGGCCTAGCTGCGCCGGGGCCGGCCGAAGCGCCCGGGTGAAGACGACGTTCACCTGGCGCATCGCCACGCTGTAGGGCCACCACGCCAGCCGCTTGAATGCGTAGAGCGCCCGGATGTCCTGCGACGTGTAGATCAGGTATCTGTTCTTCGCCACACCGGCCAGGATCTTCTCGGCGACCCTCTCCGGCGACATCGCGTGACCGCTGAAGCGGTCCACCCACCGGCCAACCCTGGGGTCGCCGCGGTCGACGCCGGCGATCTCGACGGTGTCGACCAGCGGCGTCTTCACCGCCCCGGGCACCACGACGGAGACCCCGATCCGGTGCAGGGCGAGGTCGAAGCGCAATACCTCGGACAGGCCGCGCAATCCGTACTTGCTGGCGCTGTAGGCGGCATGCCACGGCAGCGCGACCAGCCCGGCCGCCGACGACACGTTGACCAAATGCCCACCGCGGCGGGCCGCCACCATCGGCGGCACGAACGCCTCGATGACGTGGATCGGACCCATCAGATTGATCGAGACCATCTTGGTCCACTGGTCGTGGCTGAGCCGGTCGACGGTTCCCCAGGCCGACACGCCCGCGATGTTCATCACGACGTCCATGCTCGGATGCGCGGCGTGGATGTCGGCGGCGAAGGCCGCCACCTCGTCATAGTCGGCGATGTCCAGCACGCGGTGCGCCGGCACTTGCGCGCCCAGTGCGCGGGCGTCGGCCACGGTTTGGGCCAGCCGCTCGCCGTCGCGATCGGTCAGGAACAACTCGGCCCCGTGCGCCGCCAGCCGCAACGCGGTGGCCCGACCGATGCCGCTGGCCGCGCCCGTGATCAGACTGCGCTTCCCCGCGAAATACCGCGCCGATCCCCTCTGCGCCATGACGGTGACGATACCGCCGGTAACGCCCTCGGCCGCGTTACCCGCGGTCGCCACCCCACAGGGAGTTCAGCCACAGCTGCTCGAGCAGCCGGACGCGCCGGTCCAGGTCGCCGTCGCGGCCGGCAAAGATCGGGTCGCCGGTCAGCATCAGGGAGGTGGTCCCCATCAGGGTGCGCACCAGCGTCGGGATGTCGTCGCTGATCGGATTCGCGGTACCGGCGGCCAGCTCCGCCTCGACGATCGCGACGATATCGCGCAGCACCACCTCGAACTGCTGCTCGAGCATGTTCTGGATTTCGACGTCGGTGTACCGGGCGGCATTGCAGGCCGTCATCACGGGGTCGTTGTGCGCGTAGACCGCGGCGGTGCTGCCCACCATCCGCTTGGCGAACTGCTCCGGCGATTCGTCGGGCTGGCGCGGAGCGAAGAAATGCGTGAGTTCTTCGAGCTCCTGGGTGGCCTCGGCCACGATCTGGGCGAGCACCGCGTACTTGGAGTCGAAATAGAAGTAGAAGCCGGACCGGCCCACCCCGGCCCGCAGACTGATGGTGCTGACGGACAGCTCTGCGAACGGCCGCTCCTGCAGCAGTTCACGGACCGCTTGCATGATCGCCTGCCGGTGTTTGTCACCGCGTCGCCGCGTCGCCGGCTCGCCCGGGTCCGCGTGGCTGCTCATCCCCTGACCTTGCACCACACCACTCCAAAAGCAAACTTGACAGCCGTCAACTTTTTCCCGAAGGATAATGGCAAGTGACGGATGTCACCAGCCCCGGGTCCGCAAAGGAGCGTCCATGCCCGCCACCATCAGCACCCCGCACTACCTGCTCGACCAGGCAAAGCGCCGGTTCACGCCGTCGATCAACAACTTCCCGGGCATGGGCATCGTCGAACGCCGGCTGCTGAACCATCAATTCGCGGAGCGCAAGCTTGCCGATCCGCCACCGGGCAGCGACCTCAAAGCGGCCGTGGGCGACGCGGGGCTCCCGGTCATCGGGCACATCATCGAGATGCTGCGCGGCGGACCCGACTATCTGAAGTTCCTCTACGAGACCAAGGGCCCGGTGGTCTTCGGTGACTCACCCGTGCTCCCGGGCATCGCCGCGCTGGGCCCCGACGCCGCGCAGGTGGTCTACTCCAACCGGAACAAGGACTTTTCCCAGCAAGGCTGGGTGCCGGTGATCGGCCCCTTCTTCAACCGCGGCTTGATGCTGCTCGACTTCGAAGAGCACATGTTCCACCGGCGGATCATGCAGGAGGCCTTCGTCCGTTCCCGGCTGGTCAGCTATGTCGAGCAGATGGACCAGGTGATCTCGAAGACCATCGCCAACGACTGGGTGGCCAACGACGCGCGATTCCTGCTCTACCCGGCGATGAAGGAACTGACGCTCGACATCGCCTCGATGGTGTTCATGGGCCACGAGCCGGGCACCGACCACGAGCTGGTGACCAAGGTCAACAACGCGCTCGCCATCACCACCCGCGCGGGCAACGCGATCATCCGCACTCCGGTGCCGCCGTTCACGTGGTGGCGGGGCCTCAAGGCGCGCGAGCTGCTGGAGGACTACTTCCGCGAGCGCGTCCAGGAACAACGCGCCAACCCGGGCGACGACCTGCTGTCAGTGTTGTGCCTGACCGAAGACGAGGACGGCAACAAGTTCTCCGACGAGGACATCGTCAACCACATGATCTTTTTGATGATGGCCGCGCACGACACGTCGACGTCGACGGTGACGACGATGGCGTACAACCTGGCCCGCCACCCGGAGTGGCAGCAGCGTTGCCGCGAGGAATCCGACCGGCTCGGTGACGGACCGGTCGACATCGAGTCGCTGGAGAAGCTGGAGTCACTCGACCTGGTGATGAACGAGTCGATCCGACTGGTGACCCCGGTGCAGTGGGCGATGCGGCAGACGGTGCGCGACACCGACCTACTGGGTTACTACATCCCCAAGGGCACCAACGTGATCGCCTACCCGGGAATGAACCACCGATTGCCCGAATTATGGACGGACCCACTGAAATTCGATCCGGAGCGGTTCACCGAACCTCGCAACGAGCACAAGCGGCACCGCTACGCGTTCACGCCGTTCGGCGGCGGCGCCCACAAGTGCATCGGAATGACGTTCGGGCAGTTGGAGATCAAGACGATCCTGCACCGCCTGCTGCGCAAGTATCGGCTCGAGCCGCCCCGCCACGGCTACACGTGCGAGTGGGACTACGGCGGCATGCCGGTGCCGAAGGACGGCATGCCAATTATGTTGCGCCCGCTGTGAACTCGTGAGATCAGACCATCAGTCGGTTCGCGCACGCGATCAGCGCGCGCAATGCCGACTGCGTCGGATCCTCCGCTAGATCTACAGCCCATTCGGTACGGATGCCGTCGCTGCCGCAGATGAACGTGGCGGTTCACCCATCCGACGCCATCTGGTGAAACTTCAATGTTTCGATTGCGATCCCGCGTTCGTGCAGCATCGCGGTGAGTGCGGCGATCGGTCCGCTGGCGGCCGCGGTCGAGGTGCGGTTGCAGTCACCGACGGTGATCATTGCCCGGAAATTGCGGGCCTGCGGCCCTAGCCGCCCCGTGGGTCGCTCGGTGTCGGCGCACACCCAGTGCCCCAGCCGCAGCGGGCCGGCGGCGTCACCGTAGGCGGTCACGAAGTTTTCCCACGTCATCGAGCCGGCCTGTTCCCGCAGCCCGCGCGGCAGGGCGACCCCGAAGTGATCGCCGAACCACGCGTTGGCGTCGCGGCGGCACGCAGGCACGCTGACGGGATTGCGCTCCGAACGGGCGAGCGGCCTAGAAAAAGGCTCTGAAAGGGGCTTCGTACGAGGCTGGGTAAGAGGCACGGTTTCGGTCTTCTCTGGTCGAAAGGAGCGACCGACGGTAGTAGCTTCCGACCCACAGCGGGGGGTCGGTCTGGATCAGACCCCGCTGCGGGTGCTGGCTACTACGGCACTCGTGAGAAGACGCACGAACCCGACATTAGACGCCGTAGGTCGGCCGGTGCAACTTCATTTCCGGCCGGGTGTCCGCGTTACGCGGGTTAAACAGGCTTACACGTGTCGAATAGCGGCTATCCCGTCGTCGCCTCACCCCCTCCCAGACGAAAGGCGATGACAATGATGCCGACGGCAACCGAGAAGGCGCTCGACGCAGCGGCAGTGGCGCGGGGGCTGCTCGAAGTGTTGCTGGTGCCGACGAGGTGGTCCTCAGCGTGGGAGCCGGTAGCGGCAGCGCAGAACTGATCCACTCAACATGTTTACCTAGTTCGAACTGGGGCGATCCCCTCGTCGCTTCAGCCGCGAGCGGGTTGCAACCCCTCACATGAAAGGCAAACGACAATGAAGTCGATGACCGCCAAGAAGGCTCTCAACGTTGCCGCAGCGACGGCCGGTCTGGTCGCAGTGATGCTGGTACCGACGGGATGTTCGACGGCAGTGGGCGGCACGGGTGGCAGCGGCGGGCTGAGCATCAACCTCCCCACTCTCTAGCGCGACCCACACCCGGCGATGCGGAGGTTTCCACCGCGTGAACGCCACCCATTCGGGTCTGCAGCCTCGCTACCCGCGGCGCATTTTCGCTATTCCGTTGTGCCAGTACGCATATGACAAAGCTAATCGTGAGAAACATCACGAAATCCGGCTTGCACGTGTGCAACAGGGGGTAACCGGCGAAGGCATCAACCAAGAAGGCCATCTGTCCCCTCTCGGAAAGGCACGACGATGAAGTCGCACTCCACCAAGAAAACCCTCAAAGCCAGTGCAGCCGCCCTTGGGGTGGCCGCACTGTTGGTACTGCCGACAGGATGCTCGACGGCAGCGGGCGGCGCCGGCGGCGGCGGCGTTCTTGGCGGCAGTAGCGGCGGCACCTGCATATTGATCGTCTGCCTCTAACCGTTCGGGAAGGCGGCCCGCCGGGAACCTGGGTTCCTGGCGGGCCGCCTTCCCGTCAGCTGATTGGCCCGGCCGAAGAGTTCAGCCGCAGATATGCCTGAATCGTCGTCCCGGTGCTCGCGGTGTGCGTGCGGACCAGATCCGAGATGGCGTTGACCAGGAACAACCCGCGGCTGGCCGGGCCGGTCGGACCCGGGTCCAGGCGTCCCACCAGCGGATCGTCGAGGCGCCCGTTGTCGCGCGCCTCGCACACCAGGTGATCGTCGTCGCGCCAAAAGGCCAACCGGCACGCGCCATCGGTGTACATCAGGCTGTTGGTGGCCAGCTCGGTGGCGACCAGTTGCAGGTCTTCGATGCCGTCCTGGGACAGCCCGACCCAGCCGGCGTAGTTGACGGCGAACGACCGCGCCGGGCGCAGGTCCGCCGATTTGCGGACCATGTAGGTCACCGCGCCCGGATTGGCGTCCAGGGGCTGATTGCACCGCGCCAGCACGTCGTCCGGCGCGTAGTCGGCGCTGTGTTGCAGCGAACCGCATTTCCACAGCAGCGGATGAGTCGAACGAGCGCCTGCCAGCACATCGTCGTCCAGCCGTTCCGCGTCGTAAAGGCACAGCGCGCTGAGCTGCCGATCTTCAAACGCGCTGTTGACCAGCGCCTCGTGCTGCAGGCAGGCGAGAAACTCGTCCGCACTGCGCTCGGGCCAGCAGACTTGGCTCACTATCCGCGCGCGCCGATCCGCGTTCTCCTCGACAAAGGAGCCCTCCAGCGCCAGAAACCGGCTCGGGTTGCGCGCAACCTCGGCGATGTCCACCAGCCGCAGCCTGTCCGTCGCGCCGTCGCCACCCAACGCGTCGCGTAGCAAGCCCAAATAGTCACCCGGCACCGCCACGAGGACCGGCTCGTCCACCGCCAAGCCTTCGAGGACAAAGGGCACCACCGCGTCCAGGTATTCCCGTTGCGAGTGATAGAGGAGCGCGGAATGAACGAAGCCTTGACGCCCGTTCTCCGTGCTCCTCACCATTTCGGCGCTCCCGCTTTCCATTACCAATGCCAACCCCCTGCTGGACCGGCTCCCTTACGTATCCGCGCCCCATTACCCATCCCAGTACCCCGCGCGAGCGTTCCCTATGCAGAAAAGTCGTCACAAAACCGCCTCGGATGAGCGGATGTTCGTCACAGCCACCAAGCAGCGGCGGCGTCGAGATGACGACGAATGCGGTAGCGCGCCAAGCTATCGTCGCCGGCGGTGATCGCGTCGAGAATCCGCAAATGCGCGCGCTCGACGGCGGCGACGTCGTCGCGGGCGGGCGGCTCCTGTCCGGTGCTGGTCCAGTGCCGCCGAAACAACTCGACGATGATCCTCAAGAACAGGTCCAGCAATGCGTTGCCGGCCAGTTGCGCCAGTCCGTGGTGGAACCGCAATTCCTCGGAGGTTGCCTGGCGCGCATCGTCAACGGGGTGCTCGGTGCCGTCCAGCGCCGACCGATGGGCGTGCAGAAAAGCCGCCACCTCGGGTTCGGCGCGCCGTTTGACGACCTTGGCGACGTTGTCGATCTCGATGGCGTCGCGCACGCAACGCAGGTCTTCGCGGCTCGGCTTTCGGAATTGCAGGTACAGCGCGATCGTGTCGATGCTGGCTTGGGCATGGGGCTTGGTGACGACCAGCCCACCGCCGGGTCCGCGGCGCATCTGCGCGACCGAGTGATACTCGAGCAGTCGCACCGCTTCCCGTAACACCGCGCGGCTCACCCGATAGCGCTCCAGCAGCGCCGTCTCGGTGCCGAAGACCGAACCGACCTCCCAGTCGCCGGAGCCGATCTCGTCGCCGATGGTGGCGGCCAGTACCTCGGCCAACTTGCCGCGCGGAACTTCCCCATCGGCCGGCTCACGCCTGCGACCGGCTCTCGGAGCACGGCCGGCGCGCGGGTGATGCTCTTGCAGCCAGGCATTCACGGCTTCAACATGCCGCTCGGACAGCGTCTTGGCCCGCGCGGAATCGCCGGCGGTAACGGCGGCCACGATTTCGGAGTGGTCGTGGTGCATGTAGTCGAGTGCCTCGATGGCCTCACTTTCCGAGTCGGTTCGCGACCGCAGCGCGTACCGGGTGGTGAGCCTCATCAACACGTCGATAAAGAGTTGGAGCACCGGATTTTTCGACTGCTCGGTCAGCGCGATGTGAAACGCGTCGCGCGGCGCCGGCAACCCCGGCCGCCACTGTTGCTCCGCGCGTAGCACGCCTCGCAACCGCTCGATGCCGGCTTCGTCGATCCGCTCGGCCGCCAGCGAGGCCGCCAACGGCTCGAGCACCAGCCGCGCGTTGAGCAGATCTGCCAGTGTGGTGCCCAGGTATTCGAGATAGATGACCACGGCGCGAGTTGCGGGTCCCGCGTCGGGCTCGCTGATCAGCAGCCCGCCGCCCGGTCCGCGGCGCATCCGGGCCACCCGATGGTGCTCCACGAGGCGAACGGCCTCCCGCAGCACCGACCGACTCACACCGTAGCGCTGTTGCAGAGCTTGTTCGGAACCCAGCGATTCGCCGATGGGCCAGCCACGGCGCACGATATCCGCCTCGATTTCGCGGGCAATCGTCGAAGCCAGCTTCTTTGTCCCGCCCGCGGGCGGCGCAGGGCTTATCTGAAGCTCAATACCGCACTCCCACAAGCATTCTCAGCAGGTAAGCAGCATGCAACCCGCGACCGGACCCCCGCCCACGGAAACCACGCCGACCTCGGGCCGCGGCGATACCTGCCGGTCGGCCGCCTCGCCACGCAACTGCAGGCATCCCTCGTGCAGCGCCCAATAGCCGTGCATGCGGCCCGCCGAGAGTTGACCGCCATAGGTGTTCAGCGGCAGCTGCCCGTCGCGGGCGATCCGCGCGCCGCCCTCGACGAACGGGCCGGCCTCGCCGTCGCCGCAGACTCCCAGCGCCTCCAGCCAGGCGAGGGTGAGATAGGTGAAACCGTCGTACAGCTGGGCGACCGCGAGGTCACTGGGCTTCAAGTCGGTGCGCGACCACATCTGTGCGGCCGCGTCCGACATCGCCATCTTCGGGTAGTCGTCGCGGTGGAACCAGCCGCCGGCGCCGTCGGACCCGCCGATCGCCTCCACCCGCACCGGCCGGTGCGGACAGTCGGGCCCGTACTCGGCGTGGGACACCACCACCGCGATCGAGCCGTCGACGGGCACGTCGCAGTCCAGCAGCCCGAACGGCGTGGACACCAGCCGCGCCCCCAGATAGTCGGCCATGGTCATCGGATCGCGGTAGACCGCGAGCGGATTCAGCGCGGCGTTGCGACGGCCGTTCAGCGCCAGCCAACCCAACTGTTCTTTGGTGGTTCCATACAGCTCCATGTGACGACGGCAGTTCAGCGCCAGCCAGTTCGCCGCCGAATATGCCTGGGCCGCAACCAGATCATTGACATCGTCCATCGCGCCGACGGCGGGTTTCTCGGCACCCTCGGGTACTTCGAACATCCGCGCCAGCGGCGGGGCGGGCGCGTTTTCGTCCTGCTTGACCGGCACCGTGCCGCCGAGCATTTGGATGGTCCGGTAGATCACGACGTACCGGGCGCGTTTCTCGGACACGGCGCGGCATGCCGACATCACCGGGCTCAGCAGTCCGCCGGTACCGAACCCGCTGCCACAGTCGGCGGCGTCGATCTGCAGTTCGGCATTGACCTCTTCGGCCGGCGTGTCACCCAGCGTCGCGATGCCGTCGATGTCGGCGGGCTTCAGGCCGGCGTCGGCGATAGCACCACGCACCGCCTCCATCGTGAGGTCGCACCCCGGGATCCCGGTCCGCCGGCCGATTCGGGAAATCCCGATCCCGGACACGATCGCGTCTTTTTCGAAGCACGTCATCCGCACCGCCCGTCAGAGGAGAGAGAACCCATCGAACCCGCACCATACCCGCATCGAACCAATAGAGTGTACTGCATTGTCCGTGTCAGCCGAGTCGACGTCACCGCTGCTCATCGAGCATTGCGCCGATTGCTCACGCTGGGTGCATCCCTCGACCGGGGAATGCCGGGAGTGTGGCGCCTCGTTGGTCGCGCGCCCGATTTCCGGAGAGGGCACGGTGTTCACCTATACGGTCAACCACCATCCGTACAACCCGGAGATCCCCGTCCCCTATGTGATCGCCATCGTCGAGCTCACCGAGCAAGCCGGGCTTCGGGTGGCCGCCAATATCGTTGATTGCGAACCGGATTCGGTGACGTGCGGGATGCCCGTCAGCATCCGGCCCGAGAAGGGCGCCGGCGGCGCGCCGTTGTTCGCACCAGCCGCCGGCTAGTTGATCAGCGGATCGCGCGGCATGCCCAGAATCCGCTCGGCGATCTGGTTGCGGGTGACTTCCGAGGTGCCGCCGGCGATCGCCATACCGCGAGCACCCATGATCAGCCGGCCCGGCGCCGCTCCCGCCCCGTCGACCAGCGCGACCTCGGGCCCGGTCAGCGCCGCCATGATCGCGGCGCCCTCCACCATGTGCTCGGCCAGCTTCAGCTTGGTCACGTTGCCTTCCGGCCCCGGCCCCGCGCCTTCGACGCTGCGGGCCACCCGGCGCAGGTTGAGCAGCCGCAGCGCGGTTTCGTTGGCAAGATAGGACCCCACCCGAATATCCGCGCCCGCCAACCGATCTGAATGCTGCTGAGCCAGCTCCACCAATGCGGTCGCCAGGCCCTCGTAGAACGACCCGCTGCCGCCGATGCTGACCCGCTCGTTGCCCAGGGTCGCCCGCGCGACCGTCCACCCCGAGTTGGGTGTGCCCACCACGTCCTCGTCGGGAACGAACAGGTCGTTGAAGAACACCTCGTTGAAATCCGAGCCGCCGGTGATCTGCCGCAGCGGCCGCACTTCGACCTCGGGCGCGTTCATGTCGACGATCACCGTGGTGATGCCGGCGTGCTTCGGCGCATCCGGGTCGGTGCGCACCGTGGCCAGGCCGCGAGCGCAGTAGTGCGCTCCGCTGGTCCACACCTTTTGGCCGTTGATCTTCCAGCCGCCCTCGACCCTGGTGGCCTTGGTCTTGATGGACGCCGCATCCGAGCCCGCTTCGGGTTCGGAGAACAGCTGGCACCAGATCTCGTCCTTGCGTAACGCCTTTTCGACGAATCTTTCGATCTGCCAGTCTGTTCCGTGCTGGATCAGGGTCAGGATCACCCATCCGGTGATGCCGTAGTCCGGGCGCTTGATGCCGGCCGCCTTGAACTCTTCCTCGATGACCAGCTGCTCCACCGCGTCGGCGGCCAGCCCCCACGGCTTGGGCCAGTGCGGCATCACGTAGCCGGTCGCGATCAGCTCGTCGCGTTGCGCCTGCTTGTCCAGCGCGGCGAGCTCGGCGGCGTCGGCGTGGATACGGGTGCGCAGCTCCTCAGCCTCCGGCGGCAGGTCCAGGCTGTTTTCCCGGACCGCGCCCGCCGCGGTGCGCTCGAACACGTCGCGGGCCGGGGTGTCGCCACCGAACAGGGCCGACGTCACCAGCGCCCGGCGCAGATGCAGATGCGCGTCGTGCTCCCAGGTGAAGCCGATGCCGCCATGCACCTGGATGTTGAGTTCGGCGTTGCGCGCATACGCCGGAAATGCCAGTGCCGCAGCAACTGCCGCGATCAGGCGGAACTGCTCCTCGTTTTCGGACGAGTCTTCTGTGGCCGCACGCGAGGCGTCCCATACCGCGGCGGTCGCCGACTCCACGGCAACGAGCATGTTCGCGCAATGATGCTTGACCGCTTGGAAGGTGGCGATGGTGCGGCCGAATTGCTGGCGCACCTTGGCGTAGTCGACGGCGGCGTCGACCCAGTCGGACGATCCACCCACCGCCTCGGCCGCCAACAGGGTCCGCGCCCGGGCGAGTGCCGATTCCCGCGCCCCCGCGATGACGTCGTCGGAGCCGACGCTGACGTTGGTGAGGCGGACGCGCCCGGAACGCCGGGTCGGGTCGAGGTTGTCGGGCACCTCGACCGAGACACCGTCGCGGCCGCGGTCCAACAGCAGGATGTCGCCGCCGGCGGCGATCAGTAGCAGCTCGGCCAGGCCCGCGCCCAGCACGACCCCGGCCGCCTCTCCCTCGGCGACACCGTCGTTGACCTGCACCCGGCTGTCCAGGCCGATGCCCGCGGTGACGGTGCCGTCGATCAGGCCGGGCAGTAACCGCGACTTTTGTTCGGCTGAGCCGTCTTTGGCGATCACCGCCGAGGCGATCACCGTCGGGACGAACGGGCCCGGGGCAACCGCGCGGCCGAGTTCCTCGATCACCACGACCAACTCGGGCAACCCGTAGCCGGAGCCACCGTGCTCCTCGTCGACATGCAGGCCGAGCCAGCCGAGTTCGACGATGTCCGGCCAGAACGTGGGCCGGGTCTCGTCGGGGCTGTCCAGCAGTGCGCGCGCGGCCGGACGCGCCTTCTGCGACGTCAGGAATGCGCGAGCGACCTCGGCGAGCTCGCGATGGTCGTCGGTAAGTGCGATACCCATGGGGACCTCCTCGCGCCAGTACCCGCCCCGCCACGTCGCCGGGTGGTCGGCCGGCCCCGCTCCGAGGGGGGAGCGGGGCGGCTGCTTAAAGAGTGTACTTATTGCGCTCGGACCAATAGCGGGCCCCCATCCGGCTACTTGGGCGCGAAGCGCTGTCCGGCATCCAGCCGCAGGCACTGCCCGTTGAGCATCGGGTTGTCGACGATGGCCAACGCCAGCTTCGCGTACTCCTCGGGCCGGCCCATCCGCTTGGGGAAGGCCGCGTCGCGCGTCAGCGTCGCCGCCATCTCGTCGGGAACCATCGAAGTCAAACCGGTGAGAAACAGGCTCGGGGCGATTGCCAGCGCCCGGATGCCCATCGATCCCAGGTCGCGGGCCATCGTCAGACACATGCCCGCAATCGCCGCCTTGGCGGCGGTGTAGGCGACCTGCCCAATCTGGCCCTCGAAGGCGGCGATCGAAGCGGTGTTGATGATGACGCCGCGCTCGTCGTCTTCGGGCTCGTTCTTGGCCATGTGCGCCGCGGCCAGCCGGCTGATGTTGAAGGTGGCGATCAGGTTGAGATCGATGACCGATCGGAAGGATTCGAGGTCATGAGGACCCGACTTGGTCAGCGTGCGCTTGGCGATGCCGCCACCGGCCGTGGTGACCACGACATGCAGACCGCCCAGCTTGTCGACCGCGGTCTGCAGGGTCTCCTCTGTGCCGGTGAAGTCGGTGACGTCGACCGGGTAGAACGCGCCACCGATGCCCTCGGCAACCGCTTTGCCGTCGGAACCCTCGCGGTCGAAGATGGCGACATCCGCCCCGCGCTCGGCGAACAGCTCGGCCGTGGCACGACCCATCCCCGACGCGCCGCCGATGACGACGGCCTTCTTCCCATTGATCTCCATCCGGACGTCTCCTTTTTGGGTTGTCAGATCCTGCGTAATCTGTAACGTTACGTTGGAACGCTAGCGTGTCCGCCCGGACGGGTTGTCACCGAGCCGTGCCAAGCTGACGATCGTGCTCCTTCTCGAGGTGGTAGCTACGTCGACTGATGTCGGCGCCACGTCGTCCCGGTTGACCAAGGTAGCGCGCATCGCCGATCTGCTGACCCGCGCCGCACCGGACCCCGAGGTGGTCGCGATCGTGGTGTCGTGGCTCTCCGGCGAACTTCCGCAACGCCAGATCGGCGTCGGCTGGGCGTCGTTGCGGTCGCGGCCGCCGCCGGCCGCCGAGCCGCGGCTCACCGTCACCGGCGTGCACACCACCTTCACCGAGATCGGCGCCGTCGCGGGCAAGGGATCGCAGGCGCGCCGGGCCGAACTGCTCGCGGCGCTGTTCGCCGCCGCGACCGAGTCCGAGCAAACGTTCCTGGTCCGGCTGCTGTCCGGCGAACTGCGCCAAGGAGCACTGGCCGGAATCATGGCTGACGCGGTCGCCAAGGCCGCCGACCTCCCGGCCGCCGCGGTTCAGCGCGCGGCGATGCTGGGCGGCGATCTGCCCTCGGCGGCGTCGGCCGCCCTGTCCGGCGGCGCGGTGGCGCTGCAAGCATTCAGCCTGCGGGTGGGCCAGCCGGTCGGCCCGATGCTGGCACAGACCGCGACCGGTGTGGCCGAAGCGCTCGAACGTCACGGCGGTGCAACGATTTTCGAAGCAAAGCTGGACGGCGCGCGGGTGCAGATTCACCGCGCCGGGGACGCGGTCACGGTCTACACCCGGAGCCTGGACGACGTCACCGCGCGGCTGCCCGAGGTGGTGGAGGCGACGCTGGCGCTTCCGGTCACCGATCTGATCGCGGACGGCGAGGCGATCGCGCTGCGGCCCGACAACCGGCCGCACCGCTTTCAGGTCACCGCTTCCCGATTCGGCCGATCGGTCGATGTGAGCGCAGCCCAAGCGGCGCAACCGCTTTCGGTGTTCTTCTTCGACATCTTGCACCGCGACGGGGTCGATCTGCTCGACGCGCCGACCACCGAGCGCCTCGCCGCCCTGGACGCGCTGGTGCCCGCCGCCCAGCGGGTCGACCGGCTGGCCACCTCCGATCGCGAAGCCGCCGTGGCATTCCTACAGGCCACGCTGGCCGCCGGTCACGAAGGGGTGATGGCAAAGGCACCGGGCTCGCCCTACCTTGCCGGCCGGCGCGGGGCGGGCTGGCTCAAGGTCAAGCCGGTCCACACGCTCGACCTGGTGGTGCTCGCCGTCGAATGGGGTTCGGGACGCCGCACCGGCAAACTCTCCAACATCCATCTGGGCGCCCGCGACCCGACAACGGGCGAATTCATCATGGTGGGAAAGACTTTCAAGGGCATGACCGATGCCATGCTGGAGTGGCAGACGGCGCGGTTCACCGAACTCGCCGTCAGTTCGACGGACGGCTTGCTGAATCAACGGGTGGTCGAACTGCGTCCCGAGCAGGTCGTCGAGATCGCGCTCGACGGCGTGCAGCGCTCGACGCGCTACCCGGGCGGGCTGGCGCTGCGGTTTGCCCGCGTCGTTCGGTACCGCGACGACAAGAGTCCGGCCGAAGCAGACACCATCGACAACGTCCGTGCGCTGTATTAATTCACCCCGGCGACGGGGTGCGCATCGTCGTAGGGTTTGACCGTGACTGTGCACGACAAAGATGTCAGCTACATCCGCACGCATGACGACCTGCCGCCCGTCGCCATCATCGACCGCTCCCCCATCACCGTCCGGAACAAGATCGTCTTCGCGATCATCGCGGCGATCGGTGCCGTCGCCTGGGCGATCATCGCGTTCCTGCGCGGGGAGCCTGTGAACGCCGTCTGGATCGTGGTCGCGGCGATCTGTACCTACATTCTCGGTTTCCGCTTTTATGCGCGGTTGATCGAAATGAAGATCGTCCGCCCACGTGACGACCACGCCACACCCGCCGAGATTTTCGACGACGGCACCGACTACGTGCCCACCGACCGCCGGGTGCTGTTCGGCCATCACTTCGCCGCGATCGCCGGAGCCGGACCACTCGTCGGCCCGGTGCTGGCCACTCAGATGGGCTACCTGCCCTGCAGCATCTGGATCATCGTCGGCGCGGTGTTCGCCGGCGCCGTCCAGGACTACTTGGTGCTGTGGATCTCCACCCGGCGCCGGGGCCGGTCGCTGGGCCAGATGGCCCACGACGAGCTGGGCAACATCGGCGGCGCCGCCGCGATCGTCGGCGTCCTCGTCATCATGGTGATGATCATCGCGGTGCTGGCACTGGTGGTGGTGCGTGGTCTGGCCCAGAGCCCGTGGGGTGTGTTCTCCATCGCGATGACCATCCCGATCGCCATCTTTATGGGCTGCTACCTGCGGTTCCTGCGACCGGGCCGAGTGGGCGAAGTATCGCTGATCGGCTTCGTGTTGCTGATGGCCGCCGTCGCCTCCGGCAGCTGGGTCAGCGAAACCTCTTGGGGCGCATCCTGGTTCACCCTGTCCGCGGTGACGGTCTCCTGGTTGATCACGATCTACGGCTTCGTGGCGTCGGTGCTGCCGGTGTGGTTGCTGCTGGCGCCGCGCGACTACCTGTCGACGTTCATGAAGGTCGGCGCCATCGCGTTGCTGGCGGTCGGCATCTTCATCGCGCACCCGCTGCTGGCGGCACCCGCGGTCTCCCGGTTCGCCTCCAGTGGCGACGGCCCGGTGCTTCCCGGCGCGCTCTTCCCGTTCCTGTTCATCACGATCGCGTGCGGCGCGCTCTCCGGTTTTCACGCGCTGATCTCCTCGGGGACGACGCCGAAGCTGCTGGAGAAGGAAAGTCAGATGCGTTTCATCGGCTACGGCGGCATGCTCACCGAATCCTTCGTCGCCGTGATGGCGCTGATCAGCGCGTCGATCCTGGACCAGCACGTGTACTTCGCCCTCAACGCTCCGGCCGCACAGACCGGCGGTACCGCGGCGACGGCGGCGGACTACGTGAATGGACTCGGCTTGACCGGAACTCCGGCGACCGCGGACCAACTCAACCAGGCCGCCACGAGCGTCGGCGAAAAGTCGATCGTGTCGCGCACCGGCGGAGCCCCGACGTTGGCGGTCGGCATGTCCGAGATCCTGTACCGGGTGTTCGGCGGCGCCGGTCTCAAGGCGTTCTGGTATCACTTCGCGATCATGTTCGAGGCACTGTTCATCCTGACCGCCGTCGATGCGGGCACCCGGGTCGCGCGTTTCATGCTCTCCGACGCACTCGGCAACCTGGGCGGCCCGCTGGCCAAGCTGCAGAATCCGAGCTGGCGCCCCGGCGTGTGGGGTTGCAGCCTGGCCGTGTGCGCGGGCTGGGGCGGCATCCTGCTGATGGGCGTGACCGACCCGCTCGGCGGGATCAACACGCTGTTCCCCCTGTTCGGTATCGCCAACCAGCTGCTCGCGGCGATCGCACTGACCGTGATCACCGTGATCGTCATCAAGAAGGGCCTGCTGCGGTGGGCGTGGATTCCGGGTGCCCCGCTCGCATGGGATCTGACGGTCACGCTGACCGCGTCGTGGCAGAAAATCTTCTCCGCCGATCCCGCGATCGGCTACTGGACACAGCACTCCCAATATTCGGCCGCCCGCGACGCGGGCAAGACGGCCTTCGGGTCGGCCAAGAATGTCCACCAGCTCGACGAAGTCATCAGGAACACCTTCATCCAGGGCACGCTGTCGATACTTTTCGCGGCCGTGGTGGTCATCGTATTGATCGCCGGAATTGTGGTCTCGCTGAAGGCAATTCGCGGTGGCGGGCGGCCGTTGACCGAGGATGACCCGATACCGTCGAAGGTGTTCGCGCCCGCGGGCCTGATTGCCACCGCCGCCGAGCGGGAGGTGCAGCGGCAGTGGGACGCGCCGCGGGTATCGATGTCCGGCGAGCGCCACGCCGGACAAAGCTAGAGTCCCGAAGTTGCCTGCACCGCCCTAAGATTGTGCGGAATGAGAGTCGGTATCGACTTCGGCACCACCCACACTGTCGTCGCACTCGTCGACCGGGGTAACTACCCGGTCGTCTCGTTCGACGGCGTCGATGCATGGCCTTCGCTCATCGCCGCCAACGCGGCCGGCGAGCTGCGCTTCGGCGTGGATGCCGCCGCCGTGCGCCACGACCCGAAATGGTCGGTGCTGCGATCGGTCAAACGCCTGCTCAACGACGCCGGACCACAATCCGAGGTGACGCTGGCGGGCCGCAGCTATCGGTTGACCGAACTGCTCACGGGCTTTCTGGCTCAGCTGAAAAGCGATCTTCTGCAACGCTCGAATGGCAGCCTGACGCCGGGCGACACCATCGAGGCGGCCATCAGCGTGCCTCCCAATGCGTCGAGTGCCCAGCGTTTGTTGACGCTGGATGCGTTCGTGGCGGCGGGTTTTCACGTCGTCGCGCTGCTGAACGAGCCGTCCGCCGCGAGCCTGGAGTACGCCCATCGATACCGCTCCACGATCACCGCCAAACGTGAATACGTGCTCATCTACGACCTCGGCGGTGGCACTTTCGACGCGTCGCTGCTCAAGATGACCGGACATTCGAACGAGGTGGTGATCAGCGAAGGCATCCAACGTCTGGGCGGTGAGGATTTCGACGAGGCGATTGTGCGGCTCGTCGTCGACGGCGCGAAACTGCGTGACGTGGGTGCCGGCGCGCTCGCCCTGCTGCGCGAGGAGTGCGCGACGCGCAAGGAGGCCGTCGGGCCACAGACCCGCCGCTTCCTGGTCGACCTGACGGGAATAGAGGACGGGGTCGACCGACCACCATTTTCGTGCGGCATCGATGATGTCTACTCGGCGTGCGGGCCGCTCGTCACGCCCACGATCGACCTGCTCAACCGCATCCTGCACGACGACAGCCGGAATGTGGCGTGGTCCGAGGTCGCGGGCATCTACGTGGTGGGCGGGGCCGGCGGCTTTCCGCTCATCTCCCGGATGCTGCGGGCCACCTTCGGTGACAAGCGGGTCAAACGCTCACCGCATCCGTTTGCCGCCACGGCCATCGGCCTCGCCGTGTTTCTCGACAAGGAGTCCGGTTTCGCGTTGTCCGAACGCTTTTCGCGACACTTCGGTGTCTTCCGCGAGGCCGAGGCCGGCGCCGGCGTCGTCTTCGATCCGATCGTGGGCAAAGACGTCTCGCTGCCCCCCGACGGCGATACTCCGCTCGTCGTCCGGCGTACCTACCGGGCGGCGCACAACATCGGGCACTTCCGTTTCGTGGAGTGCAGCCGCCTGGTCAACGGCCGCCCCGACGGGGATGTGACGCCCTACGATCCGGTCCTCTTCCCATTCGATCCCGCGCTGCACGACCGCGACGACCTCGGGCGCCGGCCCGTCGGCCGGTGGACGGACGGGCCGGATGTCGAGGAGCGCTACGTCGCGCCCAGCGGCGCCGTGGAGGTGACGCTCACGACGCAACCGGGCGGTTTCATGCGGACCTACCGCCTGGAGCGGCGCGCATCCGCATAGCGCCTCGCCGAACGTCGGCTTGTCGGGCCGCGATGCGCCGAAATCACACCCGAAGCCGACGTTGGGCAGTCCGGCTGCGGGGTAAGCGTCATGCATGGCTGAGATAGATCTCGAAGCCCTGTCCACTCCCGAACACGGCTACACCGTCAACGACGACGACGACGACGATGACGACGACCCGATCCTGCTCGACCGGGACGGCAATCACGTGCAGACGTGGCGCGAACGATATCCGTACGACCACCGGATGTCGCGCGACGAATACGAGTATCTGAAGCGGCGCCTGCAAATCGAGCTGCTCAAGCTGCAAAATCACAGCAAGCGCACCGGCGCCAGGCACGCGATCGTCTTCGAGGGACGCGACGCGGCCGGCAAGGGGGGCACCATTCAGCGATTCATGGAACACCTCAATCCGCGTGGTGCGCGGGTCGTGGCGCTGGAGAAGCCGACCGAGCGCGAGCAGACGCAGTGGTATTTCCAGCGCTACATCAAGCACCTGCCGTCCGGCGGGGAGATGGTGCTGTTCGACCGGTCGTGGTACCACCGGGCCGGCGTCGAACGAGTAATGGGTTTTTGTTCAACCGATCAATACGCTGAATTCATCGAGCAGACGCCGCTTTTCGAAGGAATGTTGGTCGCCAATGGGATCAGCCTGACCAAGTTCTGGTTTTCCGTTTCCCCGGCCGAGCAGCGCACCCGCTTCGCCATCCGGCTGGTCGATCCGGTCCGGAATTGGAAGTTCTCGCCGATGGACATGGAGTCGATCGATCGGTGGCAGGAGTACACCGCGGCGAAGGAAGCGATGTTCAAAGCGACCGATACCGACGTTGCGCCGTGGATCGTGGTGCGTAGCAACGACAAGAAGCGGGCCCGTATCAACGCCATGCGCTATGTCCTCGCCAAATGCGACTACGACGACAAGGACGACGAGGTCGTGGGTGAGCCGGATCCGTTGATTGTGGGCCGCGCGCTGACGGACTGAGCTAGAAACAATGCGGTGATGATTGCGCAACGAGGAAGAGGACCACCCATGCCCACCTGGCTCATCACCGGCTGCTCGACCGGGCTCGGCCGAGCACTCGCCGAAGCTGTCATCGAGGCCGGTCACGATGCCGTCGTCACCGCGCGCGACGCCGCAAAGGTCGCCGACCTGGCGGACATCGCTCCCGATCGGGTGCTGCACGTCGCGCTCGACGTAACCCAGCCCGGCCAGATCGACTCGGCCGTGCAGCAGGCCCAGGGGCGATTCGGGGCGGTTGACGTGTTGGTCAACAACGCCGGTTACGGGTATCGCGCCGCGGTCGAAGAAGGCGACGACGCCGAAGTCCGAACCCTGTTCGAGACGCACTTCTTCGGCGCCGTCGCGATGATCAAGACCGTGCTGCCCGGCATGCGGGCGCGCCGCAGCGGCGCGATCGTGAACATCTCCTCGATCGGTGCGCAATTGACGCCGGTGGGCTCCGGCTACTACGCCGCCGCGAAGGCAGCGCTCGAAGGCATGAGCGGCGCACTTCGCGGCGAGTTGGCCCCGCTCGGTATTTCGGTGACGGTCGTTGAGCCGGGCGCCTTTCGCACCGACTTCGCCGGACAGCGTCGCAAGGAAAACGACACCATGGACGGCAATCAGGCCGGCGACCCCGCTAAAGCCGGCGCCGCGATCGTTACCGCTGTCGAATCCGGTGAGCCGCCCGCATTCCTGCTTCTGGGTCCCGACGCGCTTGCGTTCTATCGTTACACCGCGGAAGCCCGTGCGACCGAGATCGCAAAATGGGAACAGCTGACCAGCGGCACGAACTTCGACTGACTCACCGTTCGTCCGAAGCTATCCGTTTGGCAAGCGCCCGTGACTGTTTGGCCAGGTAGCCGATCAACGCGGGCCGGCTCACGATCCCGTGGAAGTACAGTCCATCGGCGGCGGGTGCCGGCACCAAATGAAGAGGTACGCCGCCGGACGTGAGTACACCCAGGTGGCCGACCAACGGCTGCAACCCGGTCCGGTAGCCCGTTGCCGCGATCACGGCGTCGGGGTTGATTCGTCGACCGTCTGCCAGCACGACGTCGCTTCCCTCGAACGCGCACAGCGCGGGCACGACTTCGACGGATCCCGCACGGATGGCGTCGATGACCTCGGGGTCGATAACCGTCGGCGCGACATGCAGCCGATGTGCCCTGGCGAACGGCCCTTCGGAAGGCACCGGCAGGCCGAACTCGCTGAGGTCCCCGAACGCCTTGAGACGCGCGGCGGTCGCGATCCGGTCGGATAGCCGCGCGGGCAGATGGTAGAGGGGAATCGAGACCACGTCATTGGGAAGACCAGCAGGACCGTTGCGCGGCATGATGTTTGGTGGTGTGCGCACCGACAGCCAGACTTTGGCGGTCGTGCCCGTGCTCAGGTCGTGGGCGATTTCCATCCCCGACGATCCCGAACCGACCACGAGCACTCGCTCACCCGCGTACGGCGCCGGATTGCGGTAGCCGCACGAGTGCGATAGCTCACCGGCGAAGCTGCCCGGCCAGTCCGGTACGACCGGTGTGTGTGTTGATAACCGGTGGCGATCACGACGTGTCGTGCCTTGATCTCGCCGTCGGATGTGCTCACCAACCATCCCGACGATTCCCGGTTGATCCGCTTGACCTCCGTGTTGACGCGTAGCTCGACACCCGGCGCGCGGGCGTGGCGTTCAAAGTGTTCGACCACTTGGTCGCGACTCGGATAGACCGGAGTGCCTTTGGGATAGCCCCTTCCGGGCAGATGCGAGAACTGCCGACCGGTGTTCAGTTTGAGACGGTCGTAGCGGCCGCGCCAGGCCGCGGCCACTTGCGCGGCCCGCTCGACGACGAGCGATGGGATACCCACGTCGCGAAGGCTCAGTGCCGCGGAGATTCCCGCGGGCCCCGAACCGATGATCACGACACCGCGGTCACCCAGCATCGGCGCTTCGGCCGGCTTCGACCAACCGGTGTAGGTGACGGCATCGCGCGGTATCTGCTCCCGGCTGGTATCGCTTGACCCGATCGAGCACCCCGGTCGCGGTCGCTGGACCTTCCGGCGAGGCGCCGGACCCCCGTTCAATCGTCATGGTTGACGCCCGCGGAGATCCTTACGCAAAATCTTGCCCGTCGGCGACTTCGGGATCTTGTCGACGAACTCGACCTGACGAATCTTTTTGTAGGGAGCGACCTTTGCTGCGACGAAGTCGATGACCTCGCCTTTCGCGAGCGCCACGCCACTCTGTCTTACGACGAAGGCCTTCGGGATCTCCTCACCCGAAACATTATGGATCACACCGACAACCGCGACGTCAGCGATGCCGGGATGGGTCAACAGGAGTGCCTCGAGTTCAGCCGGTGCGACCTGATAGCCCTTGTACTTGATGAGCTCCTTGAGTCGGTCGACGATGTAGACGCAGCCCTCAGCATCCACCCGCGCCAGATCGCCGGTATGCAGAAATCCGTCGGCATCGATGATCTCGGCGGTCGCGGCAACGTTACCCAGATAGCCCGCCATCACATTGGGGCCACGGAAGCACAGTTCACCCGGCTCGCTCAAACCCTCAGCCGGAACTGGTATCTCGTCTCCCGTCTCGATGTCGACGATCTTGCTCTCCGAGTTCGGCACGGCCCAGCCACATGAGCTGACGGGAGCCTTCACGCCGGTCGGATGCCGGCCTTCCAGCGGAATGACATGGCTGGCCGGACTTAGTTCGGTCATCCCGTACGCCTGCACGATGCGGCATCCGAGTCGTTCTGTCACCGCCTTGGCAAGTTCTTCATCCAGCGGTGCGGCCGCGGACGTAAGTGTGTGCAGGGAAGACAGATCATATGAATCGACGATTGGGTCCTTGGCCAACGCGACGGCCACCGGCGGCGCAATGTAAGCCTGTGTGACGCAGTAGTTCTGGATGGTGGCCAAAAACGCGGCCAGGTCGAACGCCGGCATGACGACTAGCCGCGCTCGGTCTCGCATCGCTGCGCACAAGAGCCCGGTCAACCCGTAGCTGTGAAAGAACGGAACCACCGCGATCAGTGTCTCATCGGGACCCACGCCTGACACTGGGTGCAATTGGGCTACGTTGGCGACGAGATTGCGATGGGTCAGCATCACGCCCTTGGGTTTCCCGGTGGTCCCCGAGCTGAAGGGAAGGACCGCCACATGGGTCGCGGGATCGAAAGCAACCTCGGGACCTGCACTGCCACTTGGATTTACGATATCGTCAATATCGAGCAGCAGCACATCGCCGGTGGATAGGCCCGCCGCGTTGGCCGCCTTCTCGGCCTGCTTGCGGAATCGTGGCGCCGCGATCAGCAGTCGCGCGCCGGAATCTCCCAATTGACGCGCGATCTCGTCCACCGTGAACAAGACATTGATCGGAGTGGCCGTCGCGCCCGTCCGCAGGATTCCGTGCAACGCGACCGCGAACGCTGCGCTGTTCGGCGACAGCAGCGCCACCACGTCGCCGACACCGATGCCACGTTGCACCAATGGCGCATGCGAAAGACTGGATCCGGGCGACCAACGCGCGGTAGCTCAGTTCGGTTCCGGTCGCGGTCTCGACAAGCGCAATTCGATCGCCGTCGACCTCGCCAAGGTCGCCGAAGACGTACTCGTACACACCGGTGTCCGGAATGACGACGTCGGGAAACGGGCTTACGAAATTCATGATGGCTCCTTCGCATCAGGGATGGTTCAGTCGCGACCGGTTTCGATGATCTTTTCGGCCAGACCAATTGGGTTGGTGAAGATAACTTGGCGATTTCCCGGCATTTGAATGAGCCGGTACCTCGCGAGCCGGCTGGACACCCGGGGTTGCCAGCCCCACTCACCGGGTGGCAGCGTTCTGTCGTCGGTACCCATCCCATTCACACCAATGGGGCGATGCGTTCGGACACGCCCAGCAGTGACTTTCCGTAGATCTCGTAACCGACAAAGGAGTTCAATGCGGCGTGCCGCGCGGCGACGTTAGCGTCTCGCCAATACTGCTGCATCGCACTGGAATCGGCGAAACTGCCCGCGCCGTGGACATTGATCAGCGTCTGTATCGCTTCGAGCACTTGCCGTGCGGCGTAGCCGCACTGTGCTCGCGCTTGAGCGCGGAGTGGGTATCCCGCCTCACCGTTGACCATCTGACCGGCGTCCAATGCGTCGGCGACCTCGTAGGCGTGCAGCCTGGCGGTCCGCAGCTTGAGCTTCGCCTCGGCGACCTGTATCTGCACGCCCGCCGAATCACTTTGGTGGACAAAGGATGTGTTGGCAAGCGGCTTCGACGGAGCCGTCTGAAGCACCAGGTCCGCAGCCGCTCGACCAAGACCCAGCAGCGGGCCCAAGAGAAGCAGGGCGGCCATCGGGGCCAATGGGAGGTGATACCCGGAATCACCTCCCGACGATCGCCCGCTCGCCAGCGTGCCGAATGCGATCGCGCGGTGCTCCGGCACGAAAACCTCTTCGGCCAATAATGTTTGACTCGCGGTGCCGCGCATACCGGCCGTGTGCCAGGTGTCGCGCAGCCGCACCTCGAATGCCGGCACGAAACACAGGTAGGTCTCTATGTCGCCGCTGTCCTGACGCGGCACCGCGACGCCAATCGAGGCCCAGTCGGCGTGTGGGGCGCCCGATGCGTATGACCAGCTTCCGCTGATCGAGAATCCCCCATCCACGCGCCGCGCGCTGCCCGGGGCGAGTCCGCCGGCGATCCGGGTGTCCGGTGTACCGAAGATCTCGGATTGGGCCTGCTCCGAGCCATGCCGCGCCACGACCGCGGCCGCGGCAGCGATGCTCACTAGCCACGCCGCCGATGCGTTTGCCTGGCAGAGCGTTTCGGCGATCTCGAGCATCGTCCGTTGCCGGGCGTGCACACCCCCGAATCGACGCGGCTTGAGCAAGCGGAAAAAGCCCGCGTCGGTCAGTGCGTCAATCGCCTCGTCCGGCAGTTTGCGCATCGCCTCGCTCGCCAGCGTGCTGTCCCGAAGTAGCGGCTGCAAGCGCACCGCATCCGCCAACAGCTCTTCATGTGCTGCGGGACACTCTGCTGACGATGTAGTCATCTCACTCCGATCGCGTCTACGAAATCCGTTGTCGGATAACGCTTTCACAGCAAGGCTAGAGCCGCTAGAGCCGCGATACCTCTACTCAGTACAGTTCGCGCAACGTTTGAGACACTTTGCTACGCGCACTTAGGTTCGGCCTCCTACCGAGGCCGGGAACCGGCGAACTCCCAAAAGCGCCAATCCGCAATGAATGTGACGTCCGCCACATTAAGCGATCCGTACAGGCGTGCGCCGCGAATGCCCGAGTAGTCCGCTCAAGCGGATTGCGAAGCGGGAGAAGCGGAGTTCGAAATGGGCGAGAAAATCCAACAGTCGATGGTTGCGGAACTCAAGACAACCGACGCTTTCAAGCAGGTCGCCAAATTCCTCCCGTGTCTGCAAACGCTAGGTCCCGTCGACCGTCGCAAACCGTTTTCGCTGACACAACGTGCCGGCACCGTCGGACCGATCAGCGTCGTTGACCTCGCCTTCAGCGTGGATGCCTGCATCAGCTGCCCCCACGACCGGCCGTTCTACCAAGTCAATATTCTGGCGTCCGGACAAATGCAGCTATTTCAGCGGGGCACCTCGATTACCTATGCGCCCGGCCTTGCCAATATTTGCCTGCCTGAAGGGGAGCTGCGCGTTCCTCGCTGGCCGGCGGGCTGCCGGATGATTGCATTGCGAGTAAGCCGCAATGCGCTCGAGGACACGCTTAGCGAGGCGCTCGGACGCCCGTTGACCACCCCGATCGAATTCAACACGTCCATGGTTACTACCAAGGGACCCGCACGCAGCTGGATGCACATGTTCGCTGTGTTCGCCCAAGAGCTCTTTCGAACCGACAGCGCGCTGACACAACCGCTGGTAGCAACGCCCTTCGTGGACAGCTTGCTCCACGCACTGCTGCTTTCCGCGGACCATCCGTACCGGAACGTACTCGCAGATCGAACCAAACTTGTTGCACCCCAAACTATTCGGCCAGCAGTCGACATCATAGAGTCGGAGCCCCATCTGCCCTTGACGATTGCCTCCCTCGCCGCCGAATGCCACGTCAGCTCGCGCGCCCTGCAGCAGAGCTTCATCCGCCACATGGGCATGTCGCCGATGACGTACCTACGGCAGGTGCGGTTGAGTCGCGCGCACCAGCAGCTGCTGGACTCCGACCCGTCAGTCGAAACGGTGGCCTCGATCGCCAAGCGCTGGGGATATTCGAACCCCGGACGGTTCGCCGCCGCGCACGCCTCGCGCTACGGCGAGACGCCCGCTGCGACGCTGCGTCGCTCGGGACGGGCGACACCGCTGTCGCAACCCGACAGCACCACGGCGTAATCACGGCGACCGAACGCCGAACCCGAACGAGAATAGCTTCGCTCTTTTAGAGAGGGTTATTCTCCAAAGTCGAGAGACGAATTACGATCGGTACCGATCCGCCGTATCCAATCCATCGCCCAACGATCGGAGCCCGACATCGACGCCTGGATTCTCGATGCGGTCCGCACGCCGCGTGGGCGGGGCCGCCCGGATGGCGGACTGCACCACGTACATCCGCAGGCGCTGTTGGCCACCTGCCTCTCGGCGCTGGCCAAGCGCATTGGTTTCGACCCCGCCTGCGTCGATGACGTGATCGCCGGCAACGGCATCCTGTCCGGTGACCACGGTGACGACATCGCACGACTGTCGGTGCTGCTGGCGGGCTGGCCCGAGACCGTGCCGGGGATGACGCTCAACCGCTTCTGCGGTTCCGGTCAACAGGCGGTCACCGCGGCGACGTCCTCGATCGCCGCGGGCATCGACGATCTGGTGATCGCCGGTGGAGTCGAGTCGATGTCGCGGTGGGATGTCACGTCCGGCGTGCCGACGATCGACGGCAACAACGCAGACTTGCGCGCACTTTATCCGACTGTTCCGCAAGGCATTTCGGCAGATCTGATCGCGACCCTGGAGGGCTTCACCCGCGAGGTCGTCGACAGCTACGCCGCGCTGAGCCAGAACCGGGCCGCCGCCGCCATCGACGAAGGAAGATTCGATCGCTCCCTGGTCGAAGTGGCCACACCCGACGGCGTAGTCGCCCGCGACGAGCACCCCCGCCCCGGGACGTCCATCGAGGCCCTGGCGCGGCTGCGGCCGGCGTTTGCGGCGATGGGCGCGACAGGTGCCGACGGTGAAAACCGCACATTCGACGAGATCTGCCTGGAGCGCTACCCCGGCATCGACCACGTCGACCATGTCCATCACGCGGGAAACTCGTCGGGAGTGGTCGACGGCGCGGCAGCCGTGTTGCTCGCGTCGCCGGACTGGGCGCGGGCCAACGGGGTGAAGCCGCGTGGTCAGATCCGGGCCGCCGCCGCGATCGGCAGCGAGCCGATCATCATGCTGACCGCACCCGGACCGGCCGCGCAGCGCTGCCTGCGGCGCGCCGGCATGACCGTGACCGACATCGACCTGTGGGAGATCAACGAAGCGTTCGCCGCCGTCCCGCTCAAGACGATCCGCGACCTCGATATCGATCCGGATCGGGTCAATGTCAACGGTGGCGCGATCGCCCTGGGCCATCCCATCGGCGCGACCGGCGCGATGCTGATCGGAACCGTCCTCGATGAACTCGAACGTCAGGACCTCACAACAGGACTGGTGACCATGTGTACCGGTGGCGGCATGGGTACCGCGACGATCATCGAGCGGGTATGACCCGGATATGACCAAGCCGAGCACACTCGATCTCGACCGGCCGCGCGACGGCGTCGTCGTCCTGCGGTTGAACCGCCCCGAGCGGCTCAACGCGATCAACGAGGTGATGCAGACCGAATTGACACAGCTGCTCGGCGATTTGGCCGGCGACAGCGCGGTGCGCGCCGTTGTTCTCACGGGGGCCGGTCGGGGCTTTTGCGCCGGGCTCGATGTACGCGACTTCGGCCCCAGCATGGTCGAGGCCAGCGCACCCGCACTGGACCGGATGCGCTTTCAGGAGAGGATGGCCGCACTGGCCGAAGCCCTGCGCGCGCTGCCCCAGCCCGTGATCGCCGCGGTCAATGGCCCGTGCGTCGGCGCCGGATTCGCACTGTGCCTGGCTTCCGATATCCGGATCTGCTCGTCGACAGCATCATTCGGCAACGCCGCGATCCTGCTCGGGTTGTCGGGCGCCGAGATGGGAATGAGCTATCACCTGCCCCGCATCGTCGGGACCAGCGTCGCCGCGGACTGGATGCTCACCGGGCGCACGGTATCGGCGACGGAGGCCGACCGGCGCGGTCTGACCAGCGAGCTCGTCGAGCCGGATCGGCTGATCGACCGTGCGATCGAGTTGGCGTCGCTGATTGCGGGCCTGACACAGCTGGGCGTGCAGCTGACCAAACGTGCGCTGCAGGTCAACACCGACGCCGCGAACCTCGCCGCGGCGCTGGAACTGGAGAACCGCAATCAGGTGATCTCGCATGCCACCGAGGAAGCGGCCGAACGCCGCGCAAAGTGGTCTTCGGGACCGAGCCGGTGAGCGGTCCGCTGCACGGGGTCCACATCGTGAAGATGGGAGGCCTGGGGCCGGCGCCATTCCGCGGAATGCTGTTGGGAGATTTGGGCGCTGACGTCGTCCGCGTCGATACCCTGGCGGGCGTGGACGGTCCACTTCCGATCGACTGCACCGTCCGGCGCAGCCAGCGGTCCGTTGCCGTCGACGGGATCACTTCGCCCGCGCCGGCTCCTCGCTTCTCGCGCACTGTGCCCGATGCCCCCTCGTCCCCGTCATTGCCCGGCGACCACACGGACGCCGTGCTCTGCGAGATGGGATTAGAGGGGCACGCCGTCACCGCACTGGTCGACGCCGGCGTGATAGCGCAAAGCGGTGACGAAAGAAGGAGATGACAGATGTCGTGGGATTTCTCCACCGACTCGGAATGGGCGCAACAACTCGAATGGGTCGAGGATTTCGTGCGCAACGAGTGCGAGCCCATCGACCTGATCGTCAAGGAGTCGCACGACCTCAACGATCCGGTACGCCAGGCGCTGATTCCCCCACTGCAGGAGATCGTGAAGGAGCGCGGGCTGTGGGCAACCCACCTCGGCCCGCATCTGGGCGGGCCGGGATACGGCCAGGTGAAATTGGCACTGCTCAACGAAATTCTGGGCCGCTCGGAATGCGCACCGATCGTATTCGGCTCGCAGGCACCCGATTCCGGAAATAGCGAAATCCTGGCGCACTACGGCACCCCCGAGCTCAAGTCGCGCTACCTCGAGCCCTTGCTGGACAACCGCATCGTGTCCTGCTTCTCGATGACCGAACCGCAGGGCGGCGCGGACCCGAAGGTGTTCACCACGTCCGCGATCCCCGACGGCCGGCACTGGATCATCAACGGGGAGAAGTGGTTCTCGTCATTTGCCTCGGTGGCGTCGTTCATCATCGTGATGGCAATGACCGACCCCGATGCGCCTCCGTACCAACGCTATTCGATGTTCGTCGTACCCGGCGACACGCCCGGCATCAATGTGGTGCGCGACGTTGGACTGGGGTATCAGCCGCCCGGCGGCGGCCGCGAGGGCTACGTCCGCTACGAGAACGTGCGGGTCCCGGCCGATCACATGCTGGGCCCGCGGGGTGGGGCTTTCGTCGTGGCGCAAACCCGTCTCGGCGGCGGCCGCATCCACCACGCGATGCGCACCGTCGGCTTGGTCCGCCGGATCTTCGACATGCTTTGCGAGCGGGCCGTGTCGCGCTACACCCAGGGAGAGGTGCTCGCCAACAAGCAACTCGTGCAGGAGATGATCGCCGACTCGTGGATGGAGATCGAGGCGTTCCGGCTGCTGACGCTGCAAACCGCCTGGAAGATCGACCAATTCAACGACTACAAGGCGGTGCGTGCCGACATCTCCGCGGTCAAGGCGATGATGCAGAAGGTGCTGCATGACGTGTCGGCGCGAGCGCTTCAGCTACACGGATCGCTGGGCACCACCCACGAGATGCCGTTCGTGCAATACCTGGTGGAGTCCTTCGTGCTCGGCCTCGCCGACGGCCCGACCGAGGTGCACAAGGTGACGCTGGCCCGGATGTTGCTCAAAGACCGGCAGCCCGCGCCCGATCTGTTTCCCTCCGAACACCTACTGCGGCTGCGGGCGGCCGCCGAGGCCAAGTTCGCCGACAAGCTGGCGGGCGTCCCGCGCGGTTAGACGCGCACCGGGATAAGCGCCAGAACGGGAATCGTCCGGGTGGTTTTACGTTCGTAGTCGGCGAAGCCGGGATATCGCGAGGCTTGAACGGCGTACGTATGGTCACGTTCGTCACCGTGCAATTCGACGGCGTGCACGTCGATGAGATCGTCCCCGACCTCGATCTGGGCGTCGGGGTGAGCCACCAGATTGTGGTACCAAGCCGGGTTACGATCGGCGCCCGCCGCGGACGCGAACACCAGGTAGCGCGGACCGTCGGCCAGGTACATCATCGGATTCACCCGTTCTTCGCCGCTACGAGCTCCCTTGCTGTGCAACAGCAGTACCGGTGCGCCCTCGAACTGCCCGCCGAGCTTGCCGTGGTTGGCGCGGAACTCTTCGATATTGCGACGGTTGAAATCGTCGTCGACCACGATGCCTCCCACCCGTTGAATTAGTCGATCCTAGACGGCTGTGGTCACACCGACGTAGGACAGCACCACGTCGGACAGATCGGTCACCCGCGTCAGCGTCGCGTAAGAGCGAATGAATGACTGCCCCACGCATCCGTCGATCTTGACGTGGAATTTGCTGATCATCACCCACGGATTGGAGCCCTTGAACTGCTTCTTATTGACCGGCACGACGACCACGAAGCCGGGCTTGAGCCCCACGTTGATGGTGCCCTCCACCGGGGCCGAAATCAGCGGCACGAGGCCCGTCATCGCACCGGGCAACAACGCTGTCGTGCCGAGGGATGGGCCAATGCCGGCCGCACCACCGATCTCGACGCCGTTGGACGTGCTCATGTCGATCCCGCAGCCGATTTCGAAACCCACCTCCAGGAGGCCTTGCGCTTGCTCTGGCCCGCTCAGCGAGCCGACGAATGTTCCGCTCGAAAGGTATTCGCGCGACGAGAGGGCGGTGGTCAACGGCGCCACGGGAACGTGCGACTCGTCCCTGGCGCCGAGGCCCAATCGCCAGCCGTCGGGCGTATCGATGATGGTGGGCGGGTTCGAGGGCACCCGGCCATCATCGGAAGGCGCGACGGCGCCGGCGGGCTCGGCATCCGGATCGCCTCCCGCCGGCGGCGCGATCGCCACCGACACAACGACGCACACGGCAAGTGCCGCAGCGCGACGTGCTACCAGGGTGATCCCCCTCACAGGCAACAACCTATGGGGCACGGCGCGCTCCTGACCGAACTCGCTTGGCGGTCGGGTGAAGTCGTTGTGCGTTCGTGACTGTTATGCGATACGCATGCGGCACGCTGGCGTTGCCACGCGCAGCCGCCGCGTCGCTAAAATGCGCGCATACGACGGAGAGGGGCGGCGATGAGAGCACGTTCCTACGCTCGCGCGATGGTTGCCGCAGCGGTCGGCGTCGCGATCCTCGGGTGCGGCACCGGCGTGGCGCACGCGGACCCGGACGATGACCCCGGCACCCCCATGGTGCCCCCCGCCCTCAACGAATGGTTGCAGGTCGAAGGTCCGTCGATCTTTACCAACCCGGCCAACCGGGGCCGTCCGGTGGAGAAAAACTGGGACGGCGTCGGCATGTATTGTCAAAACATATTCATCCGATGCGGGTAACCGCATCGAGGTTCTAGCTGACAATCGCCTGCGCACGGCTCAACAGCCTCGGGATGGTTGCCGCCATGGCTTCCCATTCTTTGCGTGGTGAACGTCGCCGCCGGTTGTGTTTGACGATCAGCGACCAGGTCGCCGCCGACTTGAAACAAGCCAGCGCGCGGAACCAGGCCAGGTCGACTACCTCGTGCCCCAGCTCGTGCTGGTAGATCTCGGCGAGTTCGGCGATCGGAGGTGCGATACCCGCCGACGCCGGAACACGTTGGTATGTCTCGGGATCACAGTTGATCAGAAACCAGCCGGTATCAATGCGCGGGTCACCGATCGACCAGATCTCCCAATCGATCACCGCGTTGACGTTCGCGCCGACGGCCAGCAGATTGCCCAGCCGAAAGTCGCCGTGGACCACGCTGGACTTGACAGCGGTTGGTACACAACGCAATAGCGCGTCGCGTACACCCCGCCAGTCGGGAACCAATGCCTCATCGACCGTCTGCAACGTTTGGCACCAGCGCTCGACTTCCGCGACCGGATCGATGACCGGTTCCGCACCCAGCCCGAGCCCGCTCGACGACAGACCGTGCAGCGCGGCCATCACCCGGCACGCGTCGCGGTAGCGCTCAGCCACCGCGGGTGATGACGGGCAGCCGTCGAACAGCGGCTCGACGCAGTCACCGTCGACCTGTGACATCACGAACAGTGGCGGGGTCGCGGGCGGATCTCCGGAGTCCTCCCACAACACTTCGGGCACCGGAACCCGGCTCGTGGCAAGCACTTTGAGAATACGAGCCTGCCGCAGCACATCGCGGTGCGCGATCGACTCGACACCAGGCGGGGCAAGCTTGATCACCACCGGACTACCGGATCGCACGCCACGAAAGGTGAAGCTGGACGCGCCCCCGGCCAGCGCGGTCACGTCCGTAATGTCGGCAACGGCGAGTCGGCGGCGTAGCTCGTCGAGATCGACCTCGACCATCAGCCGGCGGGCTGAAACCAGCCGACCTCGGCGAGGAAGGTCTGGGTATGCGCGATGCGGCCGGTCAGGGTCTTCGGGTCTCCGGTACACAACCGCAGTGCCGTCTCGGTGATCAGTTCGATGTCCTCGGTGTCCGTCTTCGCCAGGTCGAGCGTGCCCGCCCCCGGGGTGGCCACGGGATTGGACGGAGCGGCCGCATTGACGGCGATGCCGTCGTCGTACAGTTCTGCGGCAAGGCTTTTCGTCAGCCGGTTGAGCGCGGCCTTGACCGTCCCATAGACGCCGAAGCCGGCGGTTCGGTCGAATTCGGAGAAGGGCGGGCCGGGCGGTAGGTCGCCGCCGACGGAGGTCAGGTTCAGAATCCAGCCCCGCCCACGGTTGCGCATCGCGGGAATTGCCAACTGGCTCAGATGCAATGGCCCGAGCACATGCATTTCCATCATCAGCCGGGCACGCCGCTCGGGAAACCCGTTGAGGGGCCGCAGGAAAGTGACCGCGGCGTTGTTCACCAGGATGTCCGGTGCCCCGACGATGTCCACCACTTCACCGAACAGCCGCTCGCGCTCCTCGGCTTGAGACAGATCTGCCTGAACCGCGATGGCCCGGCCGCCCGCGGCGACGATCTCGTCGACGGTCTCGCGCAGCGACCCGTGGCATTTGGGATCGGGGTCCATCGTGCGCGCGGTCAGCGCGACCGCGGCGCCTCGGGCGGCAAGCCGTGCGGCGATCGCCTTACCCAACCCCCGGCTGCTGCCGGTCACCAGCGCCACCAGTCCGTCGCATCGTTGACTCGCGGTCATCGTCGACCCTCCTCGGGGCGGTTCGGTAAAACGGAAACAGCTTCTCCAAGCTAGAGAATGTCATTATCGCCGATCCATCCGGAGTACAAGCACGGCCATCGTGGCTCGATCGTGGGGATCACGTCGTTTTAGCCACTCCCGCCGTAGCGGCGGCAGCGACCCGGCACGGACTACGACGGGGACGCCCTGTTTCTGGGGTGCGTGCTCCACGATCTCGGTGCCGGCTCCGCCGCGGCGGGAAAGCAGCGGTTTGAGGTCGAAGGCGCCGACCTCACGGCGGCGCTGCTGACCGAGCACGGCCATGGGGCGATTGATCAGCGCCGACGACGAGCGTCGATCGAATAACGGCCGCCGCCGAGGAAGACCAACAGGAAGAAGCCAAAGCAGAACAGGATCGCCGGCGTTCCGCCGTTGCCCGCGGGTCGATCACCGATCGGCCAGAGCGCATGCGGCTGATGCATCCAGAAGTACGCGACCGCCATGTGCCCCGAGGCGATGAATGCTGCTGCGCGCGTGAATAATCCGACACCGATCAGAAGGCCGGTGACGAGTTCGATGACTCCGGCGTACCAGCCGGGCCACATCCCGACCGCCTCGGGCGATATCGCACGGACGGGCCAGCCGAACAACAGCATCGAGCCGTATGCGGCGAAGAGGAAGCCGTATACCAATCGGAAGAGGCTCAGCACGACCGGCGCTAACCGGTCCAGGCGCTGGTTGAGTTTTGTCGTCACAGGGCAACGGTACGGCCGCCGGCGATGGGTGGTGTAAACACATCGGTATTCAAGGAGGCGCATTCACATACCTGCTCCTGTTCGGCGCGATCATGGCGGAAGTGGTGTCGACCAGCTTGCTCAAGAGCACCGAAGGCTTCACCCGCCTGTGGCCGACCGTGATCTGTCTGGTCGGCTACGGCGCCTCGTTTGCACTGTTGGCGTGGTCGATCAAGCGGGGTATGCAGACCGACGTCGCCTACGCGTTGTGGTCGGCGATCGGCACGGCGGTCATCGTGCTGATCGCAGTGCTGTTTCTGGGCTCCCCGATTTCTGTGGCGAAGCTCGTTGGCGTCGGGCTGATCATCGCCGGGGTGGTGACGCTGAACCTGTCCGGTGCCCACTGACCACGACTTCCGTTCAGGCGAGTAGTCGCTGCCACGGCCGCAACCGGCTCGATGCGTGCTCGCCGATCACCTCACTGACGTCGAAACGCAGCGGGGCAGACCTCACGAGCAGACCCTAGCGTGCGCTCACCCGCCCGGACCGCGACTCCAAGAATTCGTAGAGGCCGGCCCGAGAGCCTTTTCTCATGATCAGGATTGCCACCGCGGCCCGCGCCACCGCCGTTGCGGTGCTAACCGGCGCCGCCGCATTGGGTCTGGCGATGGGTACGGCGCAGGCCGCCCCCGGCACCCCCAGCCCGTCCAGCAGCGGCGGCGTCCTCTACGGCGACCCGACGGCGGCCGCGCCGTTCTGGCGCTACCAGCAATACGACGACGACTGCGTCGAGATGGCGGTCGCCGACGTGGTAGGGGAACTCATCGGCACTCAGCCGTCCGAGCGCGAAATCGTCGCGCTGGCTCAATCGACGCCTAGCAGCGTGCACCCGGGACCGATCTACCAGAAACCGACGAGGCACCGCAGCGGAGACGGCACCTCGTTCGACGACGAACCGACACTGTTGGCGCACTATGGAATTCACGCAGTGAGCACCGACAGGGACAGTGCCGCAACAACCCATGTCCCAACGGGCATGACGGCGCTGGAGCAGGATCTGGCCAAGGGCAGCAAGGTCATCGCGGGCGTCAACGCCGAAGTCATCTGGGGCGATCCCGTCGAGGACAAGGACTCCGACGGGAACCCGCTGGCCAACCACGCGGTGGTGGTCACCGGCGTCGACACCGCGGTCGGCGTCGTACACCTCAACGACAGGGGCAGCGACCACGGCCGCGACGAGCAGGTCCCGATCGACGTCTTCATCCGCTCGTGGGACGGCAGTGACGACCAGATGACGGTCACCAGTTAGGCACGGCCCGCCAGCGGAACGCTCCGACGTTGCCCGACCCCGCCATTCGAGACGGACCGGGCGCAATTACGACCGCCGCAGGCAGCTCTTGCCAGCGCGATAGTTTGCTGGCATTGTCTCGAATCAAAGCGGCTGTATCACAACATGTCTCAAGGCCGCCCGTGCTGGGCGCGTCTTGGTCGTGCCGAGGAGGGGAACGTCATGAAGATGCGGGCGGCGCGGATGCACGCATACAACGAGCCGTTGCGGCTCGAGGAGATCACGGTGCCCGACATCGGCCCGAACGAGGTCCTGGTCAAGGTGGCGGCCGCCGGAATGTGCCGCAGCGATTACCAATTGGTCGACGGCTACTTCAGCGAGGGCTTTCCGCTCACGTTCCCGATCTCACGCCTGGTCACGAGGTGGCGGGGCGGGTGCATGCGGTCGGCGCCGAGGTGCCCGCATCGACGGGCCTCACGGAGGGGACGCTGGTGGTGGTCAACCCGAACTGGGGCGACGGGAGTTGCCGGCAGTGTCACGAAGGCAACGAGCAACTGTGCCCCGCTGGGCAGCTGGCGGGGTTCGGACCGCCCGGCGGGTTCGCCGAGTACATGCCGGTGCAGTACCGCCATGTCATTGCGGTACCGGAGCAGGCCGATCACACCCCACAGACGCTGGCCCCGCTGACCGATGCCGGGCTCACGCCGTACCGCGGCATGAAGAAGCTTGCCGCGGCCGGGAAACTCGGCGGGGGCCGCACCGTGGTCGTCAACGGCATCGGCGGTCTCGGAGGCTACGGGGTGCAGTACGCGCGGTTGCTCGGCGGCGGGGCGACGGTCGTGGCATTCGCCCGCAACGATGACAAACTAGCCGTCGCAAAGGAAAACGGCGCCCATCACACCGTCAACACCCGAAACAAGACGGCCGAAGAGGTGCAAGACGAACTGGAAGACCTGACCGGCCGCCGAGAAGTCGATGCGGTACTCGACTGCGCAGGAGCCAAAGAGTCTCTGGAACTTGGGTTTTCGATCCTTGGGAAGGAAGGCGCCCTCACCTGTGTCGGACTGATCGGGCAGCAGGGTGCGCAGGTGCCCATATTCCCGTTCGTCAGCGGGGAGAAGTCATACTCCGGATCATTCTGGGGCAATCACAACGATTTGACCGAGGTTCTCGCGCTGGCCGCCCAAGGGCTGATCAAACACCACATCGTGCCGGTGAAGCTGGACGACATCAACGAGCACTTGGACGCGTTGGGGCGCGGCGACGTCGTCGGACGCGCGGTCGTCATCTTCGACTAGGCCGCCCCCGCCATCCACCGCGGAAGTTCCGGCCCGGTCTGCGGCTTCCGCCGTCAACGCCGTTTCGTCGCCGGTGCGTGGGGTTGGGTTCACGTGTCGGTCGTCAAATCCGCGCCTGGTGTGCAAACACCGCTGCCAGACTGACGAACTGCGCGGCAGGGCAGATCGGTGCGATACTGCCACCACATCTAGGGAGTAGGACTCACATGACCGATCTCGATCAGACCCCCTCCGACGCAGTGTCTGCCGCCGGTTCCCGGCCGGCGGAACTGGCCGAGCACTCCCGTACCGGGATGGGTGCGCCCGCGCTGCAGCGGGCGATCACCGATCACCTGCGTTACTCGATCGGCCGTCCGGCCGCGGCCCTGCGGCCCGAGCACTATTACCGGGCGCTGGCGCTGGCCGTTCGTGACCGCATGCAGGATCGCCGGGTTGCGTCGACGCAGACCTCGCTCGACCTCGGCCGCAAGGTGACCTGCTATCTGTCGGCCGAATTCCTGATGGGTCCGCAGCTGGGCAACAACCTGCTGAACTTGGGGCTGGAGGGCACGGCGAAGTCCGCGCTCGCCGCGATGGGACAGCGGCTGGACGAGGTGCTGGCCTGCGAGGAGGAGCCGGGACTGGGCAACGGCGGCCTCGGCCGCCTCGCGGCGTGCTACCTGGACTCGCTGGCCACCCTGGAGCGCCCAGCCATCGGCTACGGCATCCGGTACGAGTTCGGCATTTTCGACCAAGAGATCCACGACGGCTGGCAGGTCGAGCAGACCGACAACTGGCTGGATCGCGGAAACCCTTGGGAGATAGCCAAACCCGACGTCAATTATCTGGTCAAATGGGGCGGACATGTCGAGCACTACACCGACGAGGGCGGGCGCGAGCGCTCCCGGTGGGTGCCCGGGTTGTTGCTCAAGGGCGTCGCGTACGACACGCCCATCCAGGGCTACGGCGTCAACACCTGCAACGTGCTCACGCTGTGGAGCGCGCGAGCGGTCAAGTCGTTCGCGCTCGACGCCTTCAACACCGGCGATTACTTCAAGGCGGTTGAAGACGAGGTCACCTCGGAGACGGTTACCAAGGTGCTCTACCCCAACGACGAGCCGGAGGCCGGCAAGCGACTGCGGCTGCTACAGCAGCACTTCTTCGTGTCCTGCTCGCTGCAGCACGTCCTGCACATCATGGACGACCTCGCCGACGCGGGTGTGCGGGAGCTCCCCCAACGATTCGCCTTACAGCTCAACGACACTCACCCGTCGATCGGGGTTGCCGAGCTGATGCGGTTGCTGATCGACGAGCGACACCTCGAGTGGGAAGAGGCGTGGGACATCACCGTCGCGACCTTCGCCTACACCAACCACACCCTGCTGCCGGAAGCACTCGAGACCTGGCCGCTGCAGATATTCGGCCAATCGCTACCGCGACACCTGGAGATCATCTACGAGATCAACCGGCGGTTCCTCAACGAGGTGCGCATCCGGTTTCTCGGCGACGCGGATCGCGTCCGCAGGATGTCGCTGATCGGAGAGGACGGCGGAAAGAACGTCCGGATGGCACACCTGGCCACGGTCGGCAGCCATGCCATCAATGGCGTCGCCGCGCTGCACTCGGAGCTGCTGAAAGACAGTGTGCTCAAAGACTTCTACGAGATGTGGCCGGAGCGGTTCAGCAACAAGACGAATGGTGTGACACCGCGGCGTTTCCTGGCACTGTCCAACCCGGGGCTGCGCGAGCTGCTGGACCGCACCATCGGGGATGGCTGGCTCAAGGACCTGGGCAAACTGCGTGGTCTCGAACCTTTCGTCGACGACTCCTCCTTCCGGGAGCAGTGGCGTGACATCAAACGCACCAACAAAGCGCGGCTGGCCAACTTCATCCACGACACGACCGGTGTCGAACTGAACCCGCAATGGATCTTCGACATCCAGGTCAAGCGGATTCACGAGTACAAGCGCCAGCACCTCAACGTGCTGCATATCATCGCGCTCTACTACCGACTCAAGCAGAACCCCGAGTTCTCAATTCCGCCACGCGCCTTCATCTTTGGCGGTAAGGCAGCGCCCGGCTACTTTTTGGCCAAGCGGATCATCAAGCTGATCAACGCCGTTGGAGAGACGATCAACAGCGACCCGGACGTCAACAAGTTCTTGAAAGTCGCGTTCATCCCGAACTTCAACGTGCAAAACGCACACCTGATCTATCCGGCCGCCAACGTATCCGAGCAGATCTCGACCGCCGGCAAGGAGGCCTCGGGTACCGGCAACATGAAGTTCATGATCAACGGCGCCCTGACGATTGGCACCCTCGATGGTGCCAACGTCGAGATTCGCGAAGAAGCCGGGCCGGAGAACTTCTTCCTGTTCGGCCTGACCGTCGACGAGGTCGAGGCGCTCAAAGCGAGCGGATACCGCCCGGCGGACTACATCGACAGCAACGACGAGCTGCGCGCGGTGCTGGATCTGATTGCCGACGGCACCTTTTCGCATGGCGACGCCGAGGTGTTCAAGCCGCTGGTGGACAACCTGCGCTACGACGATCCCTTCCTGGTGTGTGCCGACTACGCCTCCTACGTGGAGTGCCAAGCGCGAGTCAGCGCCGCCTGGCAGGACGGGGAGTCGTGGACCAAGATGTCGATCCTGAACACCGCACGCAGCGGCAAGTTCTCATCCGATCGCGCCATCGCCGAGTACTGCGACGACATCTGGAAGGTCTGGCCGCTGACGGTCAAGATCTGAGCCGTACGGCTACGGCGCCCGCGCAGGTGCCGTAGCCGGCGGTTGTACCGCCGGCGTCCGGAGCTAGCGGTTCTCTTTCGCGACGTAGACGATGATGTAGCCCACCGGGATTCCGGTGCGCGCGGCGATGCACTCGCGCGCCACCAAATCGACCGTGGCGCGGCGACTAGCGCGGGCGGCCGCGGCGATCTCGGGGATCCGGATGAGCCACCCATCGGTCTCTCGAGTGATCTCGATGTCGAAGCACTGACCGACCTTTGGGAAGGTCACACGCTGAACGCTGCGCGGCGACTGCGCACGTCGCAGGGTGGGCTGAATAAGCATCTGCTTTTCCTGAGTCGACAATGGGCCGCGCACAAGAATAATGCGAAACGGGTCAAAACACCTAATCGGCCGGCCAACTAGTGCCTTGGCCGTGATCTCACCGTTGTGTGACCGTTAGGTCAGCCATACCCCGGCAAGTCCGGCACACCGCTGGAGGTCAGCCAGCCACCGCCGTCGACCACCAGCACGGCCCCCGTCACATACGACGCCGCATCGCTGGCCAGGAACAACACCGTCTCGGCAACTTCAGTCGTCGAGCCGGGTCGCCGCAGTGGGTTCTGGACGGCGCGGTGCTGGTCGTCGCCGGCGATTCTGCGGACCCCCTCGGTCCCCGACATCGCCCCAGGCGCAACGACATTGACCCGAACCCCGTCGGGCCCCCATTCGATCGCACAGGCGCGGCTGAACGCGTCAACGCCGGCCTTGGCGGACACGACATGCGCTTGCAGGGCCATGCCGCGGTACTGGATTGCCGCGCTGATGTTCACCACGGCGCCACCGTGCTCGCGCAGCCAAAGGTCGTACGCCGCTTTGGAGACGTTGAATGTTCCGACCAGATCGATGTCGACCACCGCTTTGAATCCGTTGGCGCTCAGGTCGCTGATCGGGACTGGAAAGTTTCCGGCGGCATTGTTGACGACGATGTCGAGACGTCCGAAGGCGGTGATCACGTCCTCGACGACGAGCGTGACCTCGTCGCTGCGCCGGACGTCGCAGATGCCCTAGACGGCCCAATCCCCTCTTGCCGCAACGCCATAACCGCGGCTTGCAGATTGGGTTCCTTTCGGCTGCAGATGGCCACGCGAGCGCCGTGATTGCCCAATACCCGGGCGATCTCCAGCCCTAGCCCGGTAGCCCCACCAGTCACCAGCGCCACCTTGCCTTGCAGGATATCCGCGCGAAATGGGCTCGGGTGCAACGTCATTGGGATTCCAGTTCGGAAATCAGATCGGCGAGCGCGAGGATCCGCTGAGCGTCGCGCACGTGTAGGCTTTCGATCATGCGGCCGTCGACGGTGATGACGCTGTTCCCCACCGCCTGGGCCTCCTCGTACGCCGAGACGATCTTGCGTGCGTCGGCCAACTCCTTTTTCGAAGGGCCGAACAACTCGTTCGCCGGGGCGACCTGGGACGGATGGATCAGCGTCTTGCCGTCGAAGCCCATCTCGCGGGCTTGCTGCGCCTCGGCCCGAAAACCGGTCTCGTCGGCGATGGCGTTGAACACTCCGTCCAAGATGGCCTTCCCCGCCGCTCGTGCGCCCAACACGGCCAGCGACAACGCGGGTAAAACCGGTGCACGTCCGGGCACATGCAGGCCGTGCAGGTCGTTCACGAGGTCATTTGTGCCGACCACCAGCACCGTCAACCGATCGCTGGCCGCGGCGATCTCCTCGGCCCGCAAGATAGCCCGCGGCGTTTCGATCATCGCCCACAGCTGCAACGACGGCGGCGCGTCAAGCGCGTCGAGCGCGTCGGCGAGCGCTTGGACCTCTTTACCGGTCTCCACCTTCGGCACCAGCACCCCATCGGCGGCCGAGCCGGCCACCGCGGCGAGGTCGTCGTCGTGCCAGTCGGTGCCCGCGCCATTGATGCGAATCACCGCCTCGCGGGGCCGATAGCCGTCGGACGAGACGGCGTCGCACACCCTGGCTCGGGATTCGACTTTGGCGTCGGGGCCAACCGCATCCTCGAGATCGAATATCAGCACGTCGGCCGGGAGTGATTTCCCCTTCTCGAGTTCTCGGTCTTTGTTGCCAGGAAGGTAGAGAGTGGATCGGCGCGGGCGCGGCGTCGGTGCCATGGGGCCAGCGTAGAGCTTGACCTCGGCCGCCCGGAGAGTGGTGGTGGCCCGCATTGCGGAATCGCCACGGTTTTGCCGCACAATTCGCGTCATTATCGCGACGCGCGAAATCAGACGGTGAGAAACCGCGTTGACGGGTTTATGCTGATATTCGCGGCGCAACGCCGATCAAAAAGGTAGGTCCAAGCATGAGCACGGACAAAGTTAACCGCGGCATTCTCCTCGCCATCATGGCGCTCGTATCCGTCGCCTATATCGCGTTGTACGAGCATGCCTCCGCCAACTTCAGGTTGTACGTGCCGCTCTGCATGGCAGCCGTGGTGGGTCTGCTGATCCACGACGCCGTAAGCAGCCACAAGCCCCGGCGGCATTGAGCTCGAGTCTCCGACCCCATCGCCACCCTGACCGGCGGCGATAGGACTCGGGAACCCCGCACCGCGGATTGATTCATCTGAATTGCCATCCGCGCGGCGCATGGCTACGAATCACCACATATGGGGGTACTTGAGCGCGCCGACGATCTGGCGGTACGGGTTTTCTGGTTCCTGGGCGACCATTGGCTCGGCCATCGATCGCCAACAGACGAGGAGGTGGGCGAGCTGCGCGCCGCGGCGTTCCAATTCTCGGAGGAGGAGGCCCACGGCTACGACCCACTGGTAGCGAGGGCCTGCGATATGGCTACCGCCGTCCTCGAGTTGTTGTCGCCGCTCCGCACGCCGGACAGCGTGGCGAAGCTGAAGGACGCCAGCGACGCGTACCAGCAAGCAAGGCTTCGGTGATGACCAGACGACTCGTTAATCGCGCTGATCTTCGTTCGGTGCCGGCGGGCGTTGATAGCGCCGGTGACGCCGACGGGCTCCCAGAAGTTTCACCGCAAGGCGTGGGTTGGTTCCGGTTCTACTTCGATGACGGTCGATGGGAGTGGTCCGAGCAGGTCCAGCGGTTGCACGGGTACGAACCGGGTGCCGTGACGCCGACGACGGAGCTGGTGCTTTCGCACAAGCATCCCGACGACCGCGATCAAGTCGCGGGGACGATTGATGCCATCATGCACACCCGTGGGGCGTTGAGCAGCCGGCACCGGATCGTCGACACCGGGGGCACTGTGCGCTGGGTCGTCATCGGAGATCAATTTTTCGACGGTCGTGGCGTGGCGATCGGTACCCACGGTTTCTACGTCGACGTCACCCCGATACGCCATTCACGTGAGGACGCGATCACCACCCGGGTGGGCGAGATCGCGGACAAGCGCGCCCCGATCGAGCAAGCCAAAGGCATGCTGATGCTCGTCTACGACGTCGACGACAATGCCGCATTCGAGTTACTCAGCTGGCTCTCCCAGAAAAACAATGTCAAATTGCGCGTCCTCGCCGAACAAATCGGTGCCGCTTTGCGGACAACCGCGACGGGCGCAATCGTCGATCGAACCATTTTCGACCATGCACTGATGAGCGCCGCGGATCCGCGCGGATCGTGAGGGGTTTGCCGGCGGAAGCTTTGGAACTCTCGGACGTTGATACTGGCGTGAGCGCAATCGGATTTCACGAGGGTGAAGTGGCGACGCAACGGCGGGCCGGCACCGAACTCCAGGCACGACGGCTCGAGAAGATTCTCGATGCGACCGGTTTGTCCCGGGGCGCCGCCCAGTTCCTGGCAGCGCAGCGGTTTGCCGCGCTGACCGGGCGTGATCGAGGGAGCGTCTTGTGGACCTCGCCGCTGTCGGCGGAGCCGGGTTTCCTGCGTGGCGCCGGCGACACACTGCGGATCTCGGCACTGCCCCGCCAGGGCGATCCCCTGCAATCGTTAGCGGTCGGACAGCAGGTTGGGTTGATCGCCATCGATTTCGCCACCCGGCGCAGAATGCGGATCAACGGGAACCTCGTTGACGCCGACACCGCGAGTATGACGGTGCATGTGGACCAGGCCTATGGAAACTGCCCGCAGTACATCCACCCGCACGCGGTGGACACCGCCGTTATTACGGCTCCCTCGTTCGACCCAAGGCGCACAACGGCTTTGAGCACTGAAGAGCAAACCATGATCGCGGCCGCGGACACCTTCTTCCTGGGCACCACGCATCCGACCCGGGGCGCTGATGCGTCCCACCGCGGGGGTCCGGCGGGATTCGTTCGGGTCGACTCCCCCAGCAGGTTGTGGTGGCCGGATTACCCGGGCAACAACATGTTCAACAGCTTCGGCAATCTGGCGATCGACGACGAGGCCGCCCTGCTCTTCGTCGACTTCGATACCGGCGTCAGCCTGCACGCGTCCGGAACCGCTCGGGTGCTCTGGACCGACCCGGGCGCCGACGGCGACGACGGCGGTGTGGGTCGTCGCGTCGAGTTTACGGTCGGCGCCGTTATTGCGTCGTCGGCGTAACGCGGCATCGACATCTCACTGTCCGAGACGAATGTCGGCCGACCGCAGCAGTTTTCGTTAATATTGAGCCGGCTACACTCCCTGGGCCTCACGCCCAGGCCCGAAGGCACGCCCGGGTCCGCTCGGCTCCCTCGGTCGACGGGTCGAACGCAATAGCGACGAATTCGTCTACCCCAGCATCGCGAAGCCCGTCGAGCTGCTGCGAAACAGTGGCCTCGTCACCGACCAATGCGGCGTCCTCGGGTCCCGAAAAGCCCTCTCTGTCAAGCATCGCGCGATACGACGGCAGGTGGCCGTACATCGCGAATTGCTCGGCGGCTAGCGCGCGAAGCTTGGCGACATCGTCGGTCACGCCGACCGGCAACGCGGCTGCCACCGCGACGGAACCCACCGCGCGGCCCGCCTCGGCGGCGGCATCGCGCAGCGTGGGACCTACGCGCTCGCGCAGCGTCTTGGGGCCCGTCATCCAGGTGATGGTTCCCGCGGTTCGCCTGCCAGCGACTCGCAGCATCTGCGGACCGAGCGCGGCGACGTACACCTGGGGTGTCGGGGCGTTCGGGATCTGCAGCGCTCCCCTGGTCGTGACGAGTTCGCCGGGCGCGTCGGCCGGTCCACCGGCGAGCAGTGGCAGCAAGCCGTCGAGGTACTCGGACAGTCGCTTCACCGACCTGTCCCACGAGACGCCCCACATCCCCTCGGTCACGGCGCGGTGGGTGACGCCGATCCCCAAGGTGAACCTTCCGCCGCCAATGATGTTGAGTGTCAACGCCCGCTGCGCGAGCAGCATCGGGTGCTGGTTCTGGATCGGCACCACGCCGCTGGCCACTTCGATGTCGGGTACTTCGCGCAACGCAGCCGCCAAAACGGTCAGCAGGTCGACATCGAAGGGCATCTGCGTCATCCACAGCCGGGCGAATCCGGCCTCACGCGCTTGGGTCAAGTCGCGGATACAGGATTCGATCGGCGTCTTGTTATCGAGGTGGGTGACCAGGCTGATGCGCATGGAACTGACCTTTCGCCGTTGATGGGTGCAGCGTACGCCTTATTGTCTTTCCCGCCTTAGCCTTTCGCGGTGGCCTTTCGCGGTGGCCGCGGCACGAACCGCGGCACCCGGTCGATGACGTCCTGATAGGACGGGCGGCGTTGCAGGCTGCGCTCTTCCATCATCGGAATACTGGCGCCGAGCAACATCGCCAGCATCGCGACCGCACCCAGGATCAGCCACCACCAGGAACCGGGCGCGGCCGCGATACCGAACAACGCGACCGCAACCCAGAAACTGAACTCGCCGAAGTAGTTCGGGTGCCGCGACCAGCTCCACAGGCCGCGGTCCATCGCTTCGTCCCCACGCCGCCGCGCCACGAATCGGTGCATCTGCCCATCGGCGACAAACTCCAGCGCCACGGCGGCCAAACCCACGGCGAAGCCGATCCAGCTGAGCCAGACCCATCCCGGTCCGGGTCGGCTCACCGCGACGTAGGCCGGGATCATGGGCAAAAAGACCTGCAGCGTCGGAATCAGATGGATGGCCGCCAGGTCGGCCAGAAACTCCCAGCGGCCCGCCCGCTGCTTGAACATGGGATAGCGCCAGTCCTCGTGGTGCAAACCCGGAAACGAATAGACCCAGTTCGCGGTCAACCGCACCGCCCACAGCACCACCACAATGGCCAACAGCGCGAATCGCAATACGTCGACCGCGGGCTCGAACCGGCTCCACCAATACAACAACAGCAGCGGCGGCACGACGCTCCAGTACGCGTCGTAGAAGCTGGAGTTGCGGTAGGCGCGGCTGAACGCGAAAACGACGAGGGTTGCCAGCACGTCTGCGATCAAGGTGTCGAGCCAAAGCCGGCCAGTTCGTGGACCCCAGGCCAGCCACGCCGCTGCCAGCGCGACGGCGATGACTTACGCCGCGATGACAAGCCACAGCGACCGCGCCTTGCCGACTGTCGTCATGATCGGAGCGTAGCGAGGCGATCGGCGTGGTCGGCCGCCGAGCGGATCGGCTTCCTTTTTCCGCCGCACGATCCGGCGACGCCGCGGCCGAGAGTCTGCGGGCGTCCCGATCCATGCTGGTACTTCGAACAGCGGCTAAGCGCTGGCCTTCACTCGGTGCGTGCATCGCTTCAGGCATTCTCCGTTCCGCGAACCGCCCTGGCATTTCGGGTGCGACTAACGGATGGGGAAATTGCCAGGCAAAGTGAATCGGCGGTGAAGCGGCGACGACGGTCAGGCCTCCGACAAACGACCGGCAGGCCAAATTCACGCTGCTTTTTAGGGTCGCGACCGGCACCATCATCCTGGTGTGCTGACGAACCTAGCCATAACGCAGTCGTCGAGGCCTGCTCAGTGCGTGTTCACCCCCAATTCCGTCTCACTCGGCAACGCGCGCGCGTTCACGTTAAGGTCATCGCAACCGGGGTGGCGTCGCCTTCTGAAGGACGAAGGGTGGGGACATGTTTTTGGGCACCGTTGACGACTGGACGGCCGAGGGCACCGTCGTTTCCTGGAGCCCCACCGCGACGACTTATGCGTGCGCAGCCGGCGCGCAAGCCCACCCTGCCCCGGTGAGTTACCAGCAGTCGCAGCATCTTCGATACTACCGGCGCCAAGTCAGCCGCGGCCGCGACATCCCGCGATTGTGCATTGGCGCCTGGGAGATCGACGGCACCTGCGATATCGAGGCGATGACGCACGCGGTAAACAGCCATGTCCGGCGCCATGACACCTACCACGACCGATTCGCGTTCTGCGACAACGACAAGATCCACCGTTACGTCATTCCCAACCCAGACGTAATCACCTTGGCACCAAAAGACCTCGGCATGATGGAGCCGATGCAGATCCGCAAACTGCTGCTGGATACCCCCGATCCGCTGCGATGGGATTGCTTCACCTTCGGAATCGTTCAAGGCGAAGACCGGTTCACCGTCTTGATCGCCATCGATCACTTGCGCGCCGACGGAATGTCGGCCGGTGTGATCTTCCTCGACATCCAGACGGCGTACTTCACCGCACTGCAGAACGACGGAGCGACGCTGATACCCGCGGCCAGCCATCGCGAGTACAGCGCGAATCAGCGTGCGTACACGGCAGGACTGAGTGAAGAGTCGCCCGAAACCCAGTCCTGGCGAGCCTTTCTCGCAGCGAACGACGGCGGGTTGCCGAAGTTCCCATTGGAATTGGGCGACGCCACCCCCGATACGGCGGGGGCGATCGACGTGTTCGACTTGATCGACGACGATCAGGGTCGGCGTTTCGAAGCGGCGTGCCGTGCGGTGGGCACGCGATTCAGCGGTGGTGTGTTCGCCTGCGCGGCCCTGGCCGAGTATCGGTTGACCGGTGCCGCAACCTACTTCGGACTCACGCCGTTCGACAACCGCCGCAATCCCGACCACGCCCTCACGGTCGGCTGGTTGGCCAGCTTCGTCCCGTTGGCAATCCCGACTGCCGGAGCGTCATTCGACGAGGTCGCGCACGCTGCCCAGGCGTCCTTCGACGAGAACACCGCTCTCGGCGCGGTGCCGCTCTATCACCTCCTCGAGACGCTGGACGGATCGTCGGGTGACATCGAGGTTCCGGATCGTCCCGTCCCGATGCTGTCCTACATTGACATCCGCAAGCTGCCGTTCGGCGATGATTACGGCGACCTGCGCGCCGGCATCTGGGGCGATAACCGACTCTCGGAAACGGTGTGCATGTGGGTCAATCGCATGCGTGACAAGACGCAATTGGTGGTCGCCTATCCCGGCACCGAGATCGCGCGAAAGTCGGTGTTGCGCTATGTCGAGACGATGCGTGCCGAGTTCACCCGGGTGTCCGACGGCGTATGACGCGGCTGGCGCTGCTGGACCAGGCCGCCTTCCTACGACTGCGAGCCACCGGCCAGGGCAGCGCCGTGCAATGCACCTGGGTATACGACCGCGAAGTCAACATCGACGAACTGCAAAGCTTCCGGGTTCGGCTCGGTGACGGCCTGCTCGGACGCCAGATCGAGCGCTCGCCGTTGCCTTTCGGCCGTCATCACTGGGTGCGCGACGGCAACTCACCCGACATTGCGCTCGAACCGCGACAGCCGCGGTCGGAAGTCGGCGCGTGGCTCGAACGACGCGCACGGGTCCGTGTCGACCCCGAACACGGACCCACGTTTCATCTGGGCGTGCTGCCGTTGGACGACGGCGGCGCCGCGGTCACCTTGGTGTCGTCGCACTGCGTTGTCGACGGTCTCGCGCTGGCCACCGCGATCACCGAAGCGGTCAACGGAGAAGGACGCAACCTCAGTTACCCGCAACCGAATTCGCGAAGTCGATGGCGTGCGGTGGCCGAGGATCTGGCCCACGCCATCGCCGCCCTGCCCGCGGTCATTCGGGCGCTGATCGCGACGCTGCTGATCGTGCTGAACGCTTCCTTAGGCCCGCGGGCCGAGCCCGTAGCACCGCGGCGCGTAACGCCGCCCGACGATGTCCGCACCGCTCCCCCGGCGGTGACCCTGCACACCGACGCCGTCGCATGGGAGGCCCGTGCACGCAGCATAAACGGGAGCAGCAACACGCTTTTCGTCGCATTCATGGCTCGCCTGACCCACCGGATAGGCAGGGTGGCGTCGGACGGAAACTCCGTGACGGTGGTGCTTCCGGTCAGCGATCGCTCGGCGACCGACGACGACCGCGCCAACGCGCTGACCTCGATCACGCTTACGGTCGACGGCCGGGCGGCGGTCGACGACTTGAGTGGCGTACGCGCGGACGTCAAGAGCCTGCTGACGTCCCTGAAAGAAGAGCCCAACGAAATGCTGGCCGGGCTGCCGCTGATCCCGTTCACGCCACGATGGCTGGTCCGGCGAGCCGAAGGCACTGCGATGTCGACCGACCAACTGCCGGTGGGCTGCTCCAACATGGGCACCTTCGATGCCGCCCTGGGCCGTATCGACGGTGCGGATGCCACCGAGGTATCGGTGCGGTTGGTCGAGCAAGGGATGACCCGGCGGCGCATAGAGCAGATACGCGGCCAATTGTTCTGCGCCACAGGCACAATCAACGGCAGCCGGTTTCTCACCGTCAGCGCCTACCAGTGCGGCGCCGACAACACCGCGGCGGCAGCGCGCGAACTCGCGTGTGCCGCGTTGGCCGACGTCGGCTTGTGCGCCACCACCGTCTACCACGGTGGTGGCTGATGCTGACCTTGGGGCCTAATACGAATACCCCCGTACGAAAGCGCTTTTACGTCGGATTTGCCGTCACAATCGCGATCTGGTCGGCAATCGTGCTCTGGTTCGCGATAGACATCGTTCAGCTCGACGTGTACTGGATGTCGTACTACACAGCCACCTACGCCCATGGCTTCGTCCGCCGCGGGCTCGCCGGTGAATTGGTTGGCTTGTTCCCCGGACACTACTTCGCGGTCAGCCTCAGCCTGCGCTGGCTGTCGACGGCGGTATACCTGTGCGGGCTGGCAACGGTCGCCGCCGTGCTGCTTTCGGGGCGCCCGCGCTCCGAACGCAGCCTGATGGTCGCAATGCTGATTCCTTTGCTGCCGTTCGGTGTCCCGTTCGCGGCCTATTCCGCCCGACCGGACTTGTTCGGCGGGGCGGCCCTGGCGCTGTTCGCCCCGGCCGTGATGTTCGCACGTTCCCGCGCGGTCGCGATCACCTGCTGCGCGGCCTACGGCGCAGCGACCGCAACGTTGACACTGGTACACGAGGCGGTCGGTCTGCTGTTCGCGTTCGGGGCCGTGCTGGCCGTCGTTGTCCTCGGCGATGCGCTGGGAGGCAGGCAGCGCCTGGGCGCGTTCTTGGCGGTGGCGCCCGGCGCGGTGACCGCCGCCGCCGTGGCGGCGTTCGGTCGACACGGCATCGCCTCCCAATTGTGTTCCGAAGTTCCGCATCACCCGATGCCGAACGTATTCGGCACGGTCACCTCGCCCCCGGCGTTGCTGCGGTACGTGTTCGACGGGCGACCACCACCGCAAAGCGACTACCACGACTGGGTGTGCCGCAACGTGATGCCGATCTACGACGACGGGATCCTGGACGCCATCCGAAGTGTCGGCCACATCGGAGTCGCCGGCCTCACCGCCTCCCTGGCGTTCGGCGCGGCGGGGATCGTCGCGACGATGTGGGGAGTCAGCGAGGTCTCCGGCGTGCCGCTACGCACGTTCGTCGACGCGGTGCGGGGCCGCATGACGTGGGCTCTCGCGGCGCTGCTGTTGTTCGTCCCGATCTTCCTCACCGGCTACGACTGGACCCGCTGGCTGACGACGGTGGCGTTCGACATGGGGGTGGTGTTCATCCTCTTCGCGGCGCGCAGGCCCGAGATCGAACAGGAACCGACACCAAAATCGTTGCGCGTGTTCGCTTTTCTCGTGATCGCGCTCGGTTTGGTCGTGATCGGAAGCGTCCCCGGCTTCGGCGTACCCCGAATGGTCTAAGCGTCGCTATCAAGCCACCGCCGGTACGTCACCGGTGAGAATCCGTCGGTGCATGGCGCGGATCTCAAGCTTGCGCATTGCGACGCCCCACTGCGCCGGGCTCAATGAAACGGTGCCGAACCCAGCCTGCAAGAACGGCACTTGTGCCGTCATGCAGCTGGTCGAGCAGTAGCGGCGCTGACGCCATGGCTTTCGATATGACTTAGCGGCCCACCAGCTGCGACTGATCACCTGTGCCCGCAGCGTGCTTGCTTTGCTCGTTTGTCGACGTCGGAGCCGAATTCTGCGGTTGCTCTTGTGGTTTGGAGATCCACCCGAAGTACCCGAGGGCCACGCTGAGCGCCGAGTAAACGGCGGCTTCGGCCCACATGTATCCGACGCCCCAACGTCTGCCGACGAAGACAGGTTCATCGATGATGCCCCGATCTGCCGCGACAGCATACGCGGCGTGGGCATAAGCCAGCGCGGCAAATGACCCGAGAAGAATTTGCAGACTTCGCGCTTCATGTTGTGTTTCCTTTCAGGATTGGTGTTACGTACAATCCACGCCGGCTGCTTAGCGAACCCACTGGCTCCGGGTTGTATCCGCCGGCTCACACCACAGAGTGCAGTGTCAGCGGCACCGGCGACAGGGTCACAAGTCCTAACGACACAGGCCTTTTGCTCACATCCCTGCGCACCGATCGCCGATGACGCGCGCACAAGGGCTCATGGTTGATTCACTGCGACATCGCCGAGTCGGCTTCCTCTGTCGGGCGCCGGGTTCGGACGCTCTCGGGTGGTGTGGGTTCGTCCTCGGTGAGAGTGAAATAGTTTTCTTCCTCTTGGACGAAGTGCAGCCGCAGCAGTGCATACAGGCCGTACAGGCACGCCAGCAGGTCATCGACGTCCTCGGGCTGGATCGCTCCGGCCGATTGGGCAAGTCGCACATGAGCACTGACGCGATCGGCGAGCCGTTGGATCTCGGCATGGGTGCGGCTCATCGTGGCGGTGGCCTCGTCGCTGCCCAGCGGCCGAGCCAACGCTGGATACAGCTGGGTCTCCTCCGCGCGTTCATGAGGCAGGATCCGGTCGGTGAGCAATTTGCTTGCCGCGGTGAGCGATTCCAGTGCTGCGGCGTCGGGGCCGCTGGCCAACCGATCGGCGCTGTCGCGCAGTAACCCGAGCGCGTCACGTAGTTCGTCGTGTTCGGCGGCGAAGTGCCGCAACAATTGCTCGGTGTTGGGGGGTAATGCCACCTCGGTGGCGGGGTTACCACGCAGGGCCCGCAGCGCATTAAGGATGACGGTGACGTCGATGCCCTCTTGCAGCAGCGCACCGGCCGCCGGCGGCAGCCAGCCCAGCGCCGCGACCACCATCGCCAACAGCGACAGACTCATACCCACCACGGCGCTTTGCATGGCGATGCGACGGGACCAGCGCGCAATGTCCATCGCATCGGCGAGGCGGTCCACCCGATCGCTGGTCAGTACGATGTCCGCGGCCTCCGAGGACGCGGTGGCTCCCCGCGCGCCCATTGCCACACCCACCGTCGCCGCTGCCAAGGCGGGCGCGTCGTTGATCCCGTCGCCCACCATCATCGTCACCGCCCGTTGTCGCTCGGCACGCACCGCGGCGACCTTGTCCGCCGGGGTTTGTTCGGCGTAGACCTCGTCGAGTCCCAACACCGTGGCGACCTCGCGGGCCGGCTCGGCGCGATCGCCGGTGAGCATCACCAGTCGATTCAGGCCAGCCGCACGCAAGCGCCGCACCGTGCGAGGGGAATGGCGGCGCAACGGATCTCGTAACAACACCGCGCCGGTCGGCTCCCCTTCGATGCACACCCACGCGATTGCCGCACCGTCCAAACCGGCTCGGCTGAGTACCCCACGCCCCCACGCGGTGGTCACCGCGTCGCGGGACAGCTTTCCGACCGTCACGCGGCGCGCCTCGATGGTGGCGCTAGCACCGCGGCCCGGCTCCTCGATCACGTCGGCCGGCAAAGACAACTGCAGACCCCGCGCGAGCGCTTCGGTGACAATAGCTTCTGCCAGGACATGCGGGGAAAATTGATCCACCGAAGCGGCCAGCCGCAGCATCTCGGTCGGGTTACCCCCGGGCACGGCGACCACGTCGACGACCGCTGGGCGTCCCATCGTGAGGGTGCCGGTCTTGTCCATCACCAAAGTCGTTGCATGCCCAAGGTTTTCCAATGCGCCACCGCTTCGGATGACCACTCCGGCGCGGGACGCCCGAGACAAACCCGAGACAATCGCCACCGGTACCGCCAGCAGCAGCGGGCACGGGGTGGCCACCACCAGCACAGCCACCGCTCGCACCGCTGACCCGCTGGCCAACCACGCCCCACCAGCAACTAGCAGCGCGGCCGGCAATAACCACGCCGCGTACCGATCGGCCAACCGTACGATCGGCGCATTCTCCGCGCCCGCCTGCTGGGCCAACCGCACGATGCCGGCGTAGGTGCTGTCATCGGCTGTCGAGGTGGCGTGTAGCTCAAAAGCGCCGCCGGCGTTCACGACACCACTGCGGACGAGTTCACCAACATCGCGTTCAACTTGCAGCGGCTCACCGGTCAACACCGACTCATCGAGCACCGCGACCACATCGACAACTCGTCCGTCAACCGGCACCACTTCACCGGGGCCGACGACAAGCAGGTCATCGACTGCCACCTCGGCCAGCGGGATTACAGTGACCTGTGCGCTGTCGCGTCGCCGGGCAAAGCGCGGCGCGCGCTCCAGCAGGGCCCGCAGGTCGTGGGAGGCGCGCCGGGCGGCCGCCGCGTCCAGTGCTCGGCCACCGGCCAGCATCATCGCGATCAACGCCCCAGCCAGATACTCGTGAACGAGCAGGGTGCCTACCAGAGACAGCACCGCAATGATATCCACGCCAAACCGCCCGTGGCGCAAGGCCATCACAACCCACACCAAGGCCGGTAGCACAGCGAGCGCGGTGCCGGCGATCCAGGACGCGTCGGCGACATCGTGTCGCCCCCCCAGCCAGGCGATCCCGCCAACAGCCAGCGCACCGACCGTGAACATGACCAAGGCCGGTTCGATCAGGGGCCGCAACCGCGAAAGCCGGCGGAAGGCCGTGGAATCCGTAGCGTCGGTCACCACCGATCCTTTCGACTGCGCAACCCACAACACATCAGCGCGCGAAACGAGCTCACCCTGAGTCGACCAGGATCGACCAAGGGTTTCTAGGGTCGCAATACCTTGGCATGCAGGTCCAAAGGCCCGCGAGCCGGCTTCGGGTCCGGCACCGGTTCCGTTGCGATGAGGCCATCAGTCACAAACAGCGAATGAAACCCCCCACGTATCGCCTTGTGTCTCACATTATTTGACACAAGGCCCAAGTCCCGGTGAGCAAGCGGACACGCCCCCCGGCTCACACCACGGTCACGGCTGCGGTTAAAGCGACACCGAACACCACGGCCGGCAGCGCCATGGCGGCAAGGAAGCCAAGTCCGAAGCGGCGACCGCGCCGGCGTGGGCGTCGGCCAGACCCGCGGCGAACGTGGCAAGCACCGCCCCTTTTGGGCCGAGTATGTCAGCGCACCAACGACCGACGAGCAGGGCGAAGGTCAGCACCGCGGCCAGAACGAGGGCGGGCCGCAACGCGAAGGGTCGGCTTGTCTTCGTCGCCTCGGCTTCGTCATCCTCCGCGGCATTCTGCTGATGTGCCCGCCTGCCACCCCGGTAGACGAAGGCCGCAACACCTACGAGCGCAACCGCTGCTGCGACCACCGGGGGCCGCAGGCGGCGCAGCACTTCGACGTCGACGAGCGCGATCACAATAAGCAACTGCACGAAGGTCGCGAGGCTCGCGAGCAGTGCACTGGCGAGCGGCGCACGCAAGCTCGTAGCCGTCCGGCTGAGCCGGCCCATCGACGCGGTTGTCGCGGTTGCCGAGACGAACCCGCCAGCCAGACCGGTAACGAGCACGCCCCGTTCGGGCCCGAGGGCCCGAACACCGATGTAGCCGACCCAGCCGATACCGGTGAGCAGTACCACCAGGAGCCAGACCTTCGCCGGGTTCAGTACGCCATACGGTCCGAGCTGCTGATCTGGAAGCAATGGCAGGATCACGAGCGCCACCACAAAGAACTTGATCGCGTCCTCTACTTCGACGTCGCTGACGATCTCGCGGGCAAAGCGATGGATGCGGGCCTTCGACACAAGCAGGCCCGCGACGACCACGGCGATGGCCACGGCTACCGCCGGGCGTGTGTAGGCGAGCGCACCGAGCAGGTAGGCAGCGACTGCGGCGATCGCTGTGGTAGTTCCGGGGTCTCTTTCGCTGCTGCGAAAGTAGGCAAGCGTCATCAACGCCCCGACGACAACGAGCCCAACCAGCACTGCCCACTCGTTGAAGCTCGCGGCAATGGCCCCGACTAGCGACAGGAGCGCAAACGAGCGCGTCCCAGCGGGGAGTCTGCGGCTGTGGCTGCGTTCGCGCTCCAAGCCGAGCAGCAAACCTATGGCCAGCGCCACGAGGAATGGCTGGATTTGCTGCCAGTTCACAACGACTCCCGTTCACCAGACCAACAACAGCACAGTAATTATTGGGCCAATAAACGGAAATCCGCGGTCGAGACCAGCCGTGGACGCTGCGTCGAACTTGACGAGTTAGGACACTAGGCGCCTACGGGTGTGCTCTCGTCAGGGATGCCACGGGCCCGAGGCATGCCAGTGACGTCTGCACTCGCTCTCCACCTTTTCGAGCGCCTGCTGAAGTAGCTGCGCGTTTTCGGTGCCGGCGCTGTCGACGAAGTAGGCCAACGCTGCGCAGCGGCCTTTGGAATCGGCGATCTCGTCTAACGCAGCGAGCATCAACTCGGCGACCAACTCGTCGTGGCCGTGCGCCGCCGCGTAACGGAAGGCCCGCTCGTCGCGGTATTGAACGACGAGGCCTTTGTCAGCCAACCGGCGCAGGACCGTCATGATCGTGGTGTAGGCGAGATTGCGCCTCAAGGAGACGGCACCGTGTATCTCACGCACCGTCTGCGGTACCGAATCGCTCCATAGGCGTTCCATCACGCAGCGTTCGAGCGGACCCACCAGCCTCCGGTCGGGCATGGCCACACTCCTGCCCCGGATCCATTCCAAATCAACGGGATAACGGTATCGACCGCACTGGCGGTCAGCCATCACCCATCAGGTGGACGCACCGGGGGAGCCAGATGGTTCAACGCTTCTCGGAAGATGCGACCGATTCTTCGTATACTCAGCCCTGTAGCGAAGTGATACGCGATCAAAGCCGCCCGGCGGCTGGGTGTACAAAATAATTCACGTTCGGCCGCAAAGACCATCGGGAATCTCCTGCAAATCACTTGCATCCAGCTCGCGCCGGAACTTAAGGTCGAGGCGATGGCCAGTACTGCGTTCCGGGTGCCACGGACCAGATTCAGCTTCCTGACTCCCGCGGAGTGGGGGCGTCTGGGGGTGATGCTCGCGGTGATCGTCGCGTTGCATCTGATCGGCGGGTTCACCCTGCTGCTGATCGTCGAACCGGCGCGACTGAACGTGGGCGGCAAAGCCTTTGGCCTCGGCGTCGGGTTGACCGCCTACGCGCTGGGCCTGCGGCACGCCTTCGACGCCGACCACATCGCCGCCATCGACAACACCACCCGCAAACTGATGAGCGACGGCCAACGCCCCCTGGCCGTCGGATTCTTCTTCTCGCTGGGCCACTCCACCGTGGTGTTCACCCTGGCGGTGCTACTGGCGATCGGAGCCAAGGCGATCGCCGGACCAGTCGAAGACGACTCCTCGGCACTGCATCATTACACCGGCGTGATCGGCACCAGCATCTCCGGGATATTCCTCTATCTGATCGCCGGGCTCAACATTGCCGTCCTGATCGCGATCCTGCGGGTGTTCCAGCAGCTGCGCCGCGGCGCCTTCGACGAAGCAGAACTGGAACGGCAATTGAACAGCCGCGGCTTTGTCAACCGCTTCCTGGGCCGCTTCACCCGCACGATCACCACCTCCTGGCACCTGTACCCGATCGGGCTGCTGTTCGGCCTGGGCTTTGACACCGCCACCGAGATCGCCCTGCTGGTCCTGGCCGGCACCAGCGCAGCGGCCGGGCTGCCCTGGTACGCGATCCTGTGCCTGCCGGTCTTGTTCGCCGCCGGCATGTGCCTGCTCGACACCATCGACGGCTCGTTCATGAACTTCGCCTACGGCTGGGCGTTTTCCCACCCGGTGCGCAAGATCTACTACAACCTCACCATCACCGCGCTCTCAGTCGTCGTGGCCCTGCTCATCGGCAGCATCGAACTACTCGGCCTGTTCGCCGACCAACTGAACTGGCACGGTCCGTTCTGGGACCGGCTTTCCGGCCTCGACCTCAACACCATCGGCTTCGCCATCGTCGCCCTCTTCATCACCACTTGGGCGATCGCCCTACTCATCTGGCACTTCGGCCACATCGAAGAAAAATGGACCCCCGCGACGGTCGAAGGCGCCCCTGAACCGCCGAAGTCCAATCAACCTCGTTGATTCCGGCGACTTCCGTCTGCCAGTGGCCTTGATCAGGTCAGGACATCCCGAGGCGAGCTTCGAGTTGGTCGAGTTCGCCGACACGACCTAAGACACACCTCACCTCGACGCCGCGCTTCCCGGCGATGGATGCAACCCCTTGCAGCAGTTGCGCTTTCATCTCCCCCATGCGGGGGGTGCCGGCGGACGAATACCGGCCGTACGGTGACACCAACGCCGGGCCGCGCGTCGCGATCCAGCCCAATGTGTGCCGGCATTAATCGCCGGGCTTCAAGAGGGAGATACACGTGACTGTCCGAGTGGGGATTAATGGTTTCGGTCGGATCGGACGCAATTTTGCCGTGGGGTGAGCTAGGTGTTGACGTGGTGGTCGAATCGACGGGCCTGTTCACCGCGCGCGCCAAGGCGCAGGGCCACCTGGATGCCGGTGCGAAGAAGGTGATCATCTCCGCGCCGGCCAGCGATGAGGACATCACGATGGTGCTGGGGGTCAACGACGACAAGTACGACGGCACTCAGAACATCATTTCCAACGCGTCGTGCACGACGAACTGTCTGGGGCCGCTGGCCAAGGTGATCAATGATGAATTCGGCATCGTCAAGGGGCTGATGACCACGATTCACGCCTACACCCAGGATCAGAACCTGCAAGACGGCCCGCATAAGGACCTGCGTCGCGCGCGTGCTGCCGCGTTGAACATCGTGCCGACCTCGACCGGGGCGGCCAAGGCGATCGGGCTGGTGTTGCCCGAGCTCAAGGGCAAGCTCGACGGGTATGCGCTGCGGGTGCCGATTCCCACCGGCTCGGTCACCGACTTGACCGCCGAGCTGCGCAAGGCGGCCACCGCCGACGAGATCAACGCCGCGATGAAAGCCGCCGCCGAGGGCCCGATGAAGGGCGTCTTGAAGTACTACGACGCGCCGATCGTGTCCAGTGACATCGTCACCGACCCGCACAGCTCGATCTTCGACTCCGGCCTGACCAAGGTGATCGACAACCAGGCCAAAGTCGTCTCCTGGTACGACAACGAGTGGGGCTACTCCAACCGGCTCGTCGACCTGGTCGCACTGGTCGGCGATCGCCTACACCACCGGTGATGTTGCATGGTCTCGCTGGCCACCTCGCACGACTGCCTGCTGCTCGACCTCGACGGGACGCTGTTCCGCGGGACACAGGCGATCGAGGGTGCCGCCGAGGCGTTGGCCCGCACGACAACTCGCAATCTTTTTCTCACCAACAACGCTTTGCGAAGCGCAGCTGAGGTAGCACAACATCTGTGCGAGTTGGGTTTTGACGCAGATCCGGGCGATGTCATCACCAGCGGCAGGTGTGCCGCCGGCCTGTTGGGTACCGAATTGCCCCCGGGCTCGCGGGTACTGGTCGTCGGCTCAGACGCACTGGCGTCCGAAGTCACCGGTGTCGGGCTACAGCCGGTCCGGCAGTGGGTCGATGAACCGGTCGCCGTCGTGCAAGGATTCTCGCCGGACATCGGTTGGCGTGCTCTCGCCGAGGCGGCGCTGGCGATCGGCGCCGGAACACCCTGGGTGGCGACCAATCCCGACCTCACGCTGCCGTCTGAGCGTGGTCTGGTGCCCGGCAACGGCGCGTTGGTGGCGGCCCTGCGTGCGGCGACCGGCGTTGCGCCGCGAGTGGTTGGCAAGCCGTACCAAGCCATCTTTCGGGATGCGCTGTCTCGTGGGCACTTTCGGCTGCCGTTGGTGATCGGCGACCGGCTGGACACCGACATCGCCGGCGCAAACTCCGCCGGGCTGCCCAGCCTGCTGGTGCTCAGCGGAGTCAGCACCGCGGCCGACGCTGCCAAAGCCCAGCCAGCGCAACGGCCCACCTACATCGCCGCGAACCTTTGCGGAATCCATCACGACGACGCGGGCGATCTGCGCCATCCCGGACTACCCCCAGCCGTCCACCCAAACGGGGGATGAACCAGGGGCGCTTAGATCCGATCATCTGAGTAGGTATTTTGCTGCCCGCCGGAGGTCCCGCGCATGCTCACCCGTCACACCACGCTGGTCAAATTCCTCATCGAGGAACGTCGGCGCCACCCCGATGCCAGTGGCGAACTGAACTCGCTGATCCTCGATATTGCCCTTGCCTGCAAAGCCATCTCGACCCGTGTGGCACAGGGTGAGCTCGGCGGAGTCTTGGGCGCCGCCGATGTGGTGAACGTGCAGGGCGAGGAGCAGCAAAAACTCGACGTGCTCGCCAATGACTACTTCTTGCGCGCCAACGAGTGGGGTGGCCAGGTGGCAGGGATGGCCTCCGAGGAGCTGGCAAACCCCTATCTACTGCCGACACAGTATCCACGTGGCAAGTACCTACTGGTCTTTGATCCGCTCGATGGCTCATCGAACATCGACGTCAATGTGTCGGTGGGAAGCATCTTTTCGATTCTGCGCGCCGCCAGTCCGGGTACAGACCCGTCGCCCGAGGATTTCCTGCAGCCCGGCTCGCAGCAAGTATGCGCCGGTTACGCGATCTACGGCCCGTCGACCATGCTGGTGCTCACTGTCGGCACGGGCGTTCACGCCTTCACGTTGGATCCCACGCTCGGGGAATTCATCCTGACTCGGCCGTCAATCCAAATCCCCACTTCCACCCGTGAATTCGCGATCAACGCGTCGAACAGGCGGTTCTGGGAGCCCGCAGTGCAGCGCTACATCGACGAGTGTCTGGCAGGCCGGACCGGTCCGCGTGGCAAGGACTTCAACATGCGGTGGGTCGCGTCACTGGTCGCCGAGACGCACCGAATCCTGAGCCGCGGCGGCGTCTTCCTGTACCCGCGCGATACCAAAGACCCGGACAAGCCGGGACGGCTTCGGCTGTTGTACGAAGCCAGCCCGATCGCGTTTCTGGTCGAGCAGGCGGGCGGCGCGGCCAGCACCGGCCGTGGACGCCTTCTGGACGCCGTCCCGACCAGCCTGCATCAACGCGTGCCGCTGATTTTCGGAGCGGCCGACGAGGTCAAGCTGCTCGAGGACTATCACCGCCAGGACTACGTAAGGCCTTCCACGTCACCGCTCTACGGCGTTCGAGGTCTGTACCGCACCGGAGTCGGCTAAATCAATCGACCAATCATGCTTGGAGGAAACATATGTCGCGTCTGCATCCGATCATTTCGGTTACCGGATCCTCTGGGGCGGGGACGACCTCCGTCATGCGGACTTTCGACCAGATCTTCCGCCGCGAAGGCATCAATGTCGCGTTTGTCGAGGGCGATAGCTTCCACCGATACGACCGAGTCGCGATGAAGGCGGCGATCGCCGATGCTCACGCGCGCGGCGATCACACCTTCAGCCATTTCGGTCCGGAGGCTAACCTGTTCGACGATCTGCAAAGCCTCTTTGAGACGTACGGTGAGACCGGTACCGGCAAGGTGCGGCGCTACCTGCATGACGAGAAGGAGGCCGAACCCTATGGGCAGGAACCCGGTACCTTCACGCCGTGGGAGGAGATCCCCGAAGACACGGACATGCTTTTCTACGAGGGGCTACACGGCGCTATCGTGACCGACGACGTGGACGTCGCGGCCCATGCCGATCTGCGCATCGGCGTGGTGCCGGTGATCAACCTCGAATGGATCCAGAAGTTGCACCGCGACAAGGTCTCCCGTGGGTACACCTCAGAAGCCGTGACCGACACCATTTTGCGGCGGATGCCCGACTATCTGAACTACATGTGCACCCAGTTCTCACATACCGACGTCAACTTCCAGCGGGTGCCGGTCGTCGATACATCCAACCCGTTCATCGCCCGGTCGATACCTACGGCCGATGAGTCAATGCTGATAATCCGATTCCGTGACCCGCACGGTATCGATTTTCCGTATCTGCTTGCCATGTTGCATGATTCGTTCATGTCGCGCCCCAACACGATCGTGTGCCCCGGGGGCAAGATGGATCTGGCCATGCAGCTGATCTTCACACCGATGGTGCTGCGCCTGCTGGAACTCCGCCAAGCGCAGCTGGCGGGCGCGCGCTAACCCCGCAACGATGCCGGCGATACCGACTCGGTCACTGCGCGTCCGATCGCCGGATTGATAACATCCAGAGCCGGTTTCGGATACACACCCAGAATGACGAGCAACGCAAGCAACGGCACGACAACGGCTAGTTCACGGGGCCGCAAATCACGTAGCGCGGCATCACCCTGCTTTCTGGGGCCCGTCATCACGCGCTGGTAGAGCCACAGGACGTAAATCGCCAAGAGCACCAGCGCACTCGCCGCCAACACCGCGGAAACCGGGTACCGGGTGAATGTGCCGACCAACACCAGAAACTCACTGACGAAGGGCGCCAGCCCGGGTAGAGCCAGTGAAGCCAGGCCCGCGATCAGGAATGTTCCGGCGAGCACCGGGGCGACCTGCTGCACTCCGCCATATGCCGCGATCAGACGGGTACCTTTGCGGGACACCAGAAATCCGGCGATCAAAAACAGTGCGGCGGTCGCCAGACCGTGATTGACCATGTACAGCGTCGCGCCGGATTGACTCTGTTCTGTCATCACGAAGATTCCCAGGACGATGAATCCGAAATGGCTGATCGACGCATAGGCGATCACGCCCAGGATGTCGATCTGCCCGATGGCGACCAGCGCACCGTAGATAATCGCGATGACGGCAAGCGCAACAATGAACGGCCGAAAAAGAATTGCGCTGTCAGGAAAGAGTTTCAGGCAGTAATGGAGCATGCCGAAAGTGCCGATCTTGTCGACCACAGCCATCATCAACACCGCGGTCGCCGGTGTCGCCTCGGCGGCCACCCCCGGCAACCACGTGTGCAGCGGCCACAGCGGCGCCTTGATAGCGAACGCGACCATGAACCCGAGAAACAAAAAGTGCATGACGACCGGATTCGCACTGCCGGTGCCCGAGGACACCGCGGCGACAATGGCGCGGAAGTCGAAGGTTCCGGCCGACGCGAGATTGAGCCGGATCAGCGCGGCCAGCATGAGCAGTCCGCCAAACAGGCTGTACAGCAGAAACTTCAGCGCCGCCCGGGGAGCACCCGCTCCCCCGTATCGACCGACGAGGAAGAACATCGGAATCAGCATCGCTTCGAAGAACACGAAAAACAATAGGACGTCCAGCGCTACCAGGCAGATGAGCATCATCGACTCGACCGCCAGCATCAGCGCCAGGTAGCCATGAGGCCGTTCGGCATCGTTCCATCCGGCGATCAGCAACAGCGGCACGAGTACGGCGGTCAGGACCACGAGAACCATGGCGACCCCGTCGACGCCAACGATATATCCTGCTCCGAAAGAGCGGATCCAGGAGTGGCTTTCGACAAGCTGGTAGCCCGGATTGATCCGATCGAAGCTCACGAGCAGCAGGCCGGCGAGTGCGAGGACAATTATCGAGACCCCGACGGCAGTGTATTTCGCCGCGGTGCGCCGGCGGACCGGCACCGCCCGCACAACACACGCTCCCGCCAAGGGAGTCAGCCACAATGCGCTGACCAACGGCAACTGGGTCATGACGGGCTCCCCGCAAAGAAACTCACCAGCAGCCCGGTGGCGCCCAGGAAGATCGCCAACGCATAGGAGCGTGCGAATCCGGTCTGGATCCTCCGGATCTGCGTCGAGCCGGCACCGACGAGCAGCGCGAGGCCTTCGACCGCGGCGTCGATACGCGAGCGTTCCACGTCGACGAGGTTGCGCGACAGGCGTTGACCAGGTCGCATGAACGCCGCCTCGTTCAGGCTGTCGCCGAAGAGGTCACGACGGGCGGCGACGACCGCGGCCGACACCCATTCGGAGGCAACGGTTTTCACCGGCCGAATCGCGTAGCTGCGGTAGCCGATTGCGGCCCCGGCCGCGACGACGGCCAAGGTGAGGACCGTAAGCACCCAACCGGGCGCGTCAAGGTGAGGCTCTGCCGAGCCAGCTGGGTTGGTCACGGGCTGCAGCCAGCGTGTCAGGGTGCCGCCGATCGCGAGCGCGGCCCCGCCGCCGAGGGACCCGAACGCCAGCATGATCATCGGTGCCGTCATCACGACGGGTGACTCGCGCGGGTGGGTGCCCGGCTTCCACCGCGGTTCGCCCAAGAAGGTCATGACCATGACCCGCGTCATGTAGAACGCCGTGATCCCGGCACCCACCAATGTCACGGTGCCCAGCGCCACGCCGCCGGCGCCTGCCGCCGCAAAGGCGGTTTCGATGATCGCGTCCTTGGAGAAGAACCCGGCCAGTGGCGGGATACCGATGATCGCCAAATAACCCAGCCCAAACGTGGCGAAGGTGATCGGCATCGCCGAGCGCAGTCCGCCGTAGCGGCGCATGTCCGTCTCGTCGTTCATGCCGTGCATCACCGATCCGGCGCCCAGGAACAATCCGGCTTTGAAGAAGCCGTGGGTGAGCAGGTGCATGATCGCCACCGGGTAGCCGGCCGGACCTAGTCCGGCCGCCAGCACCATGTAGCCGATCTGCGACATCGTGGACGCGGCTAGTGCTTTCTTGATGTCGTCCTTGGCGCAGCCGATGATCGCGCCGAACAACAGCGTGATCGCCCCGACAATCGTCACCGCCGTGCGCGCGACGGGGGCCGCATCGAATACCGGGTCCGAGCGCACTATCAAATACACCCCGGCGGTAACCATGGTCGCGGCGTGGATCAGTGCGCTGACCGGTGTCGGTCCTTCCATCGCGTCGCCAAGCCACGACTGCAACGGGACCTGAGCGGACTTGCCGCATGCCGCCAATAGCAGCATCAATCCGATCACGGTCAACGTGGCCGACGCCGCCGCCTTACCGAATACCCCAGCGTAGGAGAACGTTCCGAAGTGGGCGAACATCATCATCAGCGCCAGCGCCAGCCCCACATCGCCGACTCGGTTGACGATGAACGCCTTCTTGGCCGCGGTCGCGGCCGCCGGCTTGTGCGACCAGAATCCGATGAGCAGGTAGGACGCCAAACCGACTCCCTCCCAACCGAAATATAGCCCGAGATAGTTGTCGGCCAGCACCAGCAGAAGCATCGCCGCTACGAACAGGTTCAGATAGCCAAAGAATCGGCGTCGCGCCGGATCGTCCTGCATATAGCCGATGGAATACAGGTGGATCAACGCTCCGACGCCGGTGATCAGCAGCACAAAGCACACGCTCAAGGCGTCCAGCTGCAGGCCGAATTCGACAGTCAGCGCCGACACCCTTATCCAGCTGAACAATGTCTCGTGCAGCACGCGGTCTGACGCGGCACGCTGCAACATATCAGCGAAAAGCCATGCCCCCCAGCCGAAAGACAGCAGCACGGTGGCACACCCAAGCAGATGCCCCCACGAGTCGGTGCGTCTGCCACCGAGCAGCAACACCGCCGCTCCGGTCAACGGCAACGCAATCAGCACCCACAACATTGGCGGCATGCGTCAGGGCCTCAGCGCGGGGGCGTCGTCCACAGTGGCGCTCGGGGGGCTGCGTCTGAGCAGCAGGGCGATGGCTAACTCGACCACCACCTCGCAGCCGAATGCCATCACGACAACCGCCACAAACATGAGGAGTAGATAGACGTCCACGCCTTGCAGCCTTGTCGTTTCCGCCGCACGGGTGAACCCCGAATCGGGGGATACTTCAGGTGATTCCGCGGGAAAGCGTCAGCGTCGCGGGGCTCCCGGGCCGACCAGGCCCGGGTCGAACGTCGCCCTGGCCGCCACCGAAGCGGCTGCCGCCCCGACGATCACGGTGGCGTCGGCCTCATGGCCTTTGGGGAAGACGATCTCCGCGCTGTCGGGTCCGTCGCGATGCGCCATCAACCAGTCGTAGAGCAGCCAGTCCAGTGCACAGGTGACGGAGAGCGGATCCGCGCCGGCGCTGTGCGATCCAGCGACCACGGACTTAATCGCATCCAGGTGTTCACGGCGGGCAGCGTCTTTGTTGACGCCGGAACTGTCGAACATCAACATCGACAAGGTCAGCGGAAACCGTTGCCCCGCTTCCGTTCGCACCACCCAGCGGCCGCCCAGCCAGGGGCGTGCCGGATCCACCTGCTGCATCTCCCCGAAGCCGCCGACCACGCCGAGGCTGGGTTCGTCGAGTTGATCGTCCAGCGGTGCCGGGCCCAGTAGTCCCAACGGTTGCCGCGCGCAGATCGAAAACAACGCAGCCGTCCCGATGATCTTGCCGGCGCGCAGGTCCGGTGTGATGCCGGCCGACTCGGCGGCCTCGGCGTATTCCAGGCATAACCGGTCCAGCGCGTGGTGCAGGTCGACCAGATCGTCACGCTCGGCCGTATCGGCCGGCGCCCTTCCGCCACCGAGTATTTCGCCGAACCGCTCGGCTGCGCCAATCAACGCATCATCCAGCGCTTCCAGGTGCGTGGCCACCAGCCGATCGGCCTCGTCGTCGTCGACCACCAGCCGCTGCAGCGACGTCGGCACGCCGGCCGGGGTGGTCCAGTAGAACCCGACCTGGCCGTCGGCCTGAACGATGCGGGGCCTCACCGCCGCCGCCAAATCACGACGCGATTGTTGCCCGAGTCCGCGACCGCCAGTCGGTCCCCGCACAGCGACAGGCCGTATGGCCAGCACAGGGTGTCGCGCTGCACGGAGGTCCAGCGGTTTTCGCCGTTGGCACCGAAGTGCGGCTGGGCCAAGACATAATCGGCGGCGCGATGGTCCGTTGGAATCGCTTCCCACAACAGAATTCGGTTGTTGGCGGTATCGGCCACCGCCAACCGATCGCCCTCTAGCCCGATCGCGTAGGGGAACCGGAACCGATCGCCGGTGTGCGGACCGTACGGCCATTCCTGCGAACTACTGAAATCCGGCTGGCCAATCAAGACGTCGGCGGGGCCGTCGGACGCCGGCGAAGGTGTCCAGCCCAGAAGGCGGTGATTGCCCGCGTCGGCGATCAGCAGCAGATCGTCGTGGCCGGCAATGTCGTGGGGCCAGCGGAAGCTGGCCGGGCCGGCACTCTCACCCCGGTTCTCTTCCCGGTGCGAGGCATCCGGTTGACCGAGCACCACGTCGGCGAGCTGACCGGGCTCGGGAATTCCGTTGTGCCAACCCAGCACCCGACGATTACCGGTGTCGGCCACCCAGAATGCACCGCCGATCACCGCGATCCCGAACGGCCAGTAGAACGACCCGGCCGAGCAGTCGGCGCCGGCATTGGGTTCCACCTCGGACGCGTCGGGCTGTCCGAGCACGATGTCCGGGGCGGTGTCGCTGTGCTCAGGGACCCCGTCCCAGATCAGGATGCGGTGATGCCAGGCATCCGCGACGACGAGACGTCCATCATGCAGCAGAACCCCCGTCGGCAGGTTCATCCCGCGTTCGGGTCCCCGGCGCCCCGCCGCGCGCCCTTCCGTTGAGCCATCCGGCTGGCCGAGCACCACATCGGCCGGCTGCTCATCGTCCGTCGGGACACCGTGCCACAGCAGCACCCGATGGTTTCCGGAGTCCGCGACTACCATGTGATCGTCACCCAGGAACACCCCGCGTGGCGAATACATCCACGCCATGGTGGGTTTCGCCGGAGGCAGCGCGAGTCCGCCGGGCGCGGGTGCGCCCAACCAGACGTCCGGCGACCATCCGCCGGTGAGGTCGACATCGGCCACCGGCTCGACCCGCGGGGGTAAGGCGGTGATGTTGCGCCGGACCGTGTAGCGGCTCATCCGCGCACTCGGACCCACACGTCTCCGTTGTCGACGCGCAGCGGCAACTGCTCGAGTTGCGCTCCGGGGGCACTGAGGCATTCACCCGAGGACGCGTCATAGCAGAAGCCGTGCCACGGGCAGGTGAGCGTGCCGTTGTGCACGTCCAGGATGGCGTTGTCCAATGGCATTGCCTCATGCGCACATTCGTTACGGTATGCCGACAACCGATGGTCGACGCTGACGACGATCACCTCCGCGCGCTCCCCCGAGTCGGCCGTCAGACTGCAGACCGTCAACTCGCCGTCGATCAAACCGGTGGCGGGCCCGACGACCGCCCACCCATCGCGACTGGAGGCCGAACCGATGCGCAGCGCCTCGATCGGGATCAGTGTCGGCGACGGCTCGTTGGGCAGCACCTCGACCGCCGAGATGGCCGGCACGCCCTCCACCAAGGCCTGTTCGACCAAGTTGCGCAAGGTCACCGACGACATCGAACAGCCGTTGCAAGCACCTTCCAGCCGCACGTAGGCGGTACCGTCGTCGACCCGGACCAGGGCGACATCGCCTCCGTGGCTTTGCAATTGGGGCCGAACCGACTCCAGCACCCGGTTGGCGTGGGTCAGCGGGTCCGGCCGGATGATCTCGTGCAGCGCCAACAGTAGGTGCACGATCGGATCGTCGACCAGCTCGAACAGGATCGCCCGGGCGGCGTCGTCCTCGCGCATGCGGCGCACGATGGTGACCAGTCCCGCACGATGCACGGCCTCGAGGGCAGACTTGAGTTCTTCGGCCACAGCGCGGGCCTTCGGGTCGAGGTCGGCCAAGGCCGCGACCGCGTCGTCGACCCGCTTGGCCAGTTCTTCGAGCCCGGGCTCGGAAATCTTCGACGACACCACCGTCATGTGACGTCCTTGGAGCGCAAAAGTGCGATTTGCCTTGCGATCTCGTCCAGCACACCGCGTACCGCACGCACCGATTCGTGGTCCTGCTGCTCCTCGAAGAGGAACCGCGCCTCGTAGAGCTTGGCCTTGGCCTGGTCGAACATCCCGAGGTGGGCCAGCGCGTTGCCCTGGTTGGCCAACACCCTGGCCCGACCCAGTGGGTCGGTGTCGCGGTCGCGGGCCGCGAGCACCGCCTCATACAGTTCCACCGCCTCGACAAGATTGTCGGCCTGATGCTTGGACGGGGTGTACACCAGCGAATTCGCCAGGTTCAGCTGAACGCTCGCCCACTGTTCGGGGTAACTCTCGCGGGTGTAGACCTTCAGCGCGGAACGCAGCGATTGCGCGGCCACCCCGAGACGAAGCTGGCCGGACGCCTCCACCATCGGCATGGTCAGGTACGCGGTCGCCAGGTTGGCGTGGGCCGAGGCCCACAGCAGCGGCGCCTCCTCCCGCAACACCAGCTGTAGCGCGGAGTGGTAATGGGGTATGGCCTGGGCCAGCAGCCCCGGATTGTCCTGGGCGCGTTCGTGTATCAGCCCCGCGACGGTCAGATGCAGTTCCGCGCGGGCAATGCGAAGACCGTCGGCGCCATCCAGTAGACGCAACGCCCGTTCCAGGCGGGGCTGCGCCGACGGGTCGTCGATGTCGCGGCAGATCGACCCGGCCGCCGCGATCAGCATGCCTTCCAGGCATGGCGATAGGTCTGTGGCGGACTGGGCGGCCCGTTCCAGCAGCGCGATTGCCGCCACCGGATCCCCTTGCGCTACCAGGTAACTGGCTTGTGCGGACAATGCGACGGCGGCGAGCTCGCCAGTTCTGCCGTCGGCGTCGGGCGGGGTGTCGCGCTGGCCGATCGTGAACAACACGAGGTCCACCAGGACATCGAAGTCACCCAGCTCGGCACGTAGCTTGTCGGCATCGACGCCGTCGGGTTGCAGCACGAACCGGTTGTATCGACTGACGGGATCGTCGGCGGTCAGTTGTCCCAACGCCGCCTCGACGTCACCGGAGTGGGCGAGCTCTAGGGCCCGCAGCGACTCGGGCCAGGCCGCGGGTTCGTTCCCGTTCAACAGCGCCGTGCGCACTGTGTCGTTCTCCATACCAGCGGGAATCAGCAAGTACCCCAGCGGCAGCGGGAACGCGCCGAGCGCTTGCGGTCGGGTGGCCAGGGCGATTTCAGCGGCGGCGGTCATGGCGGTCATCCATTGAGTGGTCCTCGGATATTGCGTTCGGCAGCACGCTTGATCAGGTTGGCCGACAACTCGGCGCGCCGCTTGGTGGAGTGCCCGTCGATCCGCTTTCGCACCACACCGTCGGCGAACACCACGATGATCTCGACGAACCAGCGGCCGGATTCCTCGACGACGACGGTCTGCACGTCGAGCGCCTCGTCGGCCGAGCTGTCGGCCCGCACCACCGTCGGCGGGCGTTCCGGCTGCGCCCCGTCCGTCGGCGGTTCAGCCATCAGAATCACCCCGATGACTCCCGCCGGCCCCCCAGCGGAATGCGTAGCGACTTGGTTGCATCGTCCCAGAATGCACCAGCGACGCCCGAAACGGCGCGGTCAGCGACCACCTCGCGGATAAGCAGCGATCGGTCACCCGCGGGGTTGCGCTGCTTCAGCAGCAGTCCCCCGCTGCGCGGGCCGCGCAAAGGGATCAGCCACAGGTCGCCGTCGCGGAGCACGGCGGCCACTGCGTCGGAGGGAAATCGGCTGGCCGCCAACGCCGCATCCAGGCGCAGGTAGCCGTCGGCGGTGAATTCGACCGTGGCCTCCGGGGTCGCGGCCGGTCGAAGTGCGGCCAGGTGGTCGGCCTCGATCCGATCGATGACCAGCTCCATCGCGGCCTGCACCGGTGCGGACAGGTCGGCGCCGAGCTCGACGCCTGCCACCTCGACGAGGTAGACGGTGATGTCGGTCGGGCAGTCCTCGCCGAGCGCCCAACGGGCGAACGCGATGGCGTGATCCCAACGGAACGAGTGGGTGTGCAGACCCTGCAGCGGCGGCAGGTCCGCCAGCTCGGAGCCCGGCACCTTGAAGATGGTGCCCGGCGCGGAGCCGGTCGCCGCCGCGTCGATGATCACCACCGATTCGGCCCCGCGCATTTGGAACGCCACGTCCATGCCCGCGGTGCCGCCATCCACCAGGCGTGCCCCATCGGGGACCCCGCGTTCCCAAAGGTGACGGACCAGAACGGGTCCGACACCGTCGTCACCTCGCAACAGGTTGCCGCAGCCGACCACCAACACCTCACAACCTGGAGTCTCCAGGTCGACCGCGTCGCCGGTGCTGGCCATACCGCAATCAGAGGCAGTCAGGATCACACCATGCCGTTGATCACGAACTGGGACAACTCTTTACCCGTCTTGCCGTCATAGGCGTGCACAGTACACACCAGGCAGGAGTCGAAACTGCGCGCCACGTGCCCGAGTTCCACCGGATCCTCGGCGTCCACGATCGGCGAACCGACCAGCGCGCTCTCGATCGGGCCGAGAACCTGTCCGCTGTCCCGCGGGCCGATGTTCCAGGCGGTGGGCGTGACCACCTGGTAGTTCTTGATCTTGTTGTCCTCGATCACAATCCAGTCGGACAGCGCGCCACGGGCCGCCTCGGTGGAGCCGAAGCCCATGCCCTCGGCGTGCTCGATCGGCTTGGAGTAGAAGCTCTCCTTGAGGTCGAGCTGGTCGAGCCACTCCCGGACCCACTTGTAGTACTTCGGGCCCTCGTGCATGCGGGCGAGCTGGCGGACCATGACACTGGGCCCGATCTTGTTCATGATGTCGACGAACAGCGGGTCATTGTCCTGGTGCGCTGCGGCGTTGGGCCCGCCGGCCGCCATCCGGCGCGCCAACGGGCCGGCCTCGAGCGGGATGTTGCCCAGGTTGCCCACGGCGTAGCGGGGCGACTTGGCCCAGCTGTATTTGCCGTCCTTGCGACCCTGTTCGGGATCGATCGGAATCGTCTCGCCTTCGAAGGGGTGCAGCGGGCGGCTGCCCTCGTAGAACGAGTGCGTGACGTCCTCGCGGACGTTGGCCTGGTCGAACTCGTACCACTGGCCCTTCGCGTACACACCGGAACGGCCGATCAGTGCGGCGTTGCGCCCGGCGATGGTCGGGTTCTCATAGAGCGACGGGTCGAAGTAGGTACCGGTCGAGATGTAGTTGCCGACGCCGGCGCCGTACTTGTCCAGGCCCACATCCAGGCAGTAGCGGATGAAAAAGCCGCAATCGCTGTTGTATTGGGATTCGTTCTCGTCGACCCAGGCCAGCACGTCTTCCCAGGTCTTGTTCTCCAGCCAGCGGTCGATGGTGCAGCCGAGCCAGTGCTTCTCCAGCCAGTTGTCCTTCCAGTGCTCGAGGATCGCGATCGAGCGGGTGACGTCGGACAGCGTGGGCGCGCACATCACCCCGCCGGGCACCATGAAGCTGGAGTGCGGCCACTGCCCGCCGAAGATCGCGTAGACCTCTACCGGCTTCGCCGAAAGCACCACGCCCGGTTGGTAGCTGGTGCCGACGTAGGGCGCGAACCGGCGGACGGCCTCGTCGTAGAGCTTGGACTTCGCGTAGTTCTTGTTGGTCAGGTCGATCGCGAACAGCGCGTAGAAGTAGCGCGGGATCGACTGCAGCGTCTCGCAGGCCTGGCAGATGTTGCGGACCAGGGTGGCGTTGTGCGGCATGTGCGTCCGCCACGCGGTGTCCAACGCGTACGCCGACTTATAGAGGTGGCTGCCACCGCAGATGCCGCAGATGCGCGGGCACACGATGAGGCCGGCCTGGGGGTCCTTGCCCCGCAGAATGATTTCGAAGCCCCGGAACATCGCGGCCTCGGTCCAGGCCGACGTGACGACGCCGTCCTCAACGGTGACGCGAACGTCGAGGTCTCCCTCGACGCGGCCCAATGGGCTGACATAGAGGTCGAGCGCAGTCATGTATTCCTCCTGAAATGTGGTGCACTACCTGGGCTGTGGGCGTGCGGGGCGGTCAGACGACGAACATGTTTTCTTTGGACCATTGCGGCGCGGCGATCCGGGCGGCCGCGGCGTGTGCCATGTAGGTCAGGTGATCCGAGCCCTCCGGGACTTCCCGCGGGATCATCCCGGACACCTTCTGCGTCTTGAACACGGTTCCCGGCGCCAGATCGAAGTGCGGGAATTCCGGTTCGGTGCAGCCCAGACACGGCATGCCGGCGCGGGTCTTCGACGACTGGCGGTTCCACAGGATCCGGTTGCACGGGGAGTGCGTCATCGGGCCGCGGCAGCCGAATTCGTAGAACAGGCAGCCTGTCCGGGTGCCCTCGCCGAAGGACATCGTCGACTGCTTGTACTCGAAGAATTGCACTCGGGTGCAACCGGTTTGGGTGAAAGTCTTGAAGAACGTCTCGGGTCGGTGCAGTTCGTCGAGGGTGATGTCACCGGCGCGGCCGGTCGCCAACGCGACGAGGATCTGAGTGATCCAGTCCGGGTGCGCCGGGCAACCGGGAATGTTGATTACGGGCAGGCCCATCTTGGACCGAAAGTCGGGCCCGAGGAACCCGCCCCTGTCGCGCTTGTGGAATTGCAGGCCGGTCGACGCGGACGGGTTGGGCTCCATCGCCGGGATGCCGCCGAAGCACGCGCAGTCACCGATGGCCACCACGATCTGCGCGGCGGACGCCAGGTCGGTGACCCAGTCCTTCATCGCACGGTCGGCGAACATGTCCATCCGGCCGGTGCCGTTGGGCGCCTCGATCACCGTGCCCTCGAACACGAAGATGTCCAGCGGCCGGTCGCCGTTGGCGCAATCCCAAAAGACCTTTTGTGCATTTTTGCCGAGTTCGAGCCCCAATGACGGATGCCACAATAAGTCGAGACCGAAATCGACAATCAAATCGACGACATTCGGTTCCTCGGCATTGAGAAATGACATGGTATTTCCGCTACATGCCCCGCCTTGAAACCATAAAACGGATGCCATAGGAACTCCTCTCGAAATGACGGTCGAGGGCGCGACCGCATTTGGTAATCGTGGGCTGGAAGTCTGTTACTGCGGGAGGCGCTTGCCGAACGCCCGGGCCACCTGTACCAGGAAGCCCAGACCGCGGTTGACGTCTTTGTCCTTGCTGACCCGCCACAGTCCGAACAACCCCTTGGGGCCTCCCGGGTCCGCGGCGGCGGCGGTCTTGCCCTCGACGAGGGCTTGACCCAACTCCCCCAGCACGTCGACGGCCCGCGGATCGACCAGCGGCGACTGCAGGATCTTGTTCAACGCCGGTGTCGCGGTGACCAGCGACGACGCCAGTTCGGACAAGCTGGCCGCGAGCGCCTGCAGGTCGACCGATCGCAGCTCGGATGCCACGCCGTCGAAACTGGGCAAGTTGGCGCCCGAGAAGTCGCGCGCTCCCGCGCGCAACTCGCCGACCGCCGATGCCAACGTCTCGCTGATCGCGTCACCGCGGCGGACGAAGCCGTCGAGGCCGGTCAGCAGGATCGCCAGCAGGTCGGCATGGTCGAGCAAGTTGTTCAGCGACGCGGCAACCGCAGGGTCGTCGAGTCGGTCGCGCAGTTGGTCCGCTGGGGACAGCGTGACAACTTGAGCGTTTGCCGGCATGGCACCTCCTTGAGGGATCGGGTGGGCTGTGCCCCGATTCCGAGAGAGCCACAGCGGACTGTGGCCTCGATCACAAAGCTAGCGGCCAGTTCGCGTTCTGCCTATCGCTTTCGCGCAACAGCTGTCAGGATTGCGAAGAGTTAGACGCGTTGGCGCGCGCTCGGCTAGCAGGAGACTTGCATGATCGCCACCGATTATTTAATAGACACTTCACAATTCGATGGCACGTCGTCGGAGCAGCCAGCAGACGATACGCGGTGTCGCGGCTAACCCGTCTGGGGTTCATCGATATCCGCCGGACGGCGAATCCGGTGCGGCGCAAGGTGCGCTCGCGGGGCGTCCCGCCCGCCCTGGCGGACAACGAAATCTTCTATACCGAGAACCCGACCGAAGCCATGAGATTGATGGCCAAAGCGCTCGCGCCGCTGTCGTTGCAGGTGGGACCCGACGACGCCGCGGGGTTTGCTGCGACCATGCATGGCGTGCGGCTGCGCAACGTCAGCATGCTGTACCTCGACGTGCATGTCGCTGCCACCATCGACATTCCGGTGCTCGGGCAGTACTTCGGCGTGCACATGCCCATGAACGGACGTGCGTTGGTCGATCACCGCGGCCGCAACTTCGAAGCCAACACGATCCGCGCGCTAGTGACCAGCCCGGGCGAAGCGCTGCGGATACAGTTCGACCACGACTCCCCGCAGCTGCTGATCCGGATCGAGCAGCGCGCTATGGCGGCCCACCTCACCCGGTTGCTGGGCCGAAGCTTGACCAGGCCCTTGGAGTTCGAACCCGATTTCGACCTTGCCAGCGAGGCCGCGATGCGTTGGCACACCGCGGTTCAGCTCATTCACAGCGAGGTGTTCCACCCCGGCTCGCTGATCCAGCGGGGCCAGGGTATCGGTGCGATCGAGGAACTGGTGATGAGCACCCTGCTGCAGCTGCAGCCGTCCAATTACCACGAAGAATTTCTCCAGCCGGCGCAGCCAGATCCACGACGGGTCGTCGTCCATGACGCCATGAACTTCATCGACGACCATCTCGCTGAACGCATCACGATGGACGAACTCGCCAAGGCGGTCCACATGAGTGTCCGCTCGATCCAGCAGGGCTTCCGCGAGGAGCTGAACATGACGCCGATGACCTACGTTCGCGAGCGCCGGCTGGAGCGAGTCCACGAGGAGCTCATGGACGCGATGCCCTCCGACGGGATTACCGTCACTGCGGTCGCCGAGCGATGGGGCTTCAACCACCTCGGAAGTTTTGCCGTGGAGTACCGAAAGCGGTGGGGCGAGGCGCCATCCGACACGTTGCGGCGCTAGGAAGCCCGGCGCACCGCGCTGACCTGCCGCCAGCCGAGGTCGGGATACGAGACCAGATGCTGGATGAGCAGTTCGGTGGCCATCGGCGGTGTGGGTTGGCTGACCACATGCCAGGGCCGCTTGACCGGCGTGCCCGGTACGGGCAGCTCGACCAACGCACCGGAGTCGAGCTCGCGCTGCACCGCCTGGCGCGAGACCAGCGTGACGCCCAGCCCCGCGACGGCCGCCGACACCACCGCACCGTGCGAGCCAAGCACCAACTGCGGCGGCGTGACGCCGAGCTCCTCGAGCAGGGTCATCAGCGTCGAGCGGGTGCCGGAGCCCTGCTCGCGCAACAGCCAGGTGGCCGTCGCCGGCGCGAAGCCGTCGGCGACCTCCGGACGCCCGACGACGATCAGCGTGTTCGGGCTGATCGCGCGGACCCGGACCTTCGACCGCAGCTCCTCGGGCGGCCGGCCGGCGAACACCAGGTCGACTTCATGGCGCGACAGCATCGGCCACAGCGCGCCACGCGCGGCAACTTCGACATGCAGCACCACGCCAGGATGTCGAGCACGAAACGACGCCAGCGCCGCCGGGATGAGCAACTCTCCCGCCGACGTCACCGCGGCCAACCGGATCGAACCGTTTTCGGGATCCGCCTCGCCGCGCGCGGCCAGAATCGCCTCGTCGTGCAGGCCGAGGATGCGGCGCGCGTATTCCACGTACCGCAGCCCGGCCGGGGTCAACCGCACCCCGCGACCATGCCGGTCGACCAGTGTGATCCCGATGTCGCTGCTCAGCGCCCGCAAGGCCGAGGAAATTGACGACTCGGTGACCACCAGACGTTCGGCGGCGCCGCGCACCGAGCCGGTGTCAGCGACCTCAACGAGCGCCCGCAGGCGCGCATTTGTCGTCATGCCGTCTCCCGTGTCTCGAACACCCGACTGGCCAACAGATCTACCGCCTCTATCGTGGTCAGCGCCGTAAGACCGACGCTCGTGTCGGCCTTTTCCAACAACCGCCGCGCATGCCGCAGCCGAGCTCGCTCCAACGCGTTACGCACACTGCGCGCATTGGCAAACCATGGCTGGTCACGGCGCCGGCAAAGATACTGGCGCAGCACGCCGCGCGCTTCCTCGGAAAACCGGTATCCCAGGCCGGCGATCATCAGGCCAGCGATGTCCTCGAGCTCCCCGATGCTGTAGTCCGGGAACGTGATGTGGTGGGCGATCCGGCTTTGCATCCCGGGGTTGGCCGAGAAGAACTGGTCCATCTTGTCCGCGTACCCGGCGAGAATCACCACCAGGTCGTCGCGATTGTTCTCCATCACCTGCAGCAGGATCTCGATCGCTTCGCCGCCGTAGTCACGTTCGTTTTCGACCTTGTAGAGGTAATAAGCCTCGTCGATGAACAGCACGCCGCCCATCGCCCGCTTGATGACGTCCTTGGTCTTGGGCGCGGTGTGGCCCACGTATTCGCCGACGAGGTCGTCGCGGGTCACGCTGACCAGATGACCGCGACGCAGGTAGCCGAGCCGGTGCAGCAGGTCGGCCATCCGCATCGCGACAGTGGTCTTGCCGGTGCCGGGGTTGCCAGTAAAGGACATGTGCAGCGTCGGCTGCGGGGCGCTGACCCCGAACCGTTCCCGCATGCGGTCGACCAGCAGCAGGGCCGCGATTTCGGCGATGCGGGTTTTCACTGGTTCCAGGCCCACGAGTTCGCTGTCCAGGGCGGACAGCACCTCGTCGACGCCCGAGGCAGCCCGGGCCGCCGCCAGGTCGACGACGGCGTCCGGGCCCAGCGGCTCGGGCTCGGTCTCGTCGACAACCTCACCGGGCGGGAAACCAAAGGCGGTCACGGTGATTCGTACCTCTGCCCGGCCGGCTGCGCCGTCGCATACGCGTAGGTGGTGTAGCCGATCTGGCGGTTCGCCCGCTCGGCTCGCTCCAGCCGGAACCCGGGCTCTTCGGCTGGCCGGTTGACGATGAACGAGAACGCCGTGGTCTGCCGGCCCAGGCTGGCGTCGTAGGCGTTTAGTCGGACGTAGCTGTTCGGGTTGGCCGCTCGGCAAGCGTTGACTTCGAGCAGCACCCCGGCCGCGTCCTTCAGGTCGAACATCGGCAGCCCCCACATCTCCCAGTAGGTGTTGCGTGGATGCGGATCGTCGGTGAACTCCACCGACAGCGGCCAACCGTGCTCGAGCGCATAGCCGATCTGCGCGGTGATCTCCTGGTCGGTGAAGTCGGGCAGGTAGGAAAACGTGCCTTGGGTGATTCGCATGCGCTCGCTCCTCTCAGACCCGGGTCGGCGTCGCGACGACGTCGGGGGTATCGGTGGATTCGTAGTTGAAGGTGATGTCGCCCCAGGTGGCCAGCGCGGTGTCGAGTGCGCGGTTGCGCGACGCGGCCTTCTTGAGGATCTCCGGACCTTCCTTGTAGTAGTCGCGGCCCTCGTTGCGGGCCTTGATCATCGCCTCCAGCGCGACGCGGTTGGCCTCGGCTCCCGCGGCGATGCCCATCGGGTGCCCGATCGTGCCGCCACCGAACTGCAGCACCACGTCCTCACCCAGATAGTGGATGAGCTGGTGCATCTGACCGGCGTGGATACCGCCGGAGGCGACCGGCATGACGCCCGGCATGGACACCCACTCCTGGTCGAAATACAGGCCCTTGACCGGGTCGGCGGCCACGCTGTCCAGACGCAACGTGTCGTAGAAGCCGGCTGTGGTGTTGGGGTCGCCTTCGAGCTTGCCGACCACCGTTCCGGCGTGGATATGGTCGACGCCGGCCAGCCGCATCCACTTCGAGATGACGCGGAAGCTCACGCCGTGACTCTTCTGCCGGGTGTAGGTCCCGTGCCCCGCGCGATGCAGGTGCAGGATGACGCTGTTGTCGCGGGCCCACTTCGCCATCGACTGAATGGCGGTGTAACCGATCGTCAGGTCGATCATGACGACCACCGAACCTAGCTCGGCGGCGAACTCCGCCCGCTCGTACATCTCCTCCATGGTTCCGGCGGTGACGTTGAGGTAGTGGCCCTTGATTTCACCGGTCGCGGCCTGGGCCCGATTCACCGCCTCCATGCAGAACAGGAAGCGGTCCCGCCACCGCATGAATGGTTGTGAGTTGATGTTCTCGTCGTCCTTGGTGAAATCCAATCCGCCGCGCAGCGCCTCGTACACGACCCGGCCGTAGTTGCGCGCGGAAAGGCCGAGCTTCGGCTTGGTGGTGGCACCCAGCAGCGGCCGACCGAATTTGTTCAGGTGTTCGCGCTCGGTCACGATCCCGTGGGCGGGACCCTGAAACGTCTTGACGTAGTGGGTCGGGATCCGCATGTCCTCCAAGCGCAGCGCCTTGAGCGGCTTGAACCCGAAGACATTGCCGATGATCGAGCTGGTCAGATTGGCGATCGAGCCCTCCTCGAACAGGTCGAGGTCGTAGGCGATCCAGGCAATCCACTGCCCCGGGGCGTTGGGCACCGCGTCGACCCGGTAGCACTTGGCCTGGTAGTGCTCGAACGTGGTGAGCCGGTCGGTCCAGACCACCGTCCAGGTCGCCGTGCTCGACTCACCAGCGACGGCGGCGCCCGCCTCCTCGGGGGGCACCCCCTCCTGCGGGGTGATCCGGAACGCGCACAGGACGTCGGTGTCCTTCGGCTCGTAATCCGGCTGCCAGTAACCCATCTCTGCGTACGGGATCACTCCCGCGTTCCATCTCTCAGTCATGGCTCGAATGGTGTCAGCGCAACAATCAACCTGTCTATCGATAATAGACCGCTAATACTTAGGTAAATAGTTAAGTATTGAATTACCCCCATCGCTTCCACCATTCGGGTGACGCCGAACCATCGCTGCTGCTCTTACCGTGTGCGCACACCGAGAGACAGGGAGCACCGATGAGCACGTGCCGACAGATCGCCCAAGCCATGACGGCGCCCGGAAAGGGCATCCTCGCCGCCGATGAGAGCATCGGGACGATGTCCGCGCGGCTGGAACAGGCCGGCGTCACCGCGACCGCGGACAGCCGCCGCACCTACCGCGAGATCCTTGCCACCACCCCCGGCCTGGCCGACGGGGTCTCCGGGATCATCTTCTGCGAGGAGACCCTCGGTCAGGTCTTCAGCGACGGGCGTCCATTCGCCCAGGCCGTCCGCGAACTCGGGATCCTACCCGGAATCAAGGTCGACACCGGCGCCAAGCCCTGCCCGGGACTACCAGGAGAGACGGTGACCGAGGGGCTGGACGAGCTCCCCGCCCGGCTGGCCCGCTACACCGAGATGGGCGCGGCGTTCGCCAAGTGGCGGGCCGTTTTTGCCATCACCGAAACCACGCCCAGCTGGGGCGCCATCGCGTGCAATGCGAATGCGCTGGCCCGCTACGCGGCGGCCTGCCAGGAGGCGGGGATCGTGCCGATCGTCGAACCTGAGGTGCTGATGACGGGCGACCACAGTCTTGCCCGGTGCGCCGAAGTGACCGCCGAGGTGCACGCCGCCGTGCGCCAGCAGCTGGGCCTTTTACAAGTGGATCTGGCCGGTATCGTGCTCAAACCCAACATGGTGATCGAAGGCGAAGATCACCCCACCCAGGCCACCGCGGAAGAAATTGCCGCGGCCACAGTTTCAGTGCTGCGCGCATGGCCGGCCGAACTCGCCGGCGTTGCGTTTTTGTCGGGAGGGCAGACGCCGACACGGGCCACCCGCAACCTGACGGCGCTGCAGGCGCACCGCACACCATGGCCGTTGACCTTTTCCTTCGGTAGGGCCTTGGTGTCACCGGCACTGGCCGCGTGGGGCGGTGATGAGACACGGATCGCCGCGGCACAGCAGGCGCTGTCCGGCCACGTCTCGGCGAACGCCTCCGCCGTGCGTCTGCGAAACGAGCTTCAGCCGGCCTGATCGGCGACACCGCGCAATGGGACGGTCACCGTGACCGTGGTACCCGATCCCGGCGTCGAGCGCACGACCAATCGGCCGCCCACCAGCTCGGAACGTTCTGTCATCGACAGCATGCCGTAGCTGGTGGGCGCCGGGACGGACGACGGGTCAAATCCGTCGATGCCGATCCCGTCGTCGGCAACCTCCAATCGGGCAACATCCGCCTCGACGGCAAAGCGCACGGTGCCAGTCATCGCGCGGGAATGCTTCACGACGTTCTGCAGGCATTCCTGCGCGATGCGGTACAAGGCCACCTCAACATGCTCGGGCAGTCGCTCGTCGGCCAACTCCAGGTCCAGGTCTACCTCCGGGATGGTCGATACCAAGCTGGCCAGCCCGCCGGCCAGACCGAGGTCGTCCAGCACAGGTGGCCGGAGCCCGCCGATCGCCGAACGAGCTTCTGCCAGCGTGAGATCGACTAAGTCGCGCGCTTTTTCGAGCTGTTCGGTGGCTTCGGCGCTGTCGTCGGTCTCGACGGCGTGGGCAGCCGCATCGAGTCGGTAGCTCAGGCTCACCAGCCGTTGAGAGATCCCGTCGTGAATGTCGCCGGCCAATCGCCTGCGCTCGGATTCCTGCGCGGCGATCACCTGTTCGGCGAAGGTGCCGTGCACCCGTTCCCGCGCGGCCAACTGCCGGTGCACCCGCGCTTGGTCGAGCGCGCCGGCGGTCAACCGCCCAATCGCCAGCAACAGCTGGATGTCACGGTCGGTGAAGTCCCGGCGGGCCACGGTGTGCACATTGAGGACGCCGACGAGCCGGCCCACCCCCGTCTCCATCGGGACCGATGCCATCGAGGTGAAGTCCGAGCCGCGCAATGCCGCGATCGGGACATAGCGCGGGTCTTCGTCTTTCCCGCTGGTGATGACCACGGGTTCGCGGTGTTGGGCCACCCAACCCGAGACTCCTTCGCCCAGCCGCAGCTGCACCTGGCCGATGCATTCGTCGAATGGTGGTGTCGCGCCAGCCAGACTCAACGACCCGCCGGAATCATCGAGGACATGCACGAAGCACACGTCGGACGCCGTGGCCGCGGTGATGAGCCGGGCGACCGCCGCCGCCACCGGCTCTACCGCCGGGCCGCTGCCGGTAGCGGCCACGATGTCGAGAAGCAGTGCGACCTCGCGGTCGGCATCCACCAGGCCCCGCACCGATCCCGTCACTGGTAGATCCCCTCGCGCAGCGCCACCGCGACCGCAGCGGTGCGGTCACTGACACCGAGCTTGCGATAGATGGAGCGCAGGTGGCTCTTGACCGTCTCGTCGCCGATAACGAGTTTGCTGGCAATGCCCCGATTCGACAGGCCAGCGACCACGAACGACAGGATTTCGCTTTCCCGCTGGCTCAGGCCCTGGCGCGCGCCCGGCCAGAATTCGTCGCGCTGCAGCCGGGCGGCGGTGTCGGCGGCCCGCGCGGCCAGGCCGGCGTCGATGGCGGTCAAACCGCTCTGGACATACTCCAGTTGCCGCACTAGTTCGTCGCTGTTGATGCCCTTCAGCAGATAGCCGGATGCCCCGACGCGGAGAGCCTGGAATAGGTACTGCTCGTCCTCGTACACCGAGAGCAGGATCACCTTGCTCGCCGGGTTGCGTTCGCGGATGTCACGGCACAGATCCAGACCGCTGGCGCCCTGCATTCTGACGTCACAGAGCACGATGTCGGGTTGCAGACTCTCGATGATTCGGAGCGCATTTTCGGCGCCGACCGCCTGGCCTACGACCCGCACCCGGTTACGAAAAGAGGCAAGCATCGCTTTAAGGCCCTCGATCACCATTTCGTGGTCGTCAACCAATACCACTCGAATGGGTCCGGTAATCGGCACCGCAGAGACCGCCATCATGCGAACACGATAATTGGCGACGCCAATGCCGTCACCTCCTTTTGCCCACATATTGCCGGTGACAACGTCACCCCGTATTCCCCCGCGTTGGGGGATTCGGCTTCCCGCAAGCCGCCGTAACGTCCCGGCAAGAGTAGAGGGAGGAATCGCTTTGATGACACCAAAGTTGGTCGCGTCGGTGCTGCCGGCAAACTTCGCCGAACTCGGCCGCGACGTTGCCGAGATCGAGCGCGCCGGTGTCGACCGGATTCAATGGGACGTCATGGACGGCCGGTTCGTCCCCAATCTGACCTTCGGTCCCGACGTGATCGCGGCCTGCCGCGACCGCGCCGCAATCGATTTCGAGGCGCATCTGATGGTCGAGGATCCCGATCCGATGTTGCCGCGGTGGGTGATCGAGGCGGGTTGTGAAATCGTGATCGTCCATGCCGAGGCGTGTCGACACCTGCACCGCACCCTGTCGAGCATCCGCGATCTCGGCGCCCGGGCCGGTGTTGCCCTCAATCCGGCCACCCCGTTGAGCGCGGTCCTCGACGTGCTCGACATCGTCGACCTGCTGCTCATCATGACGGTCAACCCAGGATTCGGCGGCCAGCGCTATCTCACCAGCATGGAACCCAAGATCGCGGCCGCTCGAGCTGAAATCGACCGTCGCGGAATGAATATCGAGCTCGAAGTGGACGGCGGCATCGGGCCTCGCACCATCGCCACTGCCGCGGCGGCCGGGGCCGACGTCTTCTGCGCCGGTTCGGCACTGTTCGCGGAGCCCAACATGACTGACCGGGTAAACGCACTGCGCACAGCCGTTTACGAGGCGAGCGGAAGGCTGGTGGCCCCGTGACCATCACACCACGAACGACCAGCGCACCGGAAGTCGCACTAATCCCTAAAGCGATCGAATCACTCACCAGCACAGACGAATTGGACCGACTAGCGATCAACACACTGCGATTCCTCGCTGCCGATGGTGTGCAGGCCGCCAACAGCGGACATCCCGGCTTACCGCTGGGTACCAGCGCGATCGCCTGGACGTTGTGGTCGCGGCACCTGCGCCACGACCCCGCTGATCCGCGCTGGCCCGACCGCGACCGCTTCGTGCTGTCCGCCGGCCACGGCTCGATGCTGCTCTACGCCCTGCTGCACCTGTTCGGTTACGGCCTGTCGATCGACCAACTGCGGAAGTTCCGGCAACTGGGCTCGCGAACCCCCGGGCACCCTGAGTACGGTCACACCCCTGGGGTCGAAACAACCACGGGCCCACTGGGACAAGGGCTTAGCAACGCTGTCGGGATGGCGTTGGCCGAACGGATGCTGGCCGCACGGTGCAACACCGACGAGCACACGGTCGTCGACCACCGCACCTGGGTGCTAGCCGGCGACGGCGACTTGATGGAGGGAATCAGCCACGAGGCCGCGTCGCTGGCCGGGCGCCTCCGGCTGGGCAAGTTGATCGTGATCTTCGACGACAACGACATCACCATCGACGGACCGGCGTCACAGAGCTGCACCGACGACGTCGAGGGCCGGTTCACCGCCTATGGCTGGCGAGTGCTCAGCGTCCCCGACGGCAACGACGTGCCCGCACTTGACCAGGCGTTCACCGAGGCGGTTCGCGGCGACGGCAGGCCTACGTTCATCCGGGTGGGCACCACCATCGGCTTCGGGGCGCCCGGCATCGAGGGGACCTCGAAAGCCCACGGGAGCCCATTGGGGTCGGAAGTGCTCCACGCCATGCGCACCCGTCTGGACTGGCCCGACGCACATTTCCACGTGCCCATTGCGGTCAGCGCGACCGCGGCCGTGACGGCCGCGCGAGGTGCCACGGCACGGGCGCAGTGGACTCAGATACACGCCGCGTGGCAAGTTGACCATCCGCAGCTCTCAGCGGACTTCCCGCTCGACACGGTTCCCACCGCCGACGACCTATCGGTGCTGACGCCGCTGGCCGACGGTTTGGCGTCGGGCGGAAAGTCAGCGACGCGCAAGGCATCCGGCTCGGCACTGGCGGCGCTGGCGGCCGTCTATCCGGGACTGGTCGGCGGGTCCGCCGACCTGGCCGCCTCGACCAACACCGCGATCCCCGGCGGTGACATCACGCCGGAGGACTACAGCGGCCGCACGATTCATTTCGGTATCCGCGAGCACGCGATGGCGGCGGTGATGAACGGCATCGCATTGCACGGCGGGCTGCGTCCATTCGGAAGTACCTTTCTGGTGTTCGCCGACTACCTGCGCCCGGCTTTGCGACTTTCGGCGCTGATGAAATTGCCGGTGGTGTATGTGTTCACCCATGACTCGGTACACGTCGGCGAGGACGGGCCCACACATCAGCCGGTCGAACAGCTGGAGTCGCTTCGACTCATTCCGGGCCTGACCGTGTTGCGTCCGGCGGACGCCGCCGAGACCGCGCTCGCGTGGCAGATTACGGCGGAGAACACCACGGGTCCAACAGCTTTGGTGCTGAGCCGCCAAGACCTTCCGGTGTTGGGCGGTGCCGGTCTGGACGACACCCGCCAATACGGCATGCGCGTGGTCCGCCCGGTGGCCGACACCGCCCACATCGTGCTGGCGGCCAGCGGCTCGGAGGTCGCCTTAGCCCTCGAGGCTGCCGAGTTACTCAGCGAGCATGGGATATCGGCGATCGTCATCTCGGTGATGTGGCGGGAACGGATCGCGGCCGCGCTGGACTCCGACGGCAGCGCCCTGCCCGATCTGCCGGTGGTGTGGATCGAGGCCGGCGTGACCACCGGCTGGCGGGCGCTGGCGCGGCCAGGCGACTCGGTGATCGGCATCGACCGCTTCGGCGAGAGCGGACCGGGTCCCGAGGTGGCAGCGCACCTGGGCCTGACCGCGGCGGCCGTCTTCGACGCTGCGCTGCGCAGCATCGCAGCGGGATGACTCGTGGCGCTAGAGGCGGTCGTCTTCGACGTCGACGGCACGCTGGCCGATACCGAACGCAACGGTCATCGGTTGGCGTTCAACGACGCGTTCGCCCAACACGGTTTGAACATCAACTGGACACCCGAGGCATACGGCCGGCTACTGGCGATCGCGGGCGGCCGCCACCGCATCAGATATGACCTGCGGGAGAGGGGGTTTGGCAGCCGCGCCGGTCGGTTGGCCTACGACATACACCAAACCAAGACAGCACTGTTCACCGATCGCATTCTCAACGGCGAGATCTGCGGGCCGCCAAGGACTAGCAGATGCGTGGAAGTTGCTCACCCAGTTGACGTTCGATGACCTGCGTAGTGCCAAATGGGGTCTTGCCCACCACCATGCCGGGATGCTCGGCAACGACACGACCGATGATCGCCGCGTTCGCGCCCTCGGTGCGCGTCCGCATCGCGGCCAGTACCGCTTCGCTATGGCCGGGATCGACGAACGCCACCATCTTGCCCTCGTTGGCCACCTGCAGGGGATCTAGCCCGAGAAACGAGCAGGCCGACGAAACCGCCTCGGGAATAGGGACTTTCGCCTGATCGAGTTCTATGCCGACCGACGCCGCACGGGCGATTTCGACGACCGCGGCGACAAGGCCGCCGCGGGTGGGATCGCGTAGCGCGTGCACCGCGGATCCTGCGGCGTCGAGCATGGCCGCGACCATCCGGTGCAACGGAGCGCTATCGGTGGTAACGGTGGTGCCGAAATCGATACCTTCGCGCACACTCATGATGGCCACACCATGCTCGCCCACGTTGCCCGACACGATGATATGGTCTGCGGCGCGGACCCGCTCGGGCCCAATGTGCACGCCCGGGGGAACGACACCCACCCCCGCGGTATTGACGAATAGCTGGTCGGCACCGCCGCTCGCGACGACCTTGGTGTCGCCGGTGACAATGCCCACGCCGGCGTTGGCGGCCGCCTTGCCCATGGTTTCGGCGACCGCGCCGAGCACATCCAGCTCGAGTCCTTCTTCCAGGATGAACCCGGCGGTCAGCGCGACCGGTTGGGCTCCGCTGCACGCCAAATCGTTGATCGTGCCGTTGACCGCCAAGTCACCGATGTTCCCACCCGGAAAGAACAGCGGGTGGACCACATACGAATCGGTGGTCAACGCGATGCGCCCGCCCGCGATATCCAGCAACGCCGAATCGCGCGCGGCACCGGCCACGCCGCCGAAGGCGGGCAGGAACAGGTTCTCGATCAGCTCCTCGGAGAGCACACCGCCGCCGCCGTGGCCCAGCACGATGCGCTTCGTCTCACGAAGCGGCAGCGGACAAACCCAATCGGCCGGGTCGATGGCGACCGGTGGCTCAGGCATGAGCGGCTTCCAACCGCCGGAACTGGTAGTAGGCCGCACAGGCGCCCTCGCTGGACACCATGGTCGCGCCCAGCGGCGTACGCGGCGTGCACGACTTGCCGAATGCCGGGCACTCGTTGGGTTTCAGCAGACCCTGCAGCACTTCCCCACTATGGCACTCCGCCGATTCGGACACCCGCAAATGCCCAACCCCGAACTTCAATTCGGCATCGAACTGTGCGTACCTCGGCGACAGCGCCCACCCGGACTTGGGGATCATGCCGATGCCGCGCCACTGCCGATCGGTCACCACGAACACGTCCGCGAGGGTCTGCTGGGCGACCGCGTTGCCCGCGGCGGTCACCGCGCGCGGGTAGGCGTTACGCAGTTGCGGCGTGCCCGCCTCCAGGAGGTCGACAGCCTGCCGGACGCCTTCGAGCAAATCCAGCGCCTCGAATCCGGTGACCACGATCGGAACCTGGAATTCGTCGACCAGCGGCCCGTATTCGCCGGTGCCCATCACGGTGCATACGTGTCCGGCGGCCAGGAATGCCTCGACCCGGTTAGTCGGCGAGCTCAAGATCGCCGTCATGGCCGGAGGCACCAACACGTGCGAGACCAGCATGGAGAAGTTCGTGAGCCCGAGTCGCTGCGCGTGCACCACCGCCATCGCGTTAGCCGGCGCGGTGGTCTCGAAGCCGACCCCGAAAAACACCACCTGCTTGTCGGGATTGTCGGCGGCCACCCGGGTGGCATCCAAGGGCGAGTACACGATTCGAACGTCGCCACCGCGAGCGCGCACACCGAACAAATCCTGACTGCTGCCCGGCACCCGCAACATGTCGCCGAAGGAGCAGAAGATCACGTCCTCGCGCGCCGCGATATCCAGCGCGCGGTCGATCATCTCGAGCGGCGTCACGCATACCGGGCATCCCGGACCGTGAATGAATTCCACCGCACCGTCCAGCAATTGGTCGATGCCGTTGCGAATGATCGAATGTGTTTGCCCACCACAGACTTCCATGATGGTCCAGGTTTTGCTGACGCGCTTCTTGATGTGGTCGACCAAGGTGTGTGCGGCCACCGGGTCACGGAATTCATCCAGATACTTCATGCCGGTTCCCTCCTGCCTTGACCCTCGTCACCGGCCAATTCGTCATCGAGAACCCCGAGGTCGTTGAACATCCGCAAGGTCTCCTGCGCCGACGCCTCGTCGAGGCGGGTGATGGCGAAACCGGCGTGCACGATGGTGTATTCGCCGATTTGCATGTCCGGCAGGTACGCCAGGCACACGGTCTTGGTGGTGCCACCGAAGTCGACGGTGCACATGCGCGTCCCCGCCTCGTCCCAGGTGCCGACGACTTTGCCAGGAATTCCGAGACACATACGCTATGTCCCTCTCTCGTGCCGGCGTGCCGCGATGACTGCCTGGCCTAGCGCCAGACCACCGTCGTTGCACGGCAATACTGCGTGGGTCAGCACCTCGAAACCGTTGCTGGCCAATTCTTTACGGAGTCCATCGCGTAGCAATCGGTTGACGAAGACGCCGCCGGTCAACCCGATGGTGCCGACACCTGCTGCGACTCGATATACCGCCTGCGCGGTCGCCCTGACGACGGCGGCGTGAAAGCCCGCGGCCAGATCGGCCGTTGGCGTGCCGCTCCGCAGACCCCGCACCAGTTCGGTGATCAGCGGCACCGGGTCCAAGACCCCCGCGGTCACCTCGAAGTCCATCGGCGCCGGTCGACCAAGGCGCGCCAGATGTTCGAGCTCGACGGCCGCCTGTCCCTCGTAGGTCACGTCGTGGCAGACGTCGAGCAAGCTGGCCACGGCGTCGAACAGGCGACCCATGCTGCTGGTGGCGACACATCCGATCCCATTTGGGATCTGCTGGGCGAGCACTCGGCGCGCCTGCTCGCTCAGCCGGGCGAACGCCGGAATGTCCTGTGCCCATTCGACGCCGGCGCGGTGTAGCAGGTCCAGGGCTATCCGGTCGGGGTGACGCACCGCGCCGTCACCGCCGGGCAGGGCAAACGGCTTCAGGTGTCCGACCCGCGTGAAGGCCACCGGGTCGGTCACCATGAGAAGTTCACCGCCCCAGATGGTGCCGTCCGTGCCATAGCCGGTGCCGTCGAAGGCGACCGCAAGCATTGGCGAGTCGAGCCGGCCGTGCTCGGCCAGCAGCGATACCGCGTGGGCGTGATGGTGTTGCACCTGCAGCACCGGCCGGCCCTGCCGCCGCGCCCAATGAGTCGTGGCGTAGGCCGGATGCAGATCGCAAGCGATAAGTCGGGGTTGACGGTCGGTCATGAACGCCAGGTGTTGCTCGGCCGATTCGAAGCAGCTCTGAGTCCGCGGGTCAGCCATGTCACCCAGGTGCGACGACAGGTGGGCGTTTCCGTCAGAGGACAACAGACAAAACGTCGTCTTGAGGTCCCCACCGGTTGCCAGGACCACGGGGACACCGGCCGTAGCGGGTGTCGAAACTGGAAGCGGCGCGTATCCGCGGGAACGTCGAATCGGCACCAGGCCGCCGTCGCCGTCAATCGTGAGAACCGAATCCTCGCACGGCACATGGATGGGTCGGTCGTGGCTGAGCACCGCGTCCGCCAAACCGTCGATCCAGTTCAGATCGGCATCGCGGAAGACGATCGGAGACCCCCCGTTGTTGGCCGAGGTCATCACCAGCGGGACCGGACCCAAACGATCGAAGAGCAGGTGGTGAACCGGCGAATAGGCAAGCACCACTCCGATCTCGGACAGGCCGGGTGCCACGCACGCCACGTTCGAGTCGTCGCGGGCGGGCAGCAGGACGATCGGCGCGGCAGGTGACCGCAGCAGTTGGGCCCCAGCATCGTCGACGTAACAGATACGTTGCGCCGCAGCGATATCGGAGACCATCACCGCGAAAGGTTTCGCGGGCCTACCCTTTCGGTGCCGCAGGTTGGCGACCGCAGCGACGTTGTCGGCGCGGCAAGCAAGATGGAACCCGCCGATGCCCTTGATTGCGACAATCAGGCCGTCCTCGAGCGCCTGCGTGGCCGCGGCGAGCGGTTCGAGGAAGTTACCGGGGCCCCGCCAAGACAGGGTCGGGCCACAGTCCGGGCAGGCAATGGTTTGCGCGTGGAACCGCCGGTCGGCCGGGTCTCGGTACTCGGCCGCACACGTGGCGCACATCGGAAACTTCGCCATGGTGGTGGCGGGCCGGTCGTAGGGCAGGTCGGTGATCACCGTGTAGCGCGGACCGCAGTTGGTGCAGGTAATAAAGGGGTGCCCGAAGCGGCGGTCGGTCGGATCGCGGAGTTCGCGCAGACAATCAGCGCAGATTGCGATGTCCGGCGGCACCAGGGTGCGTCGGTCGTCGTCGATGCGGCTGTCGACGATCCGGAACCCGGACTCGCCATTCGTCAGCAGTTGGCGGGCTTCGATCGAGTCGATACGCGCCATCGGCGGGTGGTCAGCGCTGAGAGCCGATACCGCGGCTTCGACGGCTTCGGGTGCACCCTCGAACTCGCAGTGCACCGCGCCGGAGTCGTTGTACACGCAGCCGGCTAGCCCGTGACGTGCGGCGATGCGTGCGACAGCGGGGCGGAATCCAACGCCTTGGACCACGCCCGCGATGTCGAGCCGCAACCGCACGCTGGTCACCGCAACACCTGACTGCCCATCACGAACCTCCCGAGCAGCAAGGACTCCCATGCCTAGTGGGCTGGCGGCATGGGCGGTCACGCTCAGGTTAGACCGGACCCAATGTGCCGACAATCACAATTTCGCACACAAAATCTGCGTTTTTCCGCAGTTAATTTTCGCGACAGCGTTGTCCCTCGCGAGGCAGCATGGTGTACTGCACGAGCTGTCGCTGTGTCAGGCCATCGCGGGTCTGGTGAAGCCCCATGCGGCGGGTCGTCGCGTCGATGTCGTGCGTGTCCAAGTCGGCGCGCTGCGACAGGTGGTGCCCGATTCCCTGGAGTTCTGTTGGTCGTTGGTGTGTCAGCAACTCGAAGAGAATATGGTCGATGCCCAGCTGGAGCTCGACCTCGTTCCCGCGGAGGTACTGTGCCACGACTGCGAACAACAGTCGCGGATTGAGTCTCGGTGGTCGGTCTACTGTCCGGGTTGTGCAAGCACGGACGTTGACGTGTTGTCCGGCAACGAGTTCTTGGTCACGTCGATCGAAGTGTCATGAAAGGGCAAGTGAGTGGGTAGATTTCACCGTCACGACGACGGCACCGTGCACAGCCACGACCACGATCGCGAGGGTCACCAGCACGAGCACGGCGACCACAGCGGATATGCGACCGGCTCGCAGCGCATCGACGTGCTCGAGTCCATCTTCGCCGAAAACGACAGTCGCGCCGCCATCAACCGGCGCGCCTTCGAGGCCAATGGCATCCGAGCCTTGAACCTGATGAGCTCGCCTGGATCGGGCAAGACCACGGTGCTGGCCGCCACCCTGGACGAACTCGGCGGCGAGATGGCCGTCGGGGTGATCGAGGGCGACATCGCCACCGACCTCGACGCCGCCAAACTCGCCGGCCGGGGCGCGCAAATATCGTTGCTCAACACCAACAATGGCTTCGGTGGCGAGTGTCACCTGGACGCCCCTATGGTCAACCGGGCACTGCAGGGGCTCGAGCTACCGGCGCTGGACCTGGTGATCGTCGAAAACGTCGGCAACCTGGTCTGTCCGGCAGAATTCGACGTCGGCGAGCACGCCAAAGCGATGGTTTACTCGGTCGCGGAGGGTGAAGACAAGCCACTGAAATACCCGGTCATGTTCCGGTCGGTCGATGTCTTGCTGCTCAACAAGATCGACTTGGTCCCCCACCTCGACGTCGACATTGCGACCTACATCGATCACATTCGACAAGTGAATCCGACCGCCGAAATCCTTCCAGTAAGTGCGCGCACCGGCGACGGCATGTCGAAGTGGTTTGACTGGTTGCGACAGTTCGCGTCCTCGAGTCGCACATCCGGGCCCGTTGCCGACGACGCGGGTTCCGCCCGGCACCTCGGCCAGGAGACGACCACAACACAAGGCTGAGCGCTGATTAGAAGACGGCTGAACTTCCCGCGGAATACACAGACAGCCAACGACTTTCCATTCTCAATACCCGGCGATGCTCCAGCGCAAGCCAGACTAGGCCACCTACGATCACCGGTATTCCGACGCCAACAAGTGTCAGCACCCACTCTCGGTGTCCGTACGCGGCTGCGGCCACCCCGCCAACCAATGACGCGACCCCGAGCACAATCGCCAAGAGTCCCGGCCAACAAAGTCTGTCTATGAAAAATTCGCCGGCATGCGGACACGTCGTGCGGAAATGATCGGTCGGATCTGCGGTGTCGCTCATAGCTTCTCCTCGGTAGAGCTGAGACGAAGCTAGTCGTGATCACTCGATCGGCCGTCCCCCATCCGGGTGGTCAGCGATGTGATCCCAAGGCGGAGTGCGTCGCTAATGAACGTCGGTGATCAAGTGGGTGAGCAGAAGCGACGCGAGCTTCCACGCGTCGGCGTGGCGAACCCAACGCTCGGTGTAGTGCCCGTAGCCGGTGACAGATGTGCCGTTGTCGAACACAATCCGATCCTGCACGGCCCATATCACCCGCGCCTCGTCGTCGTCGAGGTCGACCTCCGGGGTATGGACTTGGTGAGCAGTCTTGGCACCGGCTACCAGAGACTTCAAGAGTGCCAGCGTCTCGTTCCGCCCCACCGTCATCTGCGGATCGGACTGTCCGTCACTCATCCCGAATTCGATATCGTCGACCATCAACGCCGCCAAAGCATTCCAGTCCTGGGTGTCGAGTGTCCGGCAGTACTTGGCCTTGGCTTGCGTCAGTTCGTAGAACGCGATCAACTCGGCATGCCCGGTCATCGGACCGTCAGTTCCAATCGATCAAGTCGGCGGACCAGGATGCTGGGTAGCCATTGGCCGACGTCGGTGGCCTCGATCCAGGTGGTCTGGTGCAGCAGTGTCCGAAAGACGATCTGGGCTTCCAGGCGCGCCAGTGCAGCCCCGACGCAGAAGTGAGCACCCTTGCCGAACGTGATGTGCCCTTTGCCGCCGCTACGGTCCAGGCGGAACTCGTTGGGTCTGTCGAACTGTCGGGGATCGCGGTTGGCGGCTCCCCACATCAAGAGCAGGCGCGAATCGGCGGGCAGATCGACTCCGGCCAGCGTCGTGTCTCGGACGACGTGGCGGTAGTGGCCGCGGAACGGCGACTCGTACCGCAAGGTTTCCTCGATGAACGCACCCAGCAGATCGGGCTGGGCGCGGAGCTGTTCCTGAATGTCTTTGTGCGTTGCCAGGATCCACGCTGCACTGCCCAACAAGGAGGCGGTGGATTCGCCCGCGGCACTGAACAACGTCAGCATGATCGCCATCGCCGGCATGTGCTCCACCTCGCCCGAGGCGTAGCGGGCCGCCAGGTCGCCGATCAGCCCCGGCGAAGAATGTTCACTGGCCTTCGCGAAATGCTCCATGACGTAACCGGCTAGCTCCATCGCCGCCGCGCCGGCGGCGTCGAGCTCGCTCGGGCTAACGACGCCGTCGAGCAGAGTCGTCGTGGCGTAACCCAGTCGGATTAGCTTGTCGACGTCATCCTGGGGCAGTCCCAGCAGGTCGGCGACGACCATCATCGGGAGCCGATTCGCCATGGCACTCATCCACTCGATGCGCCCGTCGATCAACCCTCGAGTCCACAATTGGGTCGCAGTGGCTCCGGCGAATTCTTCGATGACGCGAATTCGCTTGGCAGCCAGATGAGGCACCAGTAGCTTGCGGTGTGCATCGTGCAGGGGGTCGTCGGCAGTGGCCAGGGCGTGCTGCGGGCCGCCCAGCGGTCCCATATCGAACGGTGTGACGGTGCCGTCGCGGTACACCATCGTCGCGGTCAGATTGGAAGAAAAGTCCTCGACACGGTTGACGGCCTCGGTCACGGCGTCCCAGCCGCACACCGCGTAGAAGGTGGAGTCGCCGATGCGTTGGACCGGTGATTGGTCGCGCATCCGATCGTAGAGCGGGTACGGGTCCTGTAAGGCCTCGGTGCCGAAGAAGTCGGTCGCGTCCGCCAAGAGGGTCATGGGGTCAGGGTGAACTCCGCCGGCACCTGCGTCAATGACCTGCGGCAAACGTGAAAACCGACCCGGCGCGGGCACGCCCGCGGCCCCCTCAGGGCACGCGCCCAACCAGCGCCTTCGCTGAGAAATGGACCTTGCTTTTTCTCACGGTGATAGAACGCAGTGATGGATTCGCGGCAAGCGCCGGCGGCTGATGACTGGCTGATAGGGCGAGATCGTCATACGGAGGCTGCCGAACGCATCTACGCCGCAGCCGCCGACCTGATGTCCCAACACGGGTATGACGGCTTCAACATCGACGCCCTGGCTGCCAAGGTCCACTGTTCGCCGGCGACCATCTACCGCCATGCCGGAGGCAAGAGCACCATCCGCGACGCCGTGATGAGCCGGCAGGCCGAAGGCGTACTCGAGTCGGTCCGCGAAGCCATCGCCGGGTTGACCGGTGCGGAACGCATCGTCACCGCCACCACGGTCGCGTTGAAGCGGCTGCGGGCCGATCCACTGTCAATCATCATGCGTTCGATGACCACACTCCCCGGCGAAGAGTGGCTCACGAAGTCCCCTGTCGTCACCCGCCTCGCCGACGAAATGGTCGGCCTGACTACGCCCGATCCCCTTGCGTCGCAATGGCTGATCCGAGCGTTTCTTGCACTGTGGTGCTGGCCGATCGCAGACGCCGATACCGAGGAGCACATGGTGCGGCGATTCCTCGGACCGCCCTACGACGCGGCATCCAACGACCCAGTCGCATAGCTTCAATTAGGTGCACAGGGCTCAGCTCAGCTGATCTTGGTGATTTGCACCGGCGTGCTCAGGACGAGTGAGCGGTTTCGTCCGCAGTTTCCGCTCGTGCCGGTGGTTTGGTCTGCGATTCCAGCAGACGCTCAAGAAATGGCTACGCGCCCAGCCACATCAGCCACCCAGCGTCACCGAACAACAGGTAAGCAACTGCTGCGGGCGCACCGCTAACTCGTCACGGGGCCGCACGCGCAACGATGTGCGGTCATGACGATCGCATGCTCATAGCTGCTCGGCGCCGCCGTCGACGAAAAGTTCGCTTCCAGTCATGAAGCTGCTTTGGTCGGAGGCCAAAAAGAGCACTGCGGCGGCAATCTCGCTAGGCCTTCCCAACCGGCCCATGGGCGACCATACTGCGCTCGCAAGTAAGCCGCTGCCCAGTCAGCAAATTCAGCTCGCCCAGGAATTGACCCCGGCCGTGGCGGGCCAGGACGGTTTCGCTGTGATCGGCGCCGGACTGGCGAACCATTTCGACGACGGCGCTGACCAATACGACAAAGTCATAACTAGGTTGGCTTGCCTCAAACAGCAGCTCCTCCAATAGAACTGGATTCGCCATGCCGTTGCTGTGCAACCGCGTCATTTGATCGTCATCCAAGACGGGAAAGACCTCAGTCTCGCTCGCGCACTCACACGTCTGACTACAGGAAGACGACGGTCACTGGCAGCGCAGCGGTTTCGTTTCCAGTGCCTGGGCAGGATCACATTCTCGGCCTCCGGCACGAGGGTTCCGATTGCCAAGTGAGACATGGCATTTCGGCGTAGCGGCCGAGGCCAAAGCCCGCGCCCGGCGGTAAACAGTGCCGACGTGCCACCCAGTGTGACTCGAGGTTGGCGAATGATGTTGTGTCTGTGCGCGTTATGGTCGGTCGCGCTCGCGATCCGACTGCGGCGAACCAAAACAATAACCCGGCCGATGGCCGGGGCGATCTGCAGCCAATGACGCGACTCATCACAATGGTGGAGCTAAGGGGATTCGAACCCCTGACCCCCACACTGCCAGTGTGGTGCGCTACCAACTGCGCCATAGCCCCAAGAAGTTGTGCCAATCGAAGCTACACCACCGATAACCGTCCTTCAAAACTGCTGGTCAGGCCGCATCGAGCTCGGCCTCAGACGGTAAGAGCTCCGGCGCCGGACGCGGTTCCGGCGACACCACCCACCCGAAGGCCGCGATCACCAGCACAATCCCGCTGATCGTGAAGCCCCAGCCGTAGTTCAGCTGCTCGGCGACCCAGCCGACCGCCATGGACCCGACGATCGCGCCCAGATCCGTCACCATCTGCACCGCCGCCACCGGAAGGCCCGCGCGGGCCTCGCTGCCCAGGATGTCGGCGACCGACGCCTGCAGCGGCGACATGAAGATGCCCGTCGTAGCACCGCTGACAAACGCCGCGACCATAAACGCCGCCAGCGACGACGCAAGGCCCAGCCAGACGGTCGCCACCCCGGAGGCCGTCAGGCCGACGATCAACAGCGTGCGCCGCCCCATCCGGTCCGACAGGTAGCCGCTGGGGACGACGGCAACGGCATTACCGCCCGCGAACGCCGCGAGCGCCCAGCCGATGACGCCGACGCTGCAGTGCATCACGTCGGAGAGGAACAGCGGGACCAGCGCGATGCGCAGCCCGAACGCCGACCAGCCCGTTGCGAAATTGGACAGCAGCGCCGACCGATAGGCGCGAACGCGCAGCGCTTGTCGCATCGTCACGGTTGATCGGGTTGGGGGCGGCGGCGCGGCCAGTGCCGAATTCCGCAGGCTGTAGAACAGCACCACCGCCACGCCCAACATTGCGACGCCGTACACGACGAACGGAGCGGTCAACCCCCACCCCGCCGCCAGGCCGCCGACCGCCGGCCCGCCGACAGCCCCGATCATGAATGAGGTGGTGAACAGGCCCGCGATCCGCCCGCGGGCGTCGGCCGGGCTGATGTGGATCATCAGTCCCAAAGCCGAGACATAGAACATCGTCGACCCGACACCGCTGAGGGCACGAAAGAGCAGCAGTTGCCAGTATGTCTGGGAAAACGCGCATGCGGTGGTCGACACTGCCACGACCAGCAAACCGCCGATATAGATGCGCCGCTCACCCAACCGCTGTGCGAGTAACCCGCTTACCGGTGCGAAACACAACCGACTCAACGAAAAGACCGTGACCAAGAAAGTCACGGCCTTGATGCTGACCCCAAACGTCCGCGCAAAGGCCGGCAACGCCGGCGACACAACACCGTAGCCCAGTGCGATCATGATATTCGCCCAGCTGAGGATCCAGACTTCGCGCGGCAGCTGAACAGAACGTGATCCGCGCCCCCCCCCCTGCGCGGGCACGACAGAGGGTAACGGTCACCCAATGACTTTATTAACTACCTCGCGCGCACTTTCCTGCACCTCGGCCAAATGCTCTGGCCCGTTGAAGGATTCCGCATAGATTTTGTAGACATCCTCGGTTCCCGAAGGTCGCGCAGCAAACCATGCATTGGCCGTCGTCACTTTCAGTCCGCCCAGTGCGGCGCCGTTGCCAGGCGCGGCGGTCAGCTTGGCGGTGATCGGCTCTCCCGCCAGCTCCGTGGCGGCCACCTCGTCCGGTGACAGCTTGGCGAGCCGGGCTTTTTGCTCACGGTCGGCGGGCGCGTCGAGCCGCGCGTAGTACGGCGTGCCGCACTTGTCGGCCAGCTCAAGATAGCGCTGCGACGGCGTGGACCCGGTGACGGCCAAGATCTCGGACGCCAACAGAGCGAGGATGATGCCGTCCTTATCGGTGGTCCACACCGATCCGTCGCGCCGCAGGAACGACGCCCCGGCCGACTCCTCGCCGCCGAAGCCGATGGTCCCGCCGATCAGGCCGTCGACGAACCACTTGAACCCGACGGGCACCTCGACGAGTTTGCGTTCGATGCCGGCGACCACCCGGTCGATGATCGACGAGCTGACCGCCGTCTTACCGACCGCGATGCCCGCCGGCCAGGCCGGCCGATGCGTGTAGAGGTAGTCGATCGCCGCGGCCAGATAGTGGTTCGGGTTCATCAGCCCCGCGTCCGGAGTGACGATGCCGTGGCGGTCCGAGTCGGCGTCATTGCCGGTGGCGATCTGGTAGTGGTCCCGGTTAGCGATCAGCCCAGCCATCGCATCCGGGGAGCTGCAGTCCATTCGGATCTTGCCGTCGTGGTCGAGCGTCATGAATCGCCACGTCGCGTCGACCAGCGGATTGACCACGGTCAGGTCGAGGTTGTGCCGTTCGGCGATCGCACCCCAGTAATCCACGCTGGCCCCGCCCAGTGGGTCGGCGCCGATCCGCACCGCGGCCTTGCGGATCACGTCGAGGTCGACCACGTTCGGCAGGTCGTCGACGTAGGCGTCCATGTAATCGTGGCGCTGGGCGGTCTTCAGCGCGCGAGCCAACGGAACCCGCTTTACCCCCGCGCCCCCGTCACGCAGAATCTCGTTGGCGCGCTTGGCGATTGCGTTGGTCGCGTCGGTGTCTGCCGGGCCACCGTTGGGCGGGTTGTACTTGAAGCCACCGTCGTTGGGCGGGTTGTGCGACGGTGTCACGACGATCCCGTCGGCCAGCGTGTCGGTGCGGCCGCGGTTGTAGCGCAGGATGGCGTGACTGACCGCCGGGGTCGGCGTGTAACGGTCGGCCGAGTCGATCATGGCGACCACATCGTTGGCGGCCAGCACCTCCAGCGCCGACACCCACGCCGGCGCCGAGAGGCCATGCGTATCCCGACCGATGAACAACGGCCCGGTGGTGCCGTGCGCGGCCCGGTACTCGACGATCGCCTGGGTGATCGCCACGATGTGGGCTTCGTTGAACGCGCCAACCAGGGCCGAGCCGCGGTGCCCCGAGGTGCCGAACGCCACCTGCTGCGCAACGTCGTCGGGGTCGGGTTGGATGGTGTAGTACGCCGTGACTAAACGGGCTAAGTCGACGAGGTCTTCGGGCTGGGCCGGCTGACCGGCTCGCGGATTGGCCATGTCTACAGATTGTGCCCGTGTCGGACGCGCCCGTCGCTCTACGCTGCATAGCGCAAAGGCAAACGAAAGGGAACCAACGAGTGGCACGACCTGACTATCGCGAGTCGGGCGCGGTCTTCGCCGGTGGAGCGGTGGGTGCGACGGCCCGCGCGGCGCTCAACACGCTCGCGCAGCCAGACCCGGCGACCTGGCCGTGGCCGACATTCGTCGTCAACATCGTCGGCGCCTTTGTACTGGGCTATGCCACCACTCGGCTGCTAGAGCGCCTGCCGCTGTCGAGTTATCGGCGGCCCCTTCTCGGCACGGGATTTTGTGGCGGCCTGACTACCTTTTCGACGATGCAGGTCGAGACGCTAAAGATGCTCGAACACGGCCATTGGCTGTTGGCGCTGGCCTACACCGCCACCAGCATTGTGCTCGGCTTGCTGGCCGTGCACCTGGCCACCGTTTTGGTGCGCCGGGTGCGGGTGCGCTCGTGACGACGGTTTTGGTCTGGGCCGGGGTCGCCCTGATCGGCGGCATCGGCTCGGTGTCGCGGTTCCTGGTGGATCGCACGGTCACCCGCCGGCTCGCGCGCCCGTTTCCGGTTGGCACGTTGGCGGTGAACATCAGCGGCGCCGCACTGCTCGGATTCCTCGGTGGGCTGGCATTGAGCAAGGACGCGGCATTGCTGACCGGCACCGCCTTCGTCGGCGCGTACACCACCTTTTCCACCTGGATGCTGGAGACTCAGCGACTCGGCGAGGAGCGGCGGACGTGGGCGGCGGTCGCCAACATCGTGGTCAGCGTCGTGCTCGGCGTCGCCGCGGCATTGCTCGGACAATGGTTGGCGGAGCGGCTATGAATGAGCCCTGCCTGAAGTTGACCGCGTATTTCGGCGAGCGGCAACGCGCCGTCGGCGACGGCGGGCGGTTTCTGGCCGACGCGATGTTCGATGTGTTCGGCACCCGGGGCGTCGCGACCAGCGTGATGCTGCGCGGCATCGCCAGTTTCGGGGCGAGCCATGAGCTGCGCACCGACGTGTCGTTGAGCCTGTCCGAGGACCCAGCGGTCGCGATCGCCGCGGTCGACGTGGAGCCCAAGATCCGTGCCCTGGTGGACGAAGTGGCCGCGCTGACCGGCCGCGGGCTGCTGACTTTGGAGCGCGCGCGGCTGGTCACCCGGCAACGCGGTACCGGCGCGCTCGGCGACTTCGACACGCACAACGGCGATGCGGCAAAGCTGACGGTGTATGTAGGCCGCCAAGAGCGCGTCGCTGGAAAGGCGGCTTACTACGCGGTCTGCGAACTGCTCTATCGGCACGGATTCGCCGGTGCCATAGCGTTTCTCGGCGTCGACGGCACCGCTCACGGACAACGCCGCCGGGCGCATTTCTTCGGCCGCAATGTCAACGTCCCGATGATGATCATCGGCATCGGATCGACGGAGCAGGTTTCAGCTGCCGCAACGGAATTGGCTGACGTGTTGGCCGAACCGCTGCTGACGGTCGAACGGGTGAGGTTGTGCAAACGCGACGGCGAGATGTTCGCACGCCCACAGCAGCTGCCGACGACAGACGCCCACGGACGCACCCTGTGGCAAAAGTTGATGGTGTACACCGCCGAGACCACCCGGCACGACACACTGCCCATCCACCGGGCCCTGGTGCACCGACTGCTGCATTCGGGAACGGCCCGCGGGGCAACGGTGCTGCGCGGCATCTGGGGATTTCACGGTGATCATAAGCCGCACGGGGACAAGCTATTTCAGGTCGCACGGCGAGTCCCGGTGACAACGATCATCGTCGACACACCGGAGTCGATCGCACGCAGTTTCGACATTGTCGACGAGCTGACCGGCCGACACGGGTTGGTCACCAGCGAAATGGTCCCGGCGGTGCTGTCGTTGGACGAGACGCAGCGCCTCGGCGACATTTCCCTGGCACAGCACGACTACTGATACCAAACCCCTTCGGGTGCAACCTTTTAACGGCGCGGATGGCACGGCGGGATGAGGGCTTTGTCCTCGTCGACCAGCTGACCCATCAGTTTGTTGTACGCGGCTTGCCGGGCAAGCGTGTCTTCGGCGGACGGCGGCGCGAACGAGTCTCGCCTCACCTCGGTCACCAGTACTACCGCATCCGTGGAGATCTTGGCGATGCGCTGCAGATGCGGTGCGAGATCGGGTGCCGACGCCTGCTGGGAGTAGGCGACAAGCTGATCCGACCAGTCCCGGTATTTGTCCAGTCCGGGGCCGCCGGGGGCGATCAACGACGCGTCGAGCATGTCGGGGTGGGCGTGGATGAAGTTCACGGCCGAGTCGGCGGTACGGCAGTCCCGGCTGGGCCGGTTCTGCTGGTACACCGCGAAAACTCCGCCGAACACGGCGGCGACGACAATCACGGCAGAAACCAGCCGAAACCGCAAACCTGGCGGCGGAGCGGCTGAGTCCTGCGCCTGCGCCAGCACCGCGAGTGCTTGTGGGCTCAAGGCGGCCGCCGAGCGCAGCAGCTCGAGGCGCTCCGGCAACGGGCGCGCTTTGTGCCTCGCCCAGCCCATTCGGGCCGCCACCAGCACCGCCAGCCCGCCCCAGGTCAGCCCGGCCCGGACATCGTTGCCGACGAATTCCAGCACCGCTGCCACCACCCACAGCACCGGCACGACCCACGCGACCCGGCGCTGCCACGCCGGCACCCGGCGCCGGTAAGCCATCGAAAGATCGCCGATGCGGATCGCCGCCGCCAAAACGTCCGGGTCCGAGGGGACCACACCGCGACGCAGCGCCTTGACCGCTTGGGAGCGTTGCGCCAGGTCCAGTCCGGTCACGGTCCGTGCGTAGCTCCGCCGAATCGGACGCTGGGCCCAGGTCATCAACGCAGTCACGATCACGCTGAACACCAGCACCGACAGCAGCGGCCAGGTCCATCCGGCGGCCGCGAAGCCGCGGAGTCCCAGCCCGCAGATCACCGAAAGCGTGAGTGTGAATACCGCCGCGTTTACCAGCCACAGCACCCACCAAGGCGCCACCACGAGCCGAGCCCACATGGCTACTCACTCTGGCAGAGGCAGGTCAGCTCTGTCGGGCCTGGGGCACGTCGTCGGGGGTACGGGGCAACACATACAGCGCCATCCGGCGGTTGGACATGTCGTGCTCGCCGAGAAATATGCAGCCGCCTCGTTCACAGAACTTGCGCGCCAAGACGTTGCGGTGGTCGGGATCGAACATGATTCGGCGACAGTGCGGTTCAAGGTTGAAGACGCTGACCAGTAAGTGCGGTAGCAAGTAGCTGACGTGCCCCTGGCTCAGGTAATCCAAGTCGGCCACCGCGACGTGTAGGCCCAAATCATAGGGATCGTAGTCATATCTAGCCGCAATGGAATCCTTTGCTGCCCTGTAGAGTTCGAGGTATCCGTGGTCTACCCCGTCCAGGCTGGCCACGAAGGGGCGAGAGAAGCTGCTGTCGAGTTGCGCACGCAGGTAACGACGCCAGCGCTCCGGCGGCCAGGGGTACTCCCATGATTCGGCCAGATGTGGTCGGTTCATCCACTCCGAGATCATCTCGGCGTCGGCGTCCGGATCGGCCAGACGCAAACCGTACGGCTCGGGTAGTTGTGGTATCGGCGGCGGCGCGACATCCCGAACCTCGGCGCTGATGTCGGTCAGTTGGCGGGGCAGGATCGCTTCAAAATCTGTCATGCCTTCCGCGCAGCCTACCCTCGTCGTCGCAGGCCTAGCTGTGATTCGTGACCCACCGATCGGCAAGCGCGCCAACCCAGCCGGCAACCGCGTCCGATCGCTCGGGTGGAGGCTCCACCAGGACCAGTTCGTCGACGCCCAATTCAGCCAACGCGTCGAGGTCCTTCTCGCGCGGATTGCGCAACGCCACCGCCAACCGCAGCTGGGCGCGGTCACGACGCGCCTCGGCGCACCAGCGGTCCAGCTTGCCAATGCGATCGCGCACCGCCGCCACATCGTCGAGGTTGAACCCGTACCAGCCGTCTCCCCAGCTTGCCACCCGCTGCAGCGCCGAATCGCTGTTGCCCCCCAACATAATTGGGATGCGATGGTCGTGAACCGGCTTGGGATTCACCCGGATCGAATCGAAACCGACGAACTTCCCGTCAAACGAGGCCACGTCGTCGCGCCACAACGGGCGCATCGCGGTGACGTATTCGGCGGTGCGCGCCGCTCGGTGCTCGAATGACATTCCAAGAGCGGCGAATTCCTCTTTGGACCATCCCGGCCCACGCCGAGCGCCAGCCGTCCGCCGCTCAACCGATCCAGACTCGCGGCCTGTTTGGCCACCACCACTGGATTGTGCTCGGGCAGCAGTAAGACGCGGCGAAGGACAGTGCGACCATCGGATCAAGCCAATCCGCCTGCGCTGGAACAGCAATCACACCATCATCGGAGCACGGGTAGTGCGAGGCGGTCCGGTCCACCATGACGACGTGCTCACCAGCCCAGAGGGTGGCAAAGCCGTATTCGTCGGCGCAGGAGGCGACGGCGCGATCACCGCCCGGTCGGCGCCGGCCCCGATTCCCAGTGCGTGCAATCCGAGCTGCATCGCACGATCGTCTCACGCCGAATTTCAATGGCCTTTGAGTAATTTCGCCAGGACCGCCGCGTGGCTTCCGTCCAGTTCGCGGGTGGCGCTGACCAGGGTCACGACGCCGTGCTCGGTCAGCTTGCGAAGCTCGTCGAACGCTGCGTTATCGCCCAGCTCTGCCCGGTAGCGCGACGCGAATTCGTCGAAACGTTCCGGTTGGTGGTGATACCACTCGCGGAGTTCCTTCGACGGCGCAACGTCCTTGCACCAGATGCCCACCCGCGGGTCGTCCTTGCGGATTCCCCGCGGCCAGATGCGATCGACCAGGACGCGCTGGCCGTCGTCGGGGTCGACGTCTTGATAGATCCGCTCGACCCGGATACGCCGTTTGGCGCTCATCCCAACAGCCTAGCCACACCCGCGATAGAAACCGATGCTCGTAACCTGGGGGCGTGAGTGTTGCATCGGAGATCAGCGTCCCCCTGCAAGACCGCTTCGCGCGCGAGCTGCCCGAGATGGGTGTCCGCTGGCAGTCCGAGCCGACCCCGGACCCACAGCTGCTTCTCCTCAACGAGCCGCTGGCCGCGGGACTGGGTCTGGACGCGGCCTGGCTGCGGAGCAGCGACGGGGTGCGATTTCTCGTCGGCAACCTGTTACCCGCCGGCGCGGTTCCGGTGGCGCAGGCCTACGCCGGCCACCAATTCGGTGGCCTGCAGCCCCGGCTGGGCGACGGACGCGCGCTGCTGCTCGGTGAGCTAGTCGACGACCACGGACGGGTTCGCGACGTCCACCTGAAGGGCTCCGGCCCAACCCCGTTCGCCCGCGGTGGCGACGGCCTCGCGGCGGTGGGCCCGATGCTGCGTGAATACGTGATCAGCGAGGCGATGCACGCGCTGGGCGTGCCGACGACACGCTCCCTGGCGGTGGTCGCCACCGGCCGGCCGATCCAGCGCGACACACTCCTGCCGGGTGCCGTGCTCGTCCGCGTCGCCAGCAGCCACCTCCGCATCGGCAGCTTCCAGTACGCCGCCCTTACCCGCGACGTCGACTTGCTGCGGCGCCTGGCCGACCATGCGATCGCCCGCCACCATCCCGGGGCGGCGGAGGCCGAACATCCTTACCGAGCACTATTCGAGTCGGTGGTCGGTGTCCAGGCCGCCCTGGTCGCGCGATGGATGCTGATCGGATTCGTCCATGGAGTGATGAACACCGACAACACCACGATCTCCGGCGAAACGATCGATTACGGTCCGTGCGCGTTCATGGAGGCCTACGACCCGGACACGGTCTTCAGCTCGATCGACCACTGGGGGCGCTACGCCTACGGCAATCAGCCCGCCATCGTGGGTTGGAATCTCGCCCGGTTCGCCGAGGCCCTGCTTCCGTTGCTGGCCGACAACGTCGAGGAGGGAATCGCGTTCGCCGAGCAGGCGTTCGGCGTCTTCCAAACCGAGTACGACGCCACGTGGTCGTCCGGCATGCGCGCCAAACTCGGGTTACCGGAGAACGTCGACGCCGCGCCGTTGGTCGACGACTTGCTGTCCCTGCTCAAGGAAAGCCACGTCGACTACACGTCGTTCTTCCGTCACCTCGGCCGGGCCGCCCGGGGCGACGCCGAGCCCGCGCGCGGTCTCTTCGTCAACCTGGCCGGCTTCGACGAGTGGCTGTCGCGCTGGCGCGCGTTGGACCCCGACGCCGCATCGATGGATCACGCCAACCCGATCTACATTCCGCGTAACCACCTCGTCGAGGAGGCCTTGACCGCCGCGACGGCCGGCGATCTCGGCCCGGTGCAGCAGCTGCTGGACGCCGTGACCAATCCCTATGACGAACGACCGGGGTTCGAGCGTTATGCGAGCCCGGCCCCCGAAGATTTCGGCGCTACCAAACCTTCTGCGGCACTTAGTTTTACGCGAACTTTGCGAACTCGGCCTGCAGCCCGTCCAAATGGCGGAGCGTCTCGTCTCGGGGTTCGGTGGGCAGCTCCACTAAGATGTGCTCGGCGCCGATATCGAGGTAACCCTGTAGCTCTTTGGCCGTCGGTTCTCCGCCATGGAAGTTGATCGAAGGGACATCCGGACCGGCCACCTCGCGCAGCTGCTCGAGCGCGGGCGCGAGTTCGGATGCCGACGGTGTCATCGAGAGCCAGCCCGCATGGAGCCGGGCGATGCGTTTGAAACCCGCCGGCCCCCCACCGAGGTAAAGCGGCGGATACGGTTGCTCCACCGGCTTGGGCCAGCTGTAAATCGGGTCGAAGTCGACGAATTCCCCATGGAATTCCGCCTTTTCCTGCGTCCAGATTTGAATCAGCGCGTCCAGTCGTTCGTCGACCACGCGTCCTCGAACCGCGGGATTCACCCCGTGGTTCGCGATTTCCTCGCGCAGCCATCCCACACCCACGCCGAAGCGAAATCGTCCCTGCGACACCAGATCCAGCGATGCGACTTCTTTGGCGGTGTAGATCGGATCGCGCTGCGGGATCAGCGCTATGCCGGTGCCCACCAGCAGGTTTTGCGTCGCGACCGCAGCAGCCGTCAGCGCCACGAACGGATCCAGCGTGCGGTAGTACTTCGCCGGAATCGGGCCGCCGCTCGGGTAGGGACTTTTCGTATCGACGGGAATGTGGGAGTGCTCGGCCAAAAACAGCGACTCGAACCCTCGCTCCTCGAGTCCCCTTCCCAGCTCGACCGGGCTGATGCCCTCGTCGGTGACAAACGTCAGCACACCCAAACCCATGTCTGCTCCCCTCGCCGGATGACGATCATCAGTCAACCGCATCGAGGCTCACGTGTCATCGATCAGATTCCTCACGGGCCGAAGTCGTGCGACAGTTTGTCCGATGACGAAAAACGTTGCGGCGATCGGCGCCGGGCCCAGTGGGCTGGTCGCCGCGCGTTGGCTCTTACGGCAAGGATTCGAGCCGATCATCTTCGAGCGGGCCCCGACGCTGGGCGGGCAGTGGGCGGGCCTGCATGGCCGCAGCGGCGTGTGGCCGAGCATGCATACCAATAGCAGTCGCACCGTCACCGCCTTCAGCGACCTCGAGCACACGACGGACCACGTCTATCTGTCCAACCGCGAGGTCCTCGATTACCTGCATCGCTATGCCGACACGTTCGGCCTCACGTCACGTATCCGGCTGGGCGCCCCGGTCGAACTGATCAGGCGGGATCCAGCCGGCTGGGTGGTGAGGCACACCGGCACCGACCGGCACTTCGAGCGAGTTGTGGTGGCCAGCGGGCGATTTCATGCCCCCGCCATTCCGACCGTGCCGGGTCTCGAGACCTTCTCCGGCCCCGCCGGGGCCATCTCCACTTATCGCTATCGCGATGGATCCACCTATCGCGGTAAACGAGTTCTCGTCGCGGGCTGCGCGATCAGTGCCCTGGAAATCGCGTCGGAGCTCGCCGAGCTCGGTGCAGCGCGCGTCGTCGTCACCCAGCGGCGGCAACGCTATATCGCGCCGAAGTTCGTCGCGGGTGTCCCCTCCGACCACCGGCTCTACACCCGCCACGGCGCCCTGGCGACCGAGCATCTGGCCGCCGCCGAGATCGACCAGATGCTCAAGGAGATCGTCGTAAGCGCCGCGGGCAGCCCCGATCAGTACGGCGCGCCCGCACCCGATCCCTCGTTGTCGACGGCGGGCGTGACGCTGAGCCAGCACTATCTTCCATTGGTTGCCGAGGGCCGAATCTCGGTGCACCCCTGGATGAAATCCGTCGCGGGTTGCACCGTGACTTTCGCCGACGGGCATGCCGAGCAGTTCGACGGGATCATCTTCGGCACCGGCTTCCGGCTTAGTCTGCCGTTCCTCAGTGACGACATCCGGGCGGTACTCGACCTCGACGCGATGCACCTGGACGCCGACCGCTACACGTTTCATCCCGACCTGCCGGGCTTGGCGTTCATGGGCCTATGGGACCAGTCGGGCGGATACTTTGTGCCGCTGGAACTTCAGGCCAGATGGATCGCGTACACGTGGGGCGGTGCGATCCCGGCAATCGCGGAGGGCGACCAACGCTCGGCGATCGATGCCTATCGCGCCAATCGGGGAACGTCGCAGAAGACCCGGATGGACCTCGCGGCGCTGACCTTCGCCCGCGCCGCCGGGGTCGAGCCCAGCCTGGACAACTGGCCGCGGCTGCGCCGTGCATTGCTGTTCGGCCCGCTTGCGCCGAGTTGCTTCCGGCTCGAGGGCCCGGATGCCTTACCCGACGCGGCCGAGCGGTTCGAACGCGATGCCGCCCGCTTCGGCGCGATCACATCGAACGACATGACCGCACGCGAACAGGGCCAATGGTCGCGGGTTCAAGCCGCCGACTCTGGCCTCAGCCGGCCGGCATCTCGGCTGCGGTGGGCCCGCGCCGCGCCGCCCCCCACAACCCGACGCCGATTCCAATGACGGCGCCGCCCAGGCCGATCAGCTGTTGTGAGCGCTTGAGCTCGCTGTGCACACTCAGGCCACCCAGCAGATCCGACGCGTCGGCCCCGCCGGACGCCAGGAACCACCCGCGAGTGTTCTTGCCGCGCAACGCGGCTGAGGCAAGCAACCCGCCGATCAACGCGTCGCGGTAACCCATCGATCGCAGCAGTAGTCGCGCCGTCGGAGTCGGCTCCCCGGGGTCGCCCCAGAGCTTGTTCGCACCGAGGGGATCAACGAGAAAGTGGACATCCGAAGCGAGTCGGATACTGCCCGCGATGAGCGCGGCACGGTCGATCGGCATGGCCGCAGCCTATCCCTGCCTCACCGGGCCGCGGTAACCCCGTCCGCCCCGGCGCCGACGGCGTGTTTCGCAAGGCAGGCCGCGCCAGGAGCGCAGGTTTCGACGACAGCTTTCAGCTCGTCGGCGGACAACCGAGCCGAGGCGCCGGTGAACTTCGGGTCGATGACGCTGCTGCCGAATTCGAGCCACTTCGGGTCAGCCGCCACATCGAGGAAACTAGCCAGCCGCGCCAGAGACGACCGGGTGTCGGCGACCAGGTCCGCGTAGGACAGCGGCAGGTAGCGGCCCGCGGGCAGGTCGGCGAGCTCGGATTCGCCGGTGACGATCAGTTCGCTCCACATCCGGGCGAAGCGGGCGATGGGCAGGTTCTGGCCCATCAGGGTGTCGACCTCGCAGGTGTCGCCGACCAGGGACGCGAGCTCGATCGGTATCGCCGTCGGATCCAGCCGCAGGCCGGGGTGTCGACGCTCCGGGTCGAGATCGAGGAGCTCCAGCGCGTCTTGAATCAGCGCCATCAAACGGAATCCGGTGTGTTCGCTCATCGAGACCGCCGTGTCCGGCCCATTGCGGTACAGGTGCACGAACTTCGCGTCGGGGAACGTCTCACGCAGCCACGGGACACTGCTCAACGACATGGCTGACCGCTCCACCACCACGGTCCCACCGAAATGCCTTGCAAGCCAAGCGAAGAGCTGCTGGTAGTGCCGCCGCGACGTTTGCTCAGGCCACGCCGGAATCTCCGCGGCGAGGGCATCGAACACGCCGTCGGGGTCCGACGAAAGATGCGGCAGCGTCATCATGGAAATCGCGGGGATCCCGGTCGTGCCCGCATCGAATCGGGTTCCCTGCAGGCGCGGGTAGATGAACTCCGGCATGGCCGAACCGCCGCGGACCATGGAGTCGAAGATCGGGTGCGGCTCGGCCAGCATCCGCCAGAACTGTTCGCCGGACAGCACCTGGTCGGCGGCCGACGACGCGCGCACCGAGAGGTAGAACTCGTTGAGGCTGAGCACATCTGGGTGAGCGGTGAGGACTCGCGACAGCGCAGTCGATCCGCTGCGTCCGACCGTGACGATGAACGTCAGCCCCCGAATGGGGCGCACCCGGTCGGCGGCGTGCGCGGTGACGTCGAATGGACCTCCGACAGCCACCAGGGGTGCGACCGTCGACTCCCGGGGTTCGTGCTTCTCGGGTTTGATCGTGAGGTAGCGCTTGTACCGCCCGACGCTGCCCAGCAGATAGTCGAAGTCGACGATCGTCTCGCGGTGTGGCTCGCCAATCACCGCTCGCGTACCGGTCGTGTCGTAGGTCCGGCTGTGCCCGAGGTACGGGAAAAACCCGCTGGCCCACCGCAGCCGTCGTTCCAGCAGATTGGGGCCCTCGATCGGGCCCTCCACCAGCGTCAGAGGGATCGGCGAGAGCGCGTTGAACAAGTCCACCAGCGTTTGCACCGCGACGTCGTGGTGGTGGACGACGTGATAGGTGCTCAGGCCGCCGGGGGCCAGCCGCATCAAGCGGACCATCTCGTCGGCGGCTTCGTCGGCCGGCATGTAGTTCAGATGGCCGTTGTGATCCCCCCTGAGCCTGATCGACATTTTGGTGCGCAACGGCCGCCCGGAGACCGAGAACAGGCGCATGCCGCTGTCCGCCGACGTGGACAGAAAGGAAAGCGGGTGCAGGGGGAAGTCCGGATGCGGTGGGCGATTGACGATCAGGGCGCTCGGCCGCAGCACCACGACCCGGCGCCCGGTCCGCCGCGCCCAGTCCCGTACCAGCGACTCGGACTCGAATTTGGACTGCTCGTAGTTGTTCTCGAGCCCTTGTTCGTCGCCCAGCTCCGTCTCGCAGATGAGACCCGACTTCCGCTTCCCGGCGACGAAAGCGGTCGACACATGGAACAGATCCGGCTCGCGCGATCCGGCCTCGGCGAGTTCGAGGATGCGAGTGGTCCCACCGACGTTGGTACTGCGCAGGTCGGCTAGGTCGGCGTCGAGCTCGATGCTGCCGGCGCAGTGCAGGATAGCGTCGGCGCTGTCGGCGAGTTCCTGGAATCGGCCCTCGGACAGCCCCAATTTGGGTGCGGCGAGGTCCACCGGCACAACGGTGAGTCGTTGGCGCAGCTCGTCCTCGGTCCACACCCGCCCATCGGTGACGGCCAGCGGGAGGGCCTTGCCGATGCGAGTGATTGGGTCCGACTGCGGCCGGGTAAGCAGCGTGAACGTCTCATCCCCGCGAAGGAGTTCTCCCAGGATGTGAATCCCGAGAAACCCGGTCGCGCCCGTGATCGCCCAGTGCATTACTACCCGTCCTCGCGCGAGACTTCGCGCCGAAACAGCCCGAATAACCCCCTCGCGAACTTACTTGCCGATCAGAGGTGCCGCCATCCGATCGACATACTTGAACCCGTTACCGCAGCTCACAAGACTGGCAGACGCCAACGAGCGCTGGCGGCGGCCGTAGGCTGTAATAGGTTTCCTGTCGCCGTCGATTCATCAATGAGAGACTTTGGAAGCGTTGCCTGGACATCACCTGCCCTCGCGGCAGGTTGACCGCATCACCGAGGAGACGAGAAATAGTGACAGCGGCTGCTGGCGCACCGGGGAGGACAGCGTGGCCCGAAGGGATCACGACTGACGTGAACGCCGACAACTTCTGCTGGCTGTGGGCCCTATGACGGATCCACGAGTCGACGGTGAACGTCGAACGCCCTTTGTCGCGCGGACGATCCATCGGATGTCTGTGCCCATCATCTTGGCGTGGCTGGCCCTCACCGTGATCGTGACGATGGCCATCCCCTCGCTCGAGAAGGTGGAGCAAGAGCGCTCGGTGTCGCTGAGCCCCAAAGATGCGCCGTCAATCCAGGCCATGCAGCGCTTGGGCCAGGACTTCAAGGAATCCAATTCCGACGCCTTGGCGATGATCGTCCTGGAAAGCCAGCAGCCGCTGCGCGACGATGCTCACCACTACTACAACCAATTGCTCAAGCAATTGGAAAGCGATCCGGACCATGTCCAGCACATTCAGGACCTGTGGGGAAACCCGGTCACCGCGAGCGGCGCGCAAAGCGAGGACGGTAAAGCCGCATACGTGCAGCTCAAGCTGGCCGGCAACCAGGGCACGAGCCTGGCGAATGAGTCAGCCGACGCCGTCCGCAACATCGTGGACCGGATGCCTCCGCCGGCCGGGGTCAAGGTCTACGTCACCGGCCCCGCGCCGCTCATTTCGGACCTGAATCACAGCGGTCAGAAGACGATCCTCAAGGTCACGCTGGTGAGCCTCGCGGTGATCTTCATCATGCTGCTGCTGGTCTACCGTTCACTTATCACGGTCATCTTGCTGCTGCTGATGGTCGGAATAGAACTGCAGGTGGCGCGCCAAATCGTCGCATTCCTTGGGAACATCGGCGCCATCAGTCTTTCCACTTTCGCCGCTAATCTGCTGATCACTCTCGCGCTCGCGGCGGGAACGGACTACGGCATCTTTTTCGTCGGCCGCTATCAGGAGGCCCGCCAGGCCGGAGAAGATCCGGCGACGGCGTACTTCACGACGTACCGCAGCACGGCCAAGGTTGTGTTGGCGTCCGGATTGACGATCGCCGGGTCTGTTTTCTGCCTCAGCTTCACCCGGATGCCCTATTTCCAGACGATCGGTATCCCCTGCGCGGTCGGCATGCTCGTTGCGGTGGCGATCGCGCTCACGCTGGTTCCGGCGGTTCTTGCCATCGGTGGCCGAGTCGGTCTGTTGGAGCCCCGGCGAACGAGCACGGATCGGCGCTGGCGCCGGATCGGCACGGCGGTCGTCCGGTGGCCAGGACCCATTTTCGCCGCGGCATGTGCCGTCACTCTGGTGGGCCTGCTCGCGCTGCCGGGGTACACGACCAACTACCACGATCGCGTGTATCTCCCCGATGACCTCCCGACCAACCAGGGCTATTCGGCCGCAATTCGGCACTTTCCGCTGGGCCGAATGTTGCCCGAGTTCGTGTTGATCGAGGCCGATCACGATATGCGCAATCCGTCAGATTTTCTGGTGCTGGAGCGACTGGCCAAGGGTGTTCTCGCGGTCCCCGGCGTCTCCCGGGTGCAGTCCGTCACCCGGCCCGCGGGGACCGCGATGGCGCACACGACGATTCCGTTCAGGTTCGGCGTCATGAACGCAAGCCAATTGGTGAACCTCGAATATCAAAAAGCCCGCATGAACGACATGCTGCTGCAGGCCGATGAGCTGAACAAATCGATCAGAATCACGACAACGCTGTACCACCTGATACTCCAACTCAACGCGGTGACGCATGACCTGGCCGGCCGAACGCACGAAGTCCAGGCGATCACCGGCGAACTACGAGACCAGATCTCGAACTTCGAGGATTTCCTGAGACCGATCCGCAGCTACTTCTACTGGGAAAAGCACTGCTACGACATCCCCATCTGCTTTGCGATCAGATCGCTTTTCGATTCGTTCGACGGCATCGACGCGATCAACGACAAGCTGGGCGAGCTGGTCATCAACATCGACAAGATCGACGTGCTGATGCCGAAGCTGGCCGCCGAGCTTCCGATTCAGATCGAAACCATGAAGAGCATGCGCACCATGATGCTGACCATGCATTCGACCATGACCGGCATCATCGGCCAAGCCGATTCGCAGGGGAATATCTCGACGGAGATGGGCGAGGCGTTCGACGCGGCGAAAAACGACGACACCTTCTACCTGCCGCCGGAGATTTTCAAGAACCCCACCTTCCAGCGCGTGATGGGGCTGTTCATGTCGCCGGATGGGAAAGCGGCGCGCATGACCATTTCGGATAGGGGAGATCCCGCCACTCCCGAAGGCATCGCGCGCGTCAAGGCGATCAAGACCGCGGCCGAGGAGGCGCTAAAGTCCACACCGCTGGAGAACACCAGCATTTATGTCGGCGGCGTCTCGGCCACCTACAAAGACTTGCAAGACGGCTCCCAATATGACCTGATGATCGCCGGAATCGCTTCGCTCTGTCTCATTTTCGCGATCATGCTGATGATCACGCGAAGCTTTGTCGCGGCGATGGTGATCGTGGGTACGGTCGTCACGTCGCTGGGGGCGTCGATCGGACTGTCGGTGCTGCTCTGGCAGCACATCATCGGGCTCGGGCTGGAATGGCTCGTGTTGCCGATGTCCGTCATCATCTTGTTGGCGGTGGGGTCCGACTACAACCTGCTGCTTGTCTCTCGGATGAAAGAAGAGCTCGGCGCCGGTATCAATACGGGCATCATCCGGGCGATGGGCGGTACCGGAAAGGTCGTCACGGCCGCCGGCCTGGTATTCGCCGTCACGATGGCCTCCATGGTCGTCAGCGACCTGACGGTGATCGGCCAAATCGGGACCACGATCGGTCTGGGCCTGCTGTTCGACACCTTGATCGTGCGCGCCTTCATGACGCCCTCCATCGCCGCGCTGCTGAGACGCTGGTTCTGGTGGCCGTTGAAGGTGCGGCCGCGGCCGGCCAGCTACCTGCTCCGGTCCGAGGGGCCCCGCCCGATGGTGCGCGCCCTGCTCGGCACCCGGGCGCCCGACTAAGACGCCGCACCGTCGCTCGCGGCCGCTACCATGGCCGTCATGTCCGAGCCGGTACCCGCTACCGACAAGACTGCCGGGCTGGCCGAGAGCGAGACCGCCGCCGCGCCCACTGCCGCGGAACCCGAGGCGGTCACGTCGGCCAACTCGGCCGGTCTGGCGTGGTCGCGCGGCGATGACGACGTCGATACCTCGGGCGACGCGGTGGGCCCGCGCCAATCATGGCGCGCCACCTGGCGTACCGCGGCCGCCCTGCTCGCGGCCGGGCTCGTGATCGCCGGTGCAATCGTCCTTGGGCGTTCGCTGTTGACTACGCATCCCAAGGCCGCGGCGCCCGCACCCACCACGGCACCGACCTCCAAGGCGGCCCCAGCGACGGCATCGACGGCCGCCCCGTCATCAATCGTGTCGACACCGAGTCAGGACAACAAGTACGTTCAGGACCTCAACGATCAAGGAATCTCGTTCGCCAATCCGGATGCCGCCATCTACAACGGCAAGATGGTGTGCGAGAACATCCGTCTGGGCATGACGGTGCAGCAGATCATCGCGGATTTCCGCGCGAGCAACCCCGCGCTGGGCAGCCACGCCGAGACGTACGTGACCATCTCGGTGCACGCTTACTGCCCACAGAACAGCAACCTGGTCGCTAGCGGGCCCTAACCAACCCACCAAGCCTTCTCGGCGCCCTCATAGCACGAGTAGACGCCGCCGAGCATCAGAACCGGAACCACCAGGCGCGGCGCGAACTGAGCGAACAGCATCGCCACGGGCAGGATCAACAAACCGTGCCGTGCTTCGTCGATCCGAATATCTTTGAGCCGGCCCAGGATCCGCTCGATGGTGACACGATCCTCGAACCGGGCGAGTGGCGCAGACGGCTTTGGATCGGTGGACGGAGAGCCGGTAGTAGTCGTCGACCAGCCGGCCGCATCAGCACTAAAAAGGGTTGGGCTAGAACATATCTGAAACGTACTATCGAATGCGCTATCGCCTTTTCAAACGGTGGCCGTCGCTTTCGCGATGGTGATGTTGCAGGTGTGGCCTACTTCCGTTAGGAGACGGCCAACCAGATCACACCGGCTGCCGTACCGTGGGACTGATTTAGGTCGTGCCGATAAACGCTCCCGAGGAGGATTGCTATCCAGACGAGCACCCGGTTTCGCTGGATCGCCAGGTATGGCGCTCCGCGCGCGTTCTTGGCGGTGCAGGCTCGCCGCGGACAACCCTTGGCCCGGTTTCTGCTGGGCCGGGCCAGCGGAGACGAGATGTATCGCCTCATCGAGGACATCAGGCAACAGGGCCGCCTGTTGCGGCGGCCGTTCGTGTGGGTGAGCGCCGACCACGAAATCTGCCGGGCGGTGTTACGCGACGACCGGTTCGGGGTCACCAACATCGTGAATGCCCCGCTCCCCCAGCCCTTTCCGGCATTACTGGAGCGAACGGACCCCGGCCTGCCCAACCCGGTGGAGCGTCCAGCCATGGTGATGTCGAATCCGCCGGATCACACCCGTTATCGGCGTTTGTTTGCGCAGAGTTTCACACCACGGGCCATCGACAGGCTCAGTGCTCGAGTCGGTGAAATCACTGCCGAATTGCTCGATGGCCTACAACGCAACCCACGGCCCGACCTGGTCGCCGACTTTGCCACCGAATTGCCGGTCGCGGTGATCACCGAGATCCTCGGGTTGCCAATCGATGCGCGCCCGCAGGTGCGCGAGTGGGGCTACAGCTTGGCGCCGCTCTTGGATTTCGGTACCAGCTGGAAGACGTTTCGCCACGCCGTCGAGCGGTTAAAGGAAGTCGACCGCTACGCCGCCGAATTCATCGAACGAGCGCGTGAGGGTGACTCGCACAACGACCCGTTCGGCCGCGTGGCCGCCGGCGGCGAGCTGACCCATCGCGAATTCGCCGCCAACGCAGCGCTTCTGGTCGGCGCCGGGTTCGAGACGACGGTGAATCTGATCGGCAACGGAATCGTCCTGCTGCTTGCGCATCCCCGGCAGCTTGCCCTGCTACGCGAAGATCCAGAGCTCTGGCCGTCGGCGGTCGAAGAGATTCTGCGATTCGAGAGTCCGGTGCAGATGCTGGTGCGCACCGCGCAGCGCGACGCCGACATCGCCGGAGAGCACATCCGCGCCGGCTCAATGTTCGTGCTGTTGATGGGCGGCGCCAACCGCGACCCACGCGTATTCAGCGACCCCGGCCGGTTCGACATCACCCGATCCAACGCGCGAGAGCATGTCGCGTTCGGTTCAGGCATCCACGGTTGCCTCGGCGCCGCCCTGGCACGAATCGAGGGCGTCATCGCGCTGCGCACCCTCTTCGAGCGCTTCCCGAGCCTGAGCCTGCGTGACCAGCCCGAACCGCTCGAGCTGGTCACGTTGCACGGATTCAAACGGCTACCCGTCGAATTAGGAACGCGGCCAGCCGGAGACGCGCGGTCGGTCAGGTAGCGCCGGCCCCGGCCTGCCAGACCAGACCTACGATGACGCCGGCAGTTGGTTAGTCAGTTCGCCGGCATGTTGAGGGCAGTAGGTGTTCACCGCGATCGAGGTGAACTGGACGGGGCTGTCCCCCTTGAACGCAGGATTGCTCTCCTCCAAGTCCTTGATGACCTCGGTCTCGGGCATGCCTTCGTCCATTAGTTTGCATTCGCTCTTGCCCACCCCGATGGCGATGCTCGGGGTCTGATAGGTGATGCCGGCATTCTTCAGCTGGGTCAAAAAGTTCGAATCCGGACTCGGATCGGCCTGAGCCGGTGCAGCAACGGCGATAACAGCAGCAACGCCCGCAAAAACGATTACCCCTCGCATCGCTTCATCTTCCTACAGGCTGGCGCGGTTGTCCTGCCGACCGTTATTGGGATCGGTAGTCATGGTCGCCGTATGTACTCGTCGCAATCGCAAGGCCACCCAGGCAGCGAATGCACAACAAATCGGCACCATACGAAAGGAGCCCCGGCCGTGACCAGCCTCTACGCGCTCAAGCCGTGGTTTACCCGGCGTTTGACGCCCATCGTCGACGCCGCTGTGGCGCGGCAGGTCTCGCCGGATGTGTTCACCGCGGCCGGCGTGACCGCGGCTGCGGCTGCCGGAGTGGCGGTCGCGTTCGGCTGCTGGCCGCTCGCGGCGCTGTTCATGGTGTTGCGGCTGGCCGGGGCCAACCTCGACGGCGCGGTGGCCCGCGCTCGTGGCGTCAGCCGGCCTTGGGGGTTCGTCGTCAACGAGCTCGGCGACCGAACGGCGGACCTGTTCGCCTTCGCCGGTCTGGCGGTGTGGGCGGCCCGGCAGCATGGCCCCGGACTGCACTGGCTGTCCTGGCTGGTGTTTCAGGTGTTGGTCGCCACGCTGGCCGCGACTCTTCCGACGTTCGCATCGCTGGCCGCGGCGGCCGCCGGCGCCACACGCCGCAACGGTGGCCCGCTCGGCAAGACCGAGCGCTGCCTGTTCGTGGTGCTGGCCACGGCGTTCCCGGTCGTCATGCCGGTACTGCTGGCGCAGTTGGTGAACGGTTCACTGATCACCACGGTGCTGCGGCTGCGGGCGGCGCGCCGCGAGCTGAAGCCTCAGCGCGTTGTCTTGGTGGAGCACTTCGACGCGGTCACGCAGCCGATCGACGTGGTCACGCAGCCGATCAACACGATCACCCGACCGTTGAACCTCGTCACGCGACCCCTCGCGGCAGTGGCAGCATGACCGCGAACCGGATGCCGAGCGTGCTTCGGCACGGGCTCTGGCGGACCGTGTGCGCCGCCTCGGGCGGCCTGACCGTCAGCGGACGCTGGCGCGCCACAGGCGCTTGCGTGGTCGTAGCCAATCACAGCTCGCATGCCGACTCCGCGGTGCTGCTGGCGGCGCTGCCGCCCGCGACCCGGCCGGTGATCGGCGCGGCGGCCGACTATTGGTTCGCCGTACCCACGCGGCGCGCCGTGGCGACCTCACTGATCGGCGTCCTGCCGGTGCGGCGCTCCGGTGACGGCACCTATGCCGCACTGCTCGCAGCGGCGGGCCCCGCGCTGAAAGCCGGACGCACGGTCGTCATCTACCCGGAGGGAACCCGGTCGACCGACGACACCATCGGTGAGTTCCGTTCCGGCGCACTGCGATTGGCCTGCGATTGCGGTGTACCGATCTTGCCCGTCGCGATCGCGGGCACCGCGGACGTACTGCCTAAGAACGGCCGCTACTCCCCCGCCCCGATGCGCGTTCAGATCGGTGCGCCGCTCGACCCACACACCACGTCGGCCCCGCAGCTGCGGGCACACGTACTGGCCTTGCGCGAGGACGCGGGGGCCGAGCTCGTCGACCGCTACGCGCTCGCGTCCTGACATGACGATCGTCGAGAAGTACCTATCGTTCGTCCACCGCGATCGGCGGATGCCGCTCCACGTCGACCTGGGCCCGATGCACATCCACCTCTACTCCCGGGCCGTTTTTCTGCTGTGGGTCACGGTGGCGATCCTGGCGCTGGCCGGCATCGTCGTCCTGGTCTCGCGCAAGCGGGAGCTGATCCAGAAATGGCGTACCTGGGCGCTCATCGCGCCCGCGGTTGGCCTCCCGGTGTGGCTTGGTCACGGCACCACCGCGGCACTGGCGGCGGCACTGGCCGTTGTCGCGGTGATCGAATACGCGCGATTGGTGAGGCTGCGCCGACTCGATACCTGTGTGCTTGTAGCGCTGGCGGTGCTCTACCCGATCGCCGCCTGGTTGCGCCCGTCGCTGTTGCAGCTCGCGCCCGCCGCCGTGCTGCTGTGCGCGCTGCCCTCGGTGTTCGGCGGGGATGTCGAGCACGGCGCCAAGCGCACGGCGTTCGCGGGGTTCGGATCGGTGTGGATCTGCTGGTCGCTAGCGCACCTCGTCATGGTGTGGCCGGACACGTATTTACTGTGCTTTGCCGTCGCGGCCACCGACGTCGCCGCCTGGTGTGGCGGAAAGGGGTTGCGCCGCATGGCGTGGGCGCGTCGGCCGTTGTCTCCGTTAAGCCCCAACAAGACGGTCGGCGGGATGGTCGGCGCGATCATCGGGGCGTCCGTCATCCTCTCACTGTTGGGCACCATTTCGATCGGACTGCTCGTCGCCGTTTCCATCGGTGGGGTTTTCGGCGACCTGCTCGAGTCCATGTTCAAGCGTCAAGCCCAAGTCAAGGACGCCGGCTGCTGGCTGCCGGGCTTCGGAGGACTGCTCGATCGGATCGACTCGTTGCTGCTAGTACTCCCGCTGGCCTACCTACTCGGATGAGGAATCAGATGACCTGTTCTGTGGCACCCACAATCACCACCCGTATCCCGCGGGCGACGATGGTCGGTGGGCTCGACGTACGCGACGTGAGTCTTACTCTCGAACGCAATATTGTTGCACTGGACCAGATTTCGTTCGCCGCACGTCCCGGCACCTTGACGGCGGTGATCGGCCCTTCGGGTGCGGGCAAGTCCACTCTTGCCCGAGTGATCACCGGGGCGGCGCGTCCGAGCGGCGGAGCGGTGGCGTTGGACGGGCGCGACCTGCACACCGCGTCGAGCAAGTCGTTGCGCCACCGGATCGGGATGGTGCCGCAGGACGACGTGGTCCATCCCCGGCTGACCGTCGGGCAGGCGCTGGAATTCGCGGCCGAACTGCGGATGCCCGCCGACACGGCCGCGTGCGATCGCCGTCAGGTAATCGCCTCGGTACTCGAGGAACTCGAGCTGACGACCTACACCGCGACCCGCATCGAAAAGTTGTCGGGCGGGCAGCGCAAGCGCGTGTCAATTGCCTTGGAGCTGTTGACACGTCCCTCGCTACTGGTGCTCGACGAACCCACGACGGGCCTCGATCCCGCGCTGGACCGCGCCGTCATGACCACGCTGCGCCGGCTCGCCGACGCGGGTCGGGTGATTGTAGTGGTGACGCATTCGTTGACGTTTCTCGATGTCTGCGACCAGGTACTGCTGCTGGCACCCGGTGGCAAGACGGCATTCTGCGGCCGCCCGGGCGAGATCGGGTCGGCGATCGGCGCCCGCGACTGGGCCGACATCTTCAGCATCGTCTGCGCCGATCCCGACGGGATGCGACGTCGTTTCATGCACGGCATGGGATCGCAGGACGCACTCACGGCGATTCAGGTCATCTGCCATCAGCCCGCGCAACGGAGTGAACCCGCAGGTCCCGGCCGATGGCGCCAGCTGTGGACGCTGGCACGCCGGCAGGTGCGACTCCTGGTCGCCAACCGCGGTTACTTCGTTTTCCTGGCCGCACTGCCGTTCATCGTCGGGCTGCTGCCCCTGACCGTCGCCGGTCATGCCGGGCTCGGCCACGCGGACGGGTCCGTACCGTTCGAGGCGAAGCACGTCATTGCGTTGATGAGCTTCGCCGCAATCCTGATGGGCGTCACGCTCACCGCACGCGACCTCGTCGGCGAACGCGCAATCTTCCATCGCGAGCAAGCCGCTGGATTATCCACCTCCGCATACCTTCTGGCGAAGATCGTAGTGTTCGGCGGGGCCGCGACTTTACAGTCGGCGATCCTGGTTCTGCTCGTCACGGCACCCGGGATCGGCAAGCCTGGGCCGTCGGGGGCGGCGGCACTGGGCAGCCCGATGTTGGAGCTGTTCGTTGGCGTGGCGGCTACCTGCGTGGTGGCGATGGTTGCGGGGCTTGCGATTTCGGCGTTGGCGCGCACCAGTGACCAGGTGATCGTGCTGCTGGCGATGACCTTGATGACGCAACTGGTGCTCGCCGGTGGGTTCATCCCGGTGACGGACCGGCCGCTGTTCGAAATCCTCGCCTGGTTCACGCCCGGGCGATGGGGTTTCGCGGCCACCGCGTCGACCGCGGATCTGACCCACCTCGTGGTCGGAATCGCGAACGACCCCCACTGGCGCCGCGCCGAGTCGGCATGGTTTTTCGATATGGCCATGTTGGCTGTGCTGGGGTTGACCTTCGCCGGTTTCGCGTGGTGGAAGAGTCGTCCCACGGTGCGCGCGTGACTCAGACGTCGTAGTAGAGCTCGAATTCGTACGGCGTCGGCCGCAGGTTGAACGGCGCGAGCTCGTAGTCACGTTTGAAGCTGATCCATGTCTCGATCAGGTCGGGAGTGAAAACGCTTCCCTCAGTGAGATATTCGTGATCCTCTTCCAGCCGGTCGATCACGGCCGCCAGTTGAGTGGGTGCCTGCGGAATCTCCGCGGCCTCGTCCGGCGGTAGCTCGTAGAGGTCCTTGTCGACCGGGGGTGGTGGCTCGATCTTGTTCTTGATCCCGTCCAGGCCGGCCATCAGCTGGGCCGCGAACGAGAGGTACGGGTTGCCCGACGAGTCGGGGCAACGGAACTCCAGCCGCTTGGTCTTCGGGTTGCTGCCGGTGATCGGGATACGCACGCACGCCGACCGGTTGCGCTGGCTGTAGACCAGGTTGATCGGGGCCTCGTAACCCGGGACCAGCCGCTTGTAGGAGTTCACCGTCGGGTTGGTGAACGCCAGCAGCGCCGGCGCGTGGTATGCAGGCCACCGATGTAGTGACGGGCAGTGTCCGACAGGCCGGCGTATCCGGTCTCGTCGTACATCAAGGAACCGCCGTCCTTCCACAGCGACTGATGACAGTGCATGCCGGAGCCGTTGTCACCGAACAGCGGCTTGGGCATGAACGTCACGGTTTTGCCCGCCTGCCACGCGGTTTGCTTGACGATGTATTTGAACATCTGGAGGTCGTCGGCCGCGTGCAGCATCGTATTGAACTTGTAGTTGATCTCGGCCTGTCCGCCACTGCCCACCTCATGGTGCCCCTTCTCCAGAAGAAAGCCGGCGTTGGTCAGGTGGGTGAGAATGTCATCGCGCAGGTCAACGTAATGATCGGTGGGGGCAACCGGGAAGTAGCCTCCCTTGGGACGGACCTTATAGCCAAGGTTCGGACTGCCGTCGGGTTCGTTCTCCTCTCCCGTGCTCCACCATCCGGATGTCGCATCCACCTTGTAGAACGAGCCGTTGGTGCGGGAATCGAAGCTCACCGAGTCGAAGATGTAGAACTCGGCCTCCGGGCCGAAGTAGGCGGTGTCCGCGATGCCGGAGCTGATCAGGTAGTTCTCCGCCTTGCGGGCGACGTTGCGCGGGTCGCGCGAGTAGACCTCGAGGGTGAAGGGGTCGTGCACGAAGAAGTTCACGTTGAGCGTCTTGCGGGCGCGGAACGGGTCGATCGTCGCGGTCTCCGGATCGGGAAGCAGCAACATGTCCGACTCGTGGATCGACTGAAGCCCGCGAATCGACGAGCCGTCGAACGCCAAGCCCTCCTCGAAGACGCCCTCGTCGAAGGCGTAGATCGGAATTGTGAAGTGCTGCATGGTGCCCGGCAAATCACAGAAGCGGACGTCGACATACTCAACGTGCTCGTCCTTGGCGAGTCTGAAGATGTCGTCGGGCGTCTTCTCGGACAAGGAATGCTCCTTTACGTAATGGCGCGACAGCGCTTTCTACGCCTCAACTATTTCGCCTGCGTGACAAACCCAAGTCGAATCTGTTGCGCCTCAAAAAGACTTGCGGGACATCACCGTTGACTTCTTTGCCGGAATCCTTCCGGTGGCATGTTTCGGCATTGTGTCCGATAGTCATATGAGCCAGCGGACGCTGGTAACAGCAGAGGTCGGAGTATTCATGGCGTACCACATGAAGTCGCAGCCGAATGGCGAACAGCGGGACCACGTTCGGCAGCTCGACATCGACTAGCTTGTCGCGATCGACCCTGGCGACAAGCGGACGAATCGACAGCACAAATGGGCGAACTCTTTCAATTCCATCGCGAAATCATCGTCAGCGGCGACGACCCGCTGTCGAAGACGATCGCCGAGGAGCTAAGGGGTGCGGGCGCTCGGCTCATCAAGATCAACACCGCCGCCGATCTTCTGGGCGCCGGGGTACATCGCGCGCGCGCCGTCGTCTGCGCTGGACCCAATGACGCGGTGAACCTCGAAATTGCCTTGTTGGCAAGAGAATACAGTCCGAATGTCCGCGTGGTGGCGCGTCTGGCCAATGACGTGCTGCGCGAAGCGGTGACCACCGTCAATGGCCCGGGCGCGATCTTGGACGTCGCCGATCTCGCGGCGCCCTCCCTTGTCGAGGCGGTACTGTCGCGTAACGCGCACCAGTTCGACACGGCCGGTATCGAATTCGTCGTCTGGGGATCCGAGGCTCCCTACAACGCGACACTGCGCGAGATCTACGCCGACCTGGCCCCGGTCGCGGTGGTCCACGGCAAGAACTCACCCGCCCCCGGCGAGGTGGTGCCGTGTCCCGGCCGGGATCTGCAGGTCTATGCCGGCGACTGGACGTCGATGATCGGCGTCAAAGACGAGTTGGAAGCGCGCGGGTTCACCTTGCCTCCCGCAACCGCGACGCGCTCGCGTCACTCACGGATACGCCGCGCCATCGATGCCGCGCGCACCATGCGCGACGACGTCAACCCGCTGCTTCTGCCCTCGTTGGTCTTCGCGCTGTTCCTCACGCTCGGCTCGACGGCCGTGGAGCAGTTCGCCTATCAGCATCAGCAGATGTCGTGGCTCGATGCGCTGTACTTCACCTCCGAGACGATCACGACCGTGGGCTATGGCGAATTCGGTTTCGGCGAGGAATCCGTTTTCCTGCGACTGTTCAATGTCGGGTTGATGTTCGGTGGCGCGATCGTTACCGCCATCCTTGTCGCTTTTCTCGCGGACCTGATGCTGTCCCGGCGCTTCGTCCAGACGGCCGGGCTGCGCCGGGCACGCCATATGCGCGACCACATCGTCGTGATCGGACTGGGCTCGATCGGCGTCCGCGTCGTCAGCGACCTGGCGACCGCCGGATACGACGTCCTCGTCATCGAACCGAACGTGAATAACCGATTTCTGCCGACGGTGGCCGAACTGGACGTGCCGGTGATTTTCGGAGACTCGGCGATGCGCCAGACGCTGGAATCCGCCCGTGTCGATCGCGCCCGCGGAGTCGCAGTGGTGACGCAGGACGACATGGAGAACATCGAGACCGGGATCGTCTTGCTGGAGATTTTGGGATCGGATACCAAGGTCCCGATCGTCATGCGGGTGCAAGGCCGCGCGCTGGGCACCGCGGTGAATCGGCGGTTCGGTTTCGAGAATGTGCGATCGATCGTCGACCTGGCGGCCCCGTGGTTCATCGGCGCGGCGATGGGACTGCAGGTGCTGGGCACGTTTTGGGTCGGGCAGCGTTCCTTCATGGTCGGCGGAATGCTCGTGGCGGAGGGCAGCGAGCTCGATGGTCTGCGCATGGTGGACTTGTCCACCCAGACGCGGGTCATCGCGATCACTCGACCGGAGGGGCCGGTTCGGCTACGCCCCCGCCGCGACGCTCTATTGAAAGCCGGTGACACGGTCTATGTGATCGGGCCCTATCGCGAGTTGATCGCAACGCTGCGCAAGGGCCAGCCTCCGCCGCTGACCGCCGTCAACGGAGAGCGTGCGGCGACGCTGGCGGCGGCGCGTGCACACAGGCCGGACGTCCGCCGGCCACGGTGGGCACCCGAACAGCAGGCTTGAGTCGCGCGGCGCCGGTCGCGGCGCAAGTATGGCCGGATGGCCGAGGGCGCCTGCGGAGGCGTATGAACTTTGACGACCCATCGGGGCGAGCCCAGTTCGCCCGCGGTCGACAGTCACCTTGACTCGCAACTGGTACCGCGCGCACAGCGCCTCGATCGCCGCCGGCCTATTTGGCCAACGAGGAACTGCCTGTGTCGTCACGCCTTCGCGAAGCAGTACATCCGGTAGTCGGTGGATCCGCCCCTTTGCATGTCCTGATAGACCCGCCACACGAGCACGTAGCCGTGGACCAGCAGCCACCTGTGCAGGAATGCCGGGACCAGACGCTCGACCGCGCGCATCCACCACTGCGAATTTTTCTCCATCCCCCGCATGACCTGTTCATTGATTGTCCTGTGCGAAAGCATCGACATTGGCGCGTTGGCTAGCTGCGCCTCCCAGGCTGCGACGGTGTCAGCAAAGCGGAAGTCGGCATACAGGAAATGGCCTCCCGGGCTCAGCACCCGGCCGACCTCGTCGAGGAAGCGCGGAAACTCGCGGTAAAGGTGCGAGGACTCGATATTGATTACCGCGTCGAAAGATTGGTCGGGGAACGGCAGCTGTTCGGCGTCGCCTTTCACGAATTCCAAGCCGTCGAGATGGTGCCGTTGTTGGCAGAACGCGATGCCGACGGGGTTCAAGTCCAGTCCCGTATACGAGGCCGGATGCGTTGTACGCATCAGGTAAGAAGCGCCGCCGCCGTGGCCGCAACCGACCTCCAGCACTCGTTTGCCAGCGAGGTCCACCTGGGTAGCGATCCGGTGGTAGAGCTGGATAAAGTACCGGTCGTGCTCGTCGGAAGCCGGTAGCGGCACCCCCATCGGCGGGTCTTCCTCGTAGCCGTAATTGAGGAACAAAACATCGTCCGAACGGAGCCGACGGGTCAGGTAGGGATAAAAGTATTGATATATGAACTGGATGAATTTCGCTTTGAGAGTCCAAAGCGGCGACGGACGAAACTCTGGGGCCTTGAGTTCCATGGACGGAGTGTAGTGCGATAGATCACCGGCGCGACAGAATTCTTCCGAATTCGCATATCGATGACGAGGGGCGTCTTAGCCCTGGTAGCTGTCGACCTTTGCGGCGTAGTCGTCGAGCAACCGCAACGATTCGTCGAGCGGGCGGCTGGGCAACAGCAAGGCGAGTCGGCCGTAGCCCAAATCCTGCGCCGCTTGCCAATAGTCGGGTTTAGCCGGTGTGCCGAACATCGCCAGTGGGACATCGCGCCCGCTGCCCTCACGCAGTTGATCGATGCGCTTGGCCAGATGCTCCAACGGGAGCGGATTGGATATCCAGCCCGCGTCGTGGCGAATCACCCGCTTGACCGTGGCATCGGAGTCGCCGCCGATGAAAATCGGCGGGTGCGGTGTCTGAACGGGCTTGGGCCGCAGGTAGGAAGAATCAAAGTTGACGTGCTTGCCGTGGTACTCAGCGGGTTCCGTGGTCCACAGCGCCTTGATGGCCTCGATGCGCTCATCGAGCAGAGCGCCGCGGGTCTTCGGGTCGGTGCCGTGATCGCGCAACTCTTCGATGTTCCAGCCCGCGCCCACGCCGAATATGAAGCGGCCACCGGAGATCAGGTCGATGCTGGCCGCTTCCTTTGCCGTGATGATCGGGTCGCGTTGGATCAGCAAGGCGATCCCGGTGAACAGCTCGATGGACGAGGTCACCGCGGCCGCCGCGGCCAGCGTCACAAACGGGTCGAGGGTCCGGTAGTAGATCGACGGCAGTTCGCCGCCCATCGGGTAGGGAGACTCCCGGCTCGCCGGGATGTGCGTGTGTTCCGCGATGACCAGGGACGTGAAACCACGCTCTTCGATGCCACGTGCCAGGGACACCGTGTCGATCGTGTCGTCGTTGACGAACGTTGCGACTCCGAACTTCATCGTCGCCCTCATCTGTCGGCTGCCGTCTACCGGGAGATCAACACCCCAACGCACGACGCTAATCCCGATGGGTGGCGGCCGTGTCAGTTGGGCTGGTCACCCCGGTGGCCTTGTCTCTGTGAGACGGCCACATTGGGCACCGACCGAGGCAGGCGGCTACAGCGGTTCGCCGATCTCAGGAACTAGGGCAATGTCCTCGGGCTGGCCATTGCGGAAGATTGCGGCGAGCTCACGTACCCGCCGTTTCGCCCAGTCAGTATCAAATTGACCCAAGATTTCATATTCGTACTTGAAGCGCTCCGCGCGATCACCAACACGTTTTGCAGCTTGGCTCGTCACTACGCCTTCGCCGAGCTTCTCCGACAACCGATCCATGTAGGCCTAGAAGTTCTGCAGATTTATCGCCCAAGGCGCGGTCCAGACTCGTCAAATCTGGGCTTGGGTTCCAATGGCCAGTCAGCCTCCCTGCAGGATGCTGTCACGCGCGACCGAAAAGTACTTCTCGATGCTTCCACGGATCCACTCGAGCCTTTGGATAGTAGTCGGGAAATCAACTTTCAGCTGATCCTTCCTTATCTCGTCGCGTGGAATGCCCTGCCTGATCGCCAACATGAAAATATATTGCCACTTCCCAGACCGATCAGAGGGACCAAACACATTGGGAGCGTCAAGCGGGGCAATCATGCAATTTATCGAAGCCGCTCGGGGCGATTCATAGATTTGAATCTTGCAATCCGCTGAAGAGTAATAGACGACTGAACTATTCGCCCCCCCTTCGACGACATCGTCGTCGTACTCATCTAATTGAAAGCCCAATTCATTCAATAAAGGTTCGACAATGGACCGGACCCCGGCCAAGAATTCCTCTGTCATTTCCGACCGTTCGCCTCCATATGGCTACCTTGCATCCCTCGACCGCAGTGCATCACAGGCGCTAGGAAAATGAACCTTGAAGAGCGCCTCAAGCCTGGACATCACTTCGTTCTCGTCGGCATCCAGTCCAGGAGCAGCTCTGCCAACATGTGCGTTACTGAGCATCAGCATGAACTGCCATTTCTTCGATCGGTTGACCAAGCCGAATTCGTTCGGTGCATCGAGCGGTGCGAGCATGAAGTCTATCCCGTCATCACGGGCCGACCAACAAACCTGCAGTTTGCAGTCTTCGCCGCGATAGTAGCTTGCCCAAGCTGCACGGTCTCCATAAATCTCAGTATCTTGTATCTCGTCGAGCTTGAAACCAACGCCAGACAACGTTGGCCTCAAAAACGTTCCACCTCACCTGGTTTCATGGTTAGCCGCCTCCTACGTATACCCACGAATCCCCGACTTGTCGGTAACCGTACGCTTCCGCATTGCTCTTCAGGAAAGCGATCTCCATCGCGGAGAACGAATTCGGATCCACTTCGAGAACATCTTCGACAGAGTCGAACTTCCCCAGCAGTTCATAGTCGATCCGCGGTACTCTGCTCTCCATTTGATCCCGCAGGAACTGCTCGTTGACTTGCCACACAAGGCCCTGCGATTCAGATTCACCCAGGCCATAGGTCATCGCTTCCCAGGCCGGGTCGCCGGTGCTGAAGAAGATTCCACCGTGACCCCTGGCTTCGCCGATGTAGCCTGCTTCCAAGCCACCGAATTTACCCAAAACAACTCGATCTGGGTTGTCGCCGACGTAGTGAGTCGACATTTCCGCGATTTGCCGAGCGAGGGTTGTGGTGGGCTCTCCGTGCGTGAAGGCGGAATTGAGATCCTGCCCCGCTTCCCCTGCCAACGGGTGGAAAGTGATTGGGTGTTCGAAACCGATCGGTGTATGCGGCAAATGTGTTGGGCCGTAGTCGATTGCGGCAGCCGCGTCAATGTCGGCAAGCCTCCCTACGCCTGCCACTTCCGGACCGAAGAGCAGTCCAGGCAAGGACACCGCTGCGTCGGAGGCTTTACCGCCCAGGTAATAGGCCGCGCTCGGCGAGTTCAAGGCATTCTGCACTTCGCCGATCGCCGCCCCCGCTGGGTTTTGAACAGTCTCGACGGTGCCTTGGATCATTTGCTTCCACGCGTCAAGCGCGCCCGGCAATCCGCGATTTCCTACCCCGAGAAGGTTGTGCACGCCCTCTTCGGTTGCAAACCAGCGGTCAGCGAATCCTTCACCGAATCCCGGGGGTGGCACAGGCTTCGGCTCAGGGGGCATATAGGGAGGAATTCCGCCCTGGTCGATCCACCGCTGTGCGCCGGCCACCGTTTCGTTCACGCGCGCCTCGATCTGATCCGGCGGCACGCCGTCGCCACGCAACACCTGGCGCAACAACGCCTTAGCGCTCTCCATCTCCGCCGGGCTCGGCTGAGGCAGCGGAACGGGCCCTTCCCGCAACAACATCTCCTGCAGCGACCGCGGCCTGCCGCCGGCTGCAGGACCCAGCGGGCCCCTCGGTGGCGCGCCGCCCGGCGCCCCGGCCGCAGGAACCGGCGGCACCTTCGGGGGTGTACCGCCCGGTGCCACGGCCGCCGGAGCCGGTGCGTCCTTAGGTGGGGCACCGCCGGGCCGAGGGTCTGCAGCTCCGGGGGGCATCAACATGTCTTGCCACGTCTTGGGCTTTCCCCCGGGCGGAGCCTCGCCAGGCGGAACCAACATGTCTTGCCACGTCTTCGGCTTACCCCCGGGAGCCGGGGGGCCCTGCGGCGCCGGAGCACCGCCCGGCGCGGACCCGCCGGCGCCTAACGGGACCGCACCGACGGCAGCGCCGATCGCGGTGGCCAGCTCGTGATCGGCGGTGTGGGCATGCACCTTGCAGGCGTTGAGGTCCGCCTGCAGGTTCTGCAGCTGGTAGGCCAGGTCGAGTCGATTCGGTGGAATTCCCTTGGGGCCAGAGTCGATTCGCCAGTCCGGCGTGATGGACCACCCGTTCGCCTGGGCAGCGTGCTCGATCTTGTCCAGCTCACCCTTGCACGCGCTCACATCCGCCTCGGCACGCGAAACCGCGGCCGCTACTTGCCTGGATTCCGCGCCGTCGGCCTCGATGTCGCGGCGAATCTTGCCTACGTCGATGCGGAAAGCGTCCCCCGCCTCGCCTTGCCAATCTGCGAGCACGCTATGGGCCTGTTGCAAGCTTTCCCCCAAGCGTTGCAACGTATTGGCGCGCCCGGTCGCCGTCTGGAACACCGCGCGAATCGCGTTCAGATCCCAGCGCTTGACGTCCGCGGGAGTCAAAGACCCCACCCGACTACCCCTGTTCTCGCACCGACCTGATCGCGCTGGCCGAGTCGTCCTCGTTCGTAGCGAACGCGACCATCGCTTCGGCGACGTGCGTCCCCAACCCGCCCACCCGGAGCTTGTGATGGCTGTGCTGGGTCTCCCACCGGGCAGCCAGCTGACCCAACGCCAGCTGCGAGGACCCGATCCAGCCCGGTGTGGCCTCGGCTAGCCCGTCTTCATGGCCGGCGAAGTCGATAGCGGCCTCACCGATCCCGTTGAGCACTTGGTTGCTGCCAACGTGCAGTGCGACGAGATCGACATCCAACTCATCAGCCACGATGACCCCCTCCCGGTCCCCTACACGGTGCCGTGAAGCTTAGCCCGTTTCGCGAAACCACGCCCTTCACCCTGAACCCATCGCCCGTGCCCTCGGCACCGGCGACCGCTACGGGCTCAACGGCGGAATGCCCAAGTCACTGACCCTGCTCGATCGGCTGGGCCGTACTATTCGCACGCTAGATGGCAGAGCGCTCTTGGAGGTCTCAGTGAGTCAACCCCATCCCCTCGACCGATACGTGGGCTCTTGGGCACTGGTAACGGGCAGCGCCAGGGAACGAGGCCTGGGCTTTGCGTACGCATGCGAGATTGCCAGCCGCCGTGTCAATCTCGTGCTGGTAGACATTCTGGCCGAGGAGCTGGAGGCCCGGGCGGCGACGCTTCGAACCGAGTACGGCGTCGAAGTCCGCACCATCACAGTCGATCTCGGCGACTTGTCGGTCTATCCGAGAATCCTCGAGCGGCTCGCCGACATCACCGTCGACGTCCTTGTCTGCAATCGCATGTACACCCCGAAGGACACGCCGAAAATCCTGGATATGTCGTTGGGCGTTCACAACGCGATGATCGATGTCAATGCGCGCGCCTACGTGAACCTGATCTACCCCTTCGCGCATCTGATGACGCGGCGGGGACGGGGAGCCATCGTGATCGTTTCATCGGGCGCCGGCCTGATTCCAGCGCCCTACACCGGCGCATACGCCGCCAACAAGGCTTTTCAAACCGTCTTTGGTGAGGTGCTGTGGTACGAAACCCGCGGTACCGGCGTTGACGTCTTGGTCATGTCCGCCGGCCTGATGGACACGCAGGGCCACACGTTATCGCAGTATCCACGCTGGCAGATCGCCGCCCCACGAGATGCCGCCGCGGAAACGCTAAGCGCCATTGGCCGTAGGCATCTCGTCATGCCCGGACGGCCGAATCGCTTCACCACCCTGCTCACCACCCGGCTGATCCCACGTCGCCGCGCCGTAATGACCATGGGGCGCTTCATGGAACGTGGATTGGGCAAGAACTAGCCGAGGATCTTCGCGGTCTCGCGTCGGACAAATCCCCCGCCGGCCGGCAAGCCACCAGTAGGTGTGCGAACAGACTCAAGGAACGCCGTGCCGAATTTTCATGCCTTTCACCCTTGTATTCGGCTCCTTGTCGTCGCCCATCTCTATCATCGGCTCATGCATAGGGCGTTATCGATCGTTGCTTCCGCGACTAAATTCCGGGGCCCGCGAGGCATTTCCACGGCATGAGGATCGCGTTCATCTTTCTCCCGCTTTACTTCGGGCTTCTGTTGGGCTACTTCACGCACCGCGTCGCGCTGGGCCTGGTAGGTGCCTGCTGTGGCCTCCTGTTCGCCGGACTCATCCAGCCGGCCTACCGTCGGTCACGGCGCCGACCACGGACCCATGCAGCCATCAGCGAGGTCGACGCGATGGACGGCGTGGAGTTCGAAGACTACGTCGCCGCACGTATGCAACGCGCGGGCTGGGAGGTCAGCTTCACCCCCGCCGTGGGCGACTACGGCGTTGACCTGATCGCGCAAAAGGACGGCCAGTACGCGGCGATCCAGTGCAAGCGGCACGGCAAGACGGTCGGCGTCGCGGCCGTCCAGCAGGTGGTGGCGGGTGCGCGTCATCACGGGTGCACGCGGAGCATCGTGGTGAGCAATCAGGAGTTTACCACTGCCGCAAAGCAATTGGCCTACACGCACGGCTGTCAATTAATCGGTCGCAAGGCGTTACGAAGCTGGGTACCCGCACCCACCGGAAAGGCATTGCGCGACTGAGGCTCGGCCGCCTCACGCGGCGAAATCTCCAACGATGGTCATTTTGTTGCCGTCAGACGCGGTGGCGAAGCCGACCTCGGTGTATGCGCAGTTCAGGATGATCGCGCGGTGTGGCGGACTTTGCATCCACAAGTCGAGCGCCTCATTCGGATTGGCCGCAGATCCGGTGCCCCAGAAGACGACCTCACCACTGTAGGGAGTCCGATAGCCCGCATCGGTGATACGCACCTGCGGTGAAGAGCCGTCCGAACCGATGTGGCCATTCACGCCGCTTCTGAGCATGTCGTTGGCGTGCCGCTGCGCGGCTTCTGTCAGACGCGGGTCGTTGCCGATCGCCCCGCATCCTTCGCGAACCAGATTGACGCCGCTGTACAACGACTCGTCTGCGTGCGCCCTAAAATTAGCAACGGTCCGGGGAGCCGTTAGGGAGAAGGCGCCGAGCGAGAGCACGGCAGCAATCTTGACCTTTCTCGTCATGTTGCCTGCTGCCACGCTTTGTTTGTCGCTCGTGGGCGCGCAGACGTTACCGTCTGGTGACTAGCCAGGTCACCCGGGCCGGGCGCTCAAAACGTCCAGCTCTGCCGCGGATCAACGAGGCAACCCTGGCGCTGAGCAGTGCCATATCCGCGATTCTCGCTGAACCCGCTGCTTAGCGCGGACACGACGTTTTGCTCACCGCAGGTGCGCGTCTCTCCTGCGGGCGTCTCTGGACGGTCGCGACTCCCACCCTCCTGATGCGCCGGTGCCCTTCAGGTTCGGTTCGGCTGACTCCTCATGCCGAGAGACTACGTGACCTATCACATATTATTCGACGATTCGCATATTTTGCTCGCAATGATATATATAGATTAGCTATAGTAAGGATGGCGGAAACGAAGCAACCGGAGGCGGTGGCCCAGGCGCCGAGGCCCATCCCACATCGTGATTAAGAGTCGAAATGAAGTCCAAACGCGCTCGCATCGGCGCTGCCCTACTAAGCTGTACCGCAGCAATCATGCTTCCTACTGGCGTTGCCAGCGCTGATCCACCAGACCCACACCTGCCGGACCTCCCGACGAACTACTGCGAGGGCCAGCGATTTATGGGATTTGTCTGCGACGGCACCAAGTATCCCGATGGATCGTTCTGGCACCAGTGGCGCGAGTCGCAAGACAGCGAGTACAGCTGGGGTCCTCCCATTTGGCACTTCGACTGCGTCAGCGGCGACGAGCCTTTCCCGGCCCCGCCCCCACCCGGCGGCTGCGACGGAGCAATTCCGCCCGCCTGACCTCAACCCGCACACTTTGAATAGGAATCGAAATGAAGTCCAAACTCTCTCGTATCGGTGCTGCGCTACTGGGCTGTACTGCAGCGCTCACGGTTTCCGCTGGCGTTGCCTCCGCTGAACCACCAGACCCGCACCTGCCCAACATCACCCGGAACTGGTGCGAGGGTGCGCGGATGTGGGGATACATCTGCGACGGCGCACCGTACGCGGACGGCTCGTACTGGCATCAGTGGGAAGACGAATACACGTACCACTACGACTGCGTCAGCGGTAACGAGCCATTCCCGGCCCCGCCCCCACCCGGCGGCTGCAACGGGGCAATCCCACCCGCTCCGCCACCGCCCTGAGCGCGGCGAGCAATAGCTGCAACTACCAATTGCTCGGCGAGTAATCCTTGAGAAAGCAGCCGCGCAGATCTTCGCCGGCCTCCCCGCGCACGATGGGGTCGTACACGCGAGCGGCGCCATCGACGAGGTCGAGCGGGGCGTGGAAACCCTCCTCGGCCAGCCTGAGCTTCGTTGGGTGCGGACGCTCGTCGGTGATCCAACCGGTATCGACGGCGGTCATCAGAATGCCGTCCTGCGCTAGCATTTCGCCGGCGCTGGTGCGGGTGAGCATGTTCAGCGCAGCCTTCGCCATGTTGGTGTGCGGATGCCCCGGGCCCTTGTATTTGCGACTGAACTGCCCCTCCATGGCGGACACGTTCACGACGTATTTGCGGCGAGCAGGTGATGCGGCCATCGCCGGGCGCAGCCGGCTCACCAGAATGAACGGCGCGGTCTGGTTGCACAGCTGAACCTCAAGCAGTTCCATCGGGTCCACCTCGTGTACGCGTTGCGTCCAACTGTTGATGGACGCGGTATCGGGCAGGAGGCCACCGGCATCGATTGCGGTGCCCGCGGCGATCCGGTCCGGCGATGCGCTTCGAGCCGCGAGGGCTAATTCCGTTACAGCGTGCGGAGTTTGGTGCTCAGCGAGGCTTCCGGCGAGTGCCGCGGGATGGGCGTCGCTGACGCGGTCGAACGTGATCACATCGACGAGTGCCGGCGCCGGAGTGCACTCCGACTCCACGAGCGCCGCGTAGGAGCCGGGCGCTCGGCGGACGGTTTGGGCGGCGTTGTTGATCAGGATGTCCAGCGGGCCTTGCCCGGCCACGGTGTCCGCCAGCGCGACCACCTTTGCCGGGTCGCGCAGGTCAATGCCCACGACGTGTAGGCGATGCAGCCAGTCGCCGCTGTCGGGCATCGTGGCGAAGCGGCGCACGGCGTCGTTCGGAAATCGGGTGGTGATGGTCGTGTCGGCGCCGTCGCGCAGCAGCCGCAGCGCGATGTACATGCCGATCTTGGCGCGCCCACCGGTGAGCAGGGCGCGTCTGCCCGTGAGGTCGGTGCGCGCGTCGCGCTTGGCGCGGTTCAGCGCGGCGCACCCCGGGCAGAGCTGGTGGTAGAAGGCGTCGACGACCGTGTAATGGTTCTTGCAGATATCGCAGGCGCGTGACCGGCGCAGCGTGCCTGCGGAAGCCCCAACCGTGGTGGACACCAGCGGCAGGCCCTGCGTCTCGTCGTCGATGCGCCCAGGCGCGCCGGTCGCGGTAGCGGCGACAACGGCGCGGTCAGCGGCCGCGATTTCATCGCGCTTGGCGTTGCGACGGGCCTTCTTGACTGATTTGAAGATGCCCGCCGTGGCCCGACGCACCGTGACGGCATCGGGATGTTCGGGTGGCAACGACTCGATATCCGCCAGCACCTGCAGGCATACGTCGAGCTTGTCCGGGTCGATCGCTTTCACGTAGGAAGGGTACGGCCTTAGTCCCGTTGATCGCGTATTGCTCGCCTTCCACGCGGTCGGAGCAGCCCGGATGTAATCACTGGGTCAGGGGCGGAGAGAGCCGCCCAGCCGACGGATCGGGTGGGTCAGACTGGTCGCGACGGTTTGTGCGAGGAATCCTGTGGCATCGAAATATTCGCGCCAATGCGTGATCTTCCCGGCATCGAAGGTCAGCACTCCGGCGACGGGTGCGGCGGCGATCAGCGTTCCATCGGCTCGTCGCAGGCGGTCAATGCGCGCGGTATGCACGACGTCGTCGTTGCTGGCGATGCTGAGGATTTCGACATCGATCGTCGCAAGCCCCAAGACCCGATGTGCGATGCGGAGAAAGCGCATTGCTTGACGCGGGCCGGTGAGCTTTGGGATGGGACGTTGATCCCAAACGCCTTCGCTGGCAAGCACATTGAAGGGCGTGCACATCGCATCGAACGACTCGCCCCATGCGGCGAAGAACTCGAGGGCCCGCAGCTCGTGCTGATCGGATGTCGTGTCGGACGCAGTCTTGACGGGCATGCGGCTATCTCCTATCCGGTGTTAGCGATCGTTCGCCGATCGCGATGTTCCCTAGTGCCGCCGTCAAGCGCTCACCCGTCCTCATCCTTCCTCAGGTGGAAACGTCGCGGCCATCCGGGCAGACGATCCGCCATCACTATTATTTAGCACTCATTCAATGCCGCGATGATGTGCTTGAGATGCGAAGACTCTTCCAGGCTGAGCGATATCAGGCTACAATTCTAATTTCTATTCAACAACATGGATTGCCGCCGGAAGGGAGCGCCATGTCGTACCGGGTGCAATTGCTATGTGCATGGGCCGGCCCGGCCACCGTGCTGGTGACCCTGCTCGGATGGCTGATTGCCGGCATCCTGCCGATCCCGCTGGGATCGTCGAGCAGCACCCAGGAGGTCGTTAACTTCTACGGCCACGACACCCGCGTGCTGAGCGGGTTGGTCATCTCCCAACTCGGCATCTGCCTGGTCTTTCCGCTGATCGGCTTGATCGGCTATTTCTTGCTGCGCATCGAGGGCCGACGCCCGATCTTGACGTTCGTGCAACTTGTCACCGGAGCGGCAACAGGTGTGCTGCTGCTTCTTCCTATGCTGCTGATGGCCGTGATCGCGTTTCGGCCCTATCGCAATCCCGAAATCACGGTGACGCTCAATGACATCGCGTGGCTGGGTGGATTCAAGGTTTGGTTGCAACAGTTGTGTCTGTCGGGGTGGACAGTAGCTTGTTGAGGCGGTTGGTGGGGTTGTCCCAGTTGAAGCGTTTTCGGGGTCGTCCGTTGAGTTCGTCGGCGACGTAGGCGAGGTGTTCGGCGTCGTGCACCGAAAGGTCGGTGCCCTTTGGAAAGTATTGCCGTAGTAGGCCGTTGGTGTTCTCATTGCTACCGCGCTGCCAGGGTGAGTGGGGATCGCAGAAGTAAACCTCGATGCCGGTGTCGATGCTGATGCGGGCGTGGTGGGCCATTTCGTGGCGTTGGTCCCAGGTCACGGTGCGGCGCAAGGTGGCGGGCAGGTCTTTGACCGCGGCGATCATGGCCTCGGCGACGGCCTCGGCGCTACGGGTATGGGGTAGGTGCAGCAGTCGGACATATCCGGTGGAACGTTCAACCAGCGTGCCGATTTGAGAGGCCTGGTCCTTGCCGATGATCAGGTCTCCTTCCCAATGGCCTGGCACGGCGCGGTCGTTAGCTTCGGCGGGCCGCTCACTGATGTTGACCATGCCTTGGATACGGCCGCGGCCGTCACCGGCGCAGGCCCGTCGGCGCGGTTTACGCAACGCGCGCCCGGTGCGCAGGCATGTCCTCAGTTCCCGGCGCAGTTCTCCGCGCCCTTGCACGTAAAGCGCCTGGTAGATGGTTTCGTGGGACACCTGCATCTCCGGGCGGTCAGGATAGGTCGCGGTCAATACCCCGGCGATCTGTTCGGGGCTGTACTTGTTGACCAACAACGCTTGCACCTCGGCCCGCAATTGCTCACAGCGGCCCAACTTGCCGGTCTTGGGTCGACGCGCCCGTTGCTCGCTGCGCCGCTGAGCGATGCGCGCCGAGTAGCCCGACTTCGCGTCCCAACCGGCCCGGCGGGCCCTGAACCGATACCGGGCGCGATAACGGCCCACATGCCCTCGCATGACACCGTTGTGGGCAATCTCGCGCATGATCGTCGACGGCGCCCGGCCCAACCGGCGCGCCATCGAACGGATCGACTCACCGTGCGCGGTGCCGATCATGATCTGTTCACGCTCATCCGCCGACAGCCGCGGCCGTCGCTGTCCTTGAGGCTTTGACCATCGTGGATTCACACCACCAAACCTGCGAAACCACTTGCTACCGCACGTCGCCGACACGCCGACCGCCACCCCGGCATCCTCCGAGGACCATCCCGCAGCGATCAAATCCCAATACCGCCGCTGCACCACCAACAACTGAGGCTGACCCGTCATCAACACCCCTAACTACGAAGTGTTGCAACCACCCCTTGAACTCAAGCTGGTGTTCCTCACCCCGATCGCACCGTTCATCATCCAAAACGTCGTCATCGGGATCGCCATCCTCAGCGATCAGGCGCAAATCCTGCCGCGCTGGGTCGGATACCTGAACTTCTGGATTGCGGCCTCGTTTCTGCCCGACGTGCTGGCCTTCTTTTTCCACAGCGGGCCGTTGTCGTGGCGCGGCGTCCTGGTGTTCTGGCTAGCCCTAACGACTTACAGCGTTTTTCTCGTCGGCATGGGGCTGGTCATGCGATCCGCGATACTGCGATCGGCCAGCGCAGCGGACCCAACGACCCTGGGGGGCTAACGCATGACAGTCGAAACCGGCCAACATCGTTGCGTTCGTCCGCCGTTCGACCCGGTCAGCATCTCGCCGGTTAGCTTTTGGCAACTCACCGCCGAAGAGCGCGAACCACATTTCAAGATCCTGCGCGACGAGCGTCCACTTAGCTGGCATCCTCCGCTGGAGGGCACGGTGATTCCCGCACCGGTTGACGGGGTTTGGGCGATTACCCGCAATGAGGACATTGCGTACGTCAGCAAGCATCCGGAGATATTCTCGTCAGCCCAAGGGGTGCAGATCGAGGCCATCCCCGACGACATCCTCGATGCCGCGGAATCGTTTCTGGGCATGGACGGCGCGAGACATTCGAGCCTGCGCCGACTGATCAGTTCGGTGTTCACGCCCCGACAGGTGGCAGCGATTCAGGACCAGGTCACCCAGCAAGCCGTCAAGATTGTCGACGATCTCCTCGCCACCACCGAAGGCGATTTTGTGGAGCAGGTGTCCAAGCCATTGCCGATGTGGACGATCTACGAAATGGTCGGTCTTCCCGCTGAGCGGCGCGACGAAGCGGCGCTGCACGCCGACGGCATGGTCTCATGGGCCGACGCCGACGTCGCCGCCGGACGCGAACCTGGTGCGGTGGTTACCGATTCACTTGTTGGTCTTCTCACGCTTGGCCTTGAATTGGCCGAGGAGCGACGTGCGCATCCCGAGAACGACTTGATGTCTCGACTGGTGGAGGCCGAGGTTGAGGGTCGCTGCCTCACCGACGACGAACTGGGCGCGTTCTTCGTCCTGCTCTCCGTTGCGGGGAACGACACCACGCGCAACACGATGACACTGACCACAATGGCCCTGCAGCAATACCCCGAGCAACGCCAACTGCTGGTCGACGACTTCGATGGTCGTATCAAATGCGCCATCGAGGAGTTTGTTCGGTGGGCGACCCCGGTGATGACCTTCCGCCGCACCGTCGCTCAGGACACGGAGCTACACGGCCAGCGAATCAACGAGGGCGACTGGGTGGTCATGATGTATTCGTCGGGCAACCGTGACGAACGAGTCTTCACCGACCCGAATGTTTTTGATATCCAACGTAAACCGAATCCCCACGTCGCCTTCGGTGGAGGCGGACCGCACTATTGTATGGGCGCATTTCTGGCGAAGATGCAACTCGAAGCCTTCTTCCGCGAGCTGATCTTCCGCGCCCCGACCCTGCGCGTCGGTCAGCCCGAATACCTCACCGGGAATTTCGTGCGCGCCGTCAAATCTCTTCCCTACGCTCTCGGCTAAGTGGCGCCGAGCGGTCACTTGACGTTGCGCCGGGTACCAAACGTTCACCTGACGAAGCGGCGGCGGTTTCACAGCTTGTCGAGTCGCGGAAACAGAATTTCCTGCGCCAGGAGCTGCAGGGCAGCCGCGATCGGGATGGCAACAAGCGCTCCGACGATCCCGAGCAGCGAGCCGCCGATCAATGCGGCCACCACGGTGATCAGCGCCGAAACATTGACCGCTCGTCCAATGATCTTGGGCACCAGAAGGTAGTCCTCGGCGAGCCGGAACACCACGAAGAACACGATGGTTCCGATGCACACCGGAAGCGACACGGTGAGCGCGACAGCGGCGACGACGAAACCGGCGATCGTCGACCCGACGACCGGGATCAGGTCGAAGACGGCCACGAAGATGCCAAGCAGCAGCGAGTAGGGTACCGCGAACGCGGTCAGCCAAATGAAGGTGGCAACCCCGGCGATGACCGAGATCAATACGTTGCCTAAAACGTAGGCACCGACCTTGGCGAAGACTTCGTCGCCGATGAGGATGGCGCGCGGCCGCCGGGTGTGTGGCACCAATCGGTAAAGGGTGGTGCGGATGCGGGGCATGTCGACCAGGAAGTACACCGTCAACACCGCGACGATGAGGATGTCGGCGACCGCTTCGAAGATGGCGGTTCCCGCACTGACCAAATCATTGAGGATCGATCCTCCCGAACCGTTGAGGGAGTCGGTGATCCGCTCCTGCAGATGGAAACGATCGTTGAGCCTACCGACAGCCGAGGAGTGATCCTGGGCCTGCTGGATGTAATGCGGCGCTTCGTGTATCAGCTCACCCGCTTGTTGGGCGAGCGGCGGGATAGCCGCACCAACAAAGGCACCCAGTAGTGCAAGAAAGATCGCGAACACCAACGTGGTCGCCGCCCACCGCGGCAGTTTGTGATTGACGAACCACGAAGTTGCCGGTTCGAGACCCAGTGCAAGAAAGAACGCCACACCGATGAGCAGCAGTATCGACGACATTGCTTCCAGGACAAGCACTGCCCCGTAGGTGACGGCGACGCCGGCGGCCGCTGCCATCCCCACGAAAAAAGGAGATCGCCGGTCAAACTGGCGACCCGGTCGGCCAAGGGGTTGTTCGTCTGAACTCATCTCGGCCGCTGCGGTTTCCGCCTCGGCGACCGGCCCGTCCTGCTGGTGAGGTTGGGCCACTAGATCTCGATCTACCTCGACCTCTCGGCCTTCGCCGATGAGGTCGTTATTGACACCCACCATTGGTCGACCTCCGCTAGTCCGTCCGCGGAACAGCCTCCGCTTTCCCCGGAGTACCCGGTTCCCGAGCTGCGAACAGCCGAGCTTCGTGCAGGTCATCTGCTTGCACCTTGCTGTCGGGGTATTCGCAACGGACACAAAATTCGGATGTCCGACATCGCGACGAGCGGATCGCCGCGCCGGGCTCACGTCACTTTTGGCGCGGGCATCACGCTTAGACCCACGCGTGGAATCGAGCCGCCGTCGTCATGGCCTCGGCGGGCTCCAGCAGGTTAGTCACGCCGGCCCTTTTTCACTGCGAGGTGGCGTTTCCCGGAGGGAACGCTAGGTATCAGGCAACGATGACGTCTTTGTGGGTTTCCGACCGGGTCGAACAACCTTGGGCCGTAAGCAAGCTCGATGACGGTCCCCGGTCGGCCGATGTCGTCGTCATAGGCGCGGGCATCACCGGGCTGATGACGGCGGTCCTGTTGGCGCGCGCCGGCAAGGACGTATTGGTGTTGGAGGCACGCACCGTCGGCGCATGCGCCACCGGAAACACCACCGCCAAGGTCAGCTTGTTGCAGGGCAGCCACCTTTCGAAGATCCTGTCCAAACACGGGAAGGGTGTGGCCCGTGCTTACGTCGACGGCAATCGTGAAGGTCAGCAGTGGATCCTGGACCATTGCGCGTCTCACGGCGTGGCGGTGCAGCGCGAAGACGCCTACACCTACGCCCAGTCCGCAAAGGGCATCCTGGCCGCGCGGGCCGAACTGAAGGCGTGCCAGACGATCGGAATACCCGCGGCTTGGGAAGACGATGCCAAGGTGCCATTTCCATACCACGGTGGTGTGCGACTGGCCGAGCAGGCGCAGTTCGATCCCATGTCATTCTTGGACACGTTGGTCGTCGAATTGCTCAGCCGCGGCGGCCGGTTGGTCGAGCACACCCGAGTACGTCGAGTGTCCGGCCACGGAAACGGACATCGCATACATGTCAACGACGCCGCAGGGCAGGAAGTCGAGATCAACGCCGCACAACTTGTGCTAGCCACCGGTATTCCAATTCTGGACCGCGGCGGCTATTTCGCGCGTCTGAAGCCAAGCCGGTCTTACTGCTTCGCGTTCAAGGTCCCGGGCGACATCACCCGACCGATGATGATTTCCACCGACTCCCCCACGCATTCAGTGCGCTACGCGCCAGTGGCGGACGGAGAGAGATTGATCGTGGGCGGCGCGGGCCACACCGTGGGTCGCGAAAAGAGCCCCTCCAAAGCACTGGCGGAGTTGTTGTCATGGGCTCGTACTCACTACCCCGGCGCGGTCCAGACCCACTTCTGGTCGGCGCAGGACTATACCCCTATCGATCATTTGCCCTATGTCGGCCCAATCTTGCCGAACAATGAAACCATCTTCATTGCAACGGGTTTCAGTAAATGGGGCATGACGAATGGCGCCGCGGCGGCGCTTGCGCTATCGAGCCGGATACTGGGTGGCCGAATGGATTGGTCCAGCGCCTTTGCCAGCTGGAGCCCGCACGAACTGTCGGGCCTGCTGACCGCCGTCCAATCCAACCTCGAGGTCGGCTTCAACTTGACCAAGGGCTGGGTCACCCCGGCGACACGGACGGGCCGTCGCGCACCCAACGAAGACGAGAGTGGCGTGGTGAGCGGACCACCGTGGCATCTGGAAGCCAGATCTCAGGTCGATGGCATAGAACATCGTGTTTCTCCGGTATGCCCCCACCTCGGGGGGATCGTGAATTGGAACGACGCCGACATGTCCTGGGAGTGCCCGCTGCACGGCTCGCGGTTCGCGCCTGACGGCACGCTGTTGGAAGGACCCGCCACCCGTGATCTGACCGCGCACCCGCGCTAACTAGTGCGCCCATTCAATGTCGTTGCGCGATGACGTTTTCAACGACACGGCTCGAACTAAGTTTGTTTTAACCTAACGCTGAGCGCAGGAGCTACGCGACCCGCCCGCGCGTTACAGCAGACCCGGTACCGATACCGGTGTCGGTGTGGTTGCGGCGCTTCAGGATTCAGTTGCTTTGGGTGCGCGTTTCTATGACACGGTTGGCAACGTCGGCAAGCTTGATTTGACTCTCCTGCGATAGAAGTCGCAGCATCTCGAAGGCACGCACATCATCGACGCCGTAGCGCTCCATGATGATGCCTTTGGCTTGACCGATACGGTCTCTGGTCGACAACGCCGCTTGCATATTCTCGTCGTGACGTGTGGCCAAAATCGCGGCGGCAGCATGAGGGGCGAGTACTGTGCCGGTGGTCTCGGCATCGGCGTCCCAGACTCCGGCCCTGAAAGAAAACAAATTCAGCGCTCCGGCCGTGCGGTCCGCGGTGTACAGCTTGAAGCACAGGCTACTTAGTACCCCCAGCTCCATAGCCGCGGGCGCATAGCGTGGCCAGCGCGATTCGGTCCGGAGATCATCACATCGCACAACCGTTTCCTGCAGGGCGGCCTCGGCGCAGGGTCCTTCGCGGAAGTCGTGCTGCAGGTTGTCAAGTTCGGCAGCCAAGCCCGTGGTATCTGCCAGGGACTCGAACTCTCCACCCTTTTTCACGAGCAGTATTCCGGCGATGTCGGCTCCCGGAATGAGCTCCACCGCTGTCGCGGTCACATCGTTGAGGACCTGCACAAGTGCTCGGGGCGCGGCAATCGTGCGGGCAAGCTCAGCCATGCGCACAGCGAGGTCGTGCCTGAGGGTCGGGCCGGAGGAATCCATGTAATCCGACTACCCACGATTCAACCCGCAACGCGACCAACCATCGGAACTGGTCAACAGAGCAAAGCGCCACCAGCTTCCGTCACGGCATCGAGTCGCGCCTTCCGCAGGTCACAAGTTCACCACGATCGTCATCGCAAGTTCTTACGCCACAGCGCCGTGGCGGGTCGTTTTGCCCGATGGGGACAGCGAGGACGTGGGCATCGTGAGAAGCAACGGTGTCCGTAGTTCCTGCGCCGCAACCAAGTGCTGGCCTCACGCGATTGGAATCACTTGAACCCAATCACTTTCCTAACTCCGGCGGCAGGAGTTTGCGTCGATCCAATCGGAGTATCGAGTAGCGAAGATAGTGGCGTTCTCGCCGGGTGCCAGGGTGTGATCGTCGATCACCGCACCGAAGTACGGCGCCTGGGCATCAGTCACGACCTGACGCTGATCACCATTGGCTGCCAGGCCCGCCCGGACAAAGTCGTCCATGCCCATTGCCTCGGGTCCGGCGATCTCCGTTACTCCGTTGAAAGGGCGTCCGACAGCCGCATGTACAACGGCGGTGGCGACATCGTCGGCCGCGATGGGACGGAACAACGCGTGCGGCAACCTGACAATGTCTCCGTCTGTTGCGGAATCGGCCAAGCCAAGCGCGAATTCGTAGAACGGAGTTGCTCGCACGATCGAATAAGGCCGGCCCGAATCTTTGATCAGGTTTTCCTGAGCTGCTTTCGCGGTGTTGTAGCCGCTATCGGGCATGATCTGCGCGCCCACTACGGACAACGCGACATGGTGTTTGACGCCCGCTTCCTGTTCAGCAGAAAGAAGATTCGTGGTCGTGGTCGTGAAGAAATGCATGACAGGTTCATCGTCGAACAACGGTGAATCGGCGACGTCGACCAGGACATCCGCGCCGGCGACGGCGTCAGCGAGCCCTTCACCGGTTAGTGAATCGACCCCTGATCGGCGTGAGGCGATGAGCACGTCGTGTCCCTGCGCGCTGAGTTTGGGCGCTACTTTCGACCCGATCAGCCCACGATCGCCAATGACCACGATCTTCATGATGTACCTTCCAGAGTTGCGCCTGCCTGGGCAGGCGAATTACGCGAGACCGAGTTCACGGGCCCGGCTCACCGCTGCACTGCGGTGTTCAACGCGGAGCTTGCGGTACACGGCGCGCTGGTGGGTCTTCACGGTGTTGAGCGAGACGTATAGCCGCGCACCGATCTCACGTCGCGATAACCGGGTGGGCAGCAAGCGAAGAACCTCGAGCTCCTTGGGGGTCAGCTCCTCACCGGACGCGAACACCTTGCCGAATTCGTTGACCGGTTTCGCGGCGATCGGATCAGCACTGCGCGCGATGTCATCGGCAGCGGCCAAGTGGCGCGCTGCCTCATCGCGGAGGCCCTCACCCTCGAACCAGGCTGCGGAACGTCGGTGCAGGTCGGCGACGAGATCGGGGTCGCTGCGGCGCAGCTCGGTGCGCAGCAACTCCGCGAACAGCTGGTGGTAGCGATACCAGTGACGTGACATGTCCAGTGGCACCACAAACAGGTTTTCGCGCTCGATCTTCTCCAAGATCGAGGATGAGCCAGACGTTTGCAGCATGGCGTCGCACAGCGCACCGCTGAGTCGGCCCAAGACCGAGGTCCGCAGCAGAAAACGGCGGATGTGCGGCGGCTGACCGTCGAGCACCTCGGCGACCAGGTAGTCGACGATGTGGCGGTTGTCGCCGGCGAAAGTCTGGATAAATGCGGCCGCGTCGACGCGACCGGCCAACGACAGCCCGGCAAGATGCAATCCCGCAGCCCACCCTTCCGTGCGGCAAAGCAGCAGTTGCACTTGCGCGTCGGTCAATTTCAAACCGACCATGCCGTCCAGCAGTTCCGCGGCTTCGCCGGACTGAAAGCGCAGATCCTCGGCCCGCAACTCCAGCAGCTCGCCGCGGGCCCGCAACCGCGCAACGGCAGCATGGGATCCGAGCGGGTCGCGATGGCCAGCTGGAATGTCTGCGGCATCCGTTCGACGACGAAACCCACCTGCTCATGCACGCTCCGATTTTCGACAAGGTGATAGTCGTCGAGGATCAGCGCGATCTGGTGATCGATGGCGGCCAGCTCGCCGAGCAGGGTGGGCAACACCAACTGTCGGAAGTCGGCACCCCTCTTGGTGAGCTCGAACGCACGCGGCGCCACCCCTGGGCTGGCTTTGCCCAGCGCCGCGATCACGCAGGACCAGAATCGCGAGGGATCATTGTCGGACGAATCAAGGGACAGCCAGCCCCGTCGACGACGATCATCGGCGCCGCTTGCCCATTGCGCCAAAAGCGTTGTCTTGCCCCAGCCCGCCGGTGCACTGAGCAACGTGAGCTTGCGAGAGGGTTCCGCCGAAAGGATCTCGATCAGCGCCCGCCGTTCGATGAGCTGAGCGCGGATGGTCGGGGCGGACGACTTGGTGGCCAGCAGCAGGGCCGGCTCACCCGTTTCGGTCGATGCTTCGCCATCGAACTCCAAGGGGATCGGTGTGACGTGCAGCCGATCGGCGATCGTGGAGCTGCCGGCGGCGATCATCCATTGAACGCTAATCGCGATGTCGCCCTGATCGTGGGCCACTTGGGCACGGCGAGATGGGGCCAGTTGACCGGGGGTGTTCAGTGCAGCAGGCGAATCAAGGCGTCCAGCGCCGCTGACCATGCGCTTGGCGCGGGCGCCGCAAACCCGATCACCAAGCCGTTCCGCTCGCTGGCGGCTTGGGGATGGCGATACACGTCAAGACCTTCCACGCCGAGCCGACGCCACGCGCGTTGCCGGCACAAGGCGCTCTCGTCGGCGCCGGCAAGCTCAAGTAGCACCTGCAGGCCCGCGGGCATTCCCGCGACGGTGGTCTTCGGCGACGACTGGGCAACCGCGGCGACAAGTTGCTCGCGGCGGCGCCGGTACTGGGCGCGCATCGTGCGGATATGTCTGTCATAGGAACCGGACACGATGAATTCGGCCATCGCCAACTGGTCGACGAAACCCGAAGTCTCCTCGCGTAAACCTCTCTGCTCGCCCACCGCATGGACGAGTCGGTCCGGCAGGACCAGCCACCCAAGCCGAAGGCCCGGCGCCAGCGACTTGCTCGCCGTCCCCATATAGATGACGTGTTCGGGATCGATGCCTTGTAGCGCACCGACGGGGCTGCGGTCGTAGCGGAATTCGCCGTCGTAGTCGTCTTCGATGATCAATCCCCCGGTACGTCGCGCCCAATCGACGACCGCCGCGCGGCGGTCGGAATGCAACGGCACGCCAAGCGGGAATTGGTGCGACGGCGTGAGCAGCACACTGCCCGCATCCGCTATGCCGTCGAGCGCCATGACATCGGCGCCATGCGAGTCTATTGCCAGTGGGGGGCAACGTAATTGCGCTCGAGTCAGCGACGCCCGCTGGGTATCCAGACCAAATTCTTCGACGGCGACGGCGGCGACCCCGTCCGTGGCCAACGCGCCGGCCACGAGGTTCAATCCTTCGGCGGCGCCGCTGCAGATGACGATGTTGCCCGGTCGGGCCCGAACCCCCCGAACACGAGCAAGATATTCGGCAAGGGCGCTGCGAAGCTCCGGCCGCCCATCTGGATCGGTGTAGCCAAACGCCTCGAACGGTGCGGCGTTGAGCGCTCGCTTGACCGCACGACTCCACTCCGTCCGTGGAAACGACGACAGGTCCGGATGTCCTGGTCGTAAGTCGTGGTCCAACTGGCGCTGCGTCCGTCGCTTGGTGGGTGAGGCGATGACCGGACGACTTCGGCCCGTTGGGCAACCAAGGTGCCCGAGCCATGGTGCGAGGTGAGCCAGCCCTCGGCGATGAGTTCGGCGTAGGCCCGGGCAACCGTGTTTCGCGCAACACCGAGGTCGGCGGCCAGCACGCGACTCGAGGGCAACTGAACGCCCGGCACCAATCGCCCCGAACGGATCGCGTCGCGAATGGCTTCCATCACCCCGTCACGCACCTTGCCGCCGGGGCGATCCAAGTAGAGATCCAACCCGGCGACCGAGCTTTGTGACCCGTTGGTTGCGCGCATTTCAGTGCTCGACGCGCCCCACGCCGGCGATCCCGTCCATGGCGTCATCTCCCCTAGAAAGGCGAAGTTAAGAGTACGCCGGTTGGCCGTCCACCCTGGGCCTTCGATCGCCCAGTCACCCTTTGCACTCACCCGGGTGAATTAGCTCGCCGGGTGATGACGACTCACCCATCAGCTGTGAATGCTGGCTCAGCAGATGGCGAGCGGAGGGCTACATGCAGCCGACGGTGTACCAGATCCGCATCCGCGGGCTCGTGACCGAGCGGCTCGGGTCCGCATTAGAGGGAATGCACCTTGAGACCGGTGCGGCCGAATCCGTGTTCACGGGTGAAATCCGAGACCAGTCACAGCTTTACGGACTGCTCGACCGAGTCCGTGATCTGGGCCTCGAGCTCGTCAGCGTACAACCCGCAGCCGACGGCTGACCCGATAAAAACCAACCGCACATCAGGAAGGATATGCAATGAAAGCCATTACTGTTTCAGACCATGAGGCCGGTGTCGCCGGCCTGTCGATGACGGAACTGCCCTACCCCCAGACCGCCGAGAACGATGTCATCGTACGGGTCGACGCCGCGGGTTTCACGCGCGGCGAACTTGACTGGCCGCACACCTGGATCGACCACGCGGGCCGTGACCGGACACCGAGCGTACCCGGCCACGAGCTGTCCGGAGTCGTGGCCGAGTTGGGTTACGGCACAACCGGTTTGACCGTGGGCCAGCGGGTGTTCGGGCTTGCCGACTGGGCTCGCAACGGCTCGCTCGCGGAATACACCGCCATCGACGCCCGCAATCTCGCACCGCTGCCGATCGACATTGACCATACGGTTGCCGCGGCACTGCCAGTCTCCGGATTGACTGCCTGGCAGGGCCTGCTCATCCACGGCCGCCTCGCCGCCGGACAAACAGTCCTGATCCACGGCGCCGCGGGCGGGGTCGGGTCGATCGCGGTGCAGCTGGCTCGTGAAATCGGAGCGCGGATCATCGGCACCGGCCGGACAGCGGATCGAGACCGGGCGCTGGAGCTCGGCGTCCACACCTATCTCGATCTCGAGACCGAAAGGCTCGAGGATGCAGGGCAAGTCGACGTCGTGTTGGATGTGATCGGCGGAGAGGTCCTCGACCGATCAACCGATCTGGTGCGGGCCGGCGGAACGCTCGTCACCATCGCCGAGCCACCGAAGACGCAACCGTACGACGGGCGAGCGATTTTCTTCGTCGTCGAAGCCGATCGCGCCCAGCTCGTTGAGCTGGCTACCCGAGTACGGGATGGACGCATCAAGCCGTTGGTGGGCGCCGTGTTGCCGCTCGCCGAAGCCGCCGCAGCATTCGCTCCCGGCAAGCGCATCGCAGGCAAGACGATCCTGCGCGTCGCCGGAGAGTGAAAAGGACTCTCCCGCAATGTCCCTCAAGATACCGCTCGCCGTACTGACACTTGCGGCGATGCTGGCGCCGACGGCCCGCGCCGAGCCTACGCCGCAGAATTCGCATCAAAATCCAGTTGTCCGACCGGTTTTCAACCAACTCACCAATGTCGCGGGCAAATCACTTGAAGGGGTGACCGTCAGTTATCCGCCCGGGGCTAAAAGCCTGGCTCACCACCACGCGAAATCGGCGTTCATCATGGCGTACGTGATCTCCGGAGCGATCCGCAGCCAGGTCGAAGGTGAGGCTGCGCGCGTCTATCATGCCGGTGAGACGCGGAGTGAAGCTCCCGGCGACCACCACACGATCAGTGAAAATGCCAGCACCATTGAACCCGCCGAACTACTCGCGGTCTTCCTAGTCGATACCGGTGACGGTCCGCTCACCACGGACGACGACGAGCCGCCGCAGTGACGCTGCGCGATACCGCGCCAACCAGCCGCGCGATGGTGGTCGCGGTGATGGTGTCGATGGTCGCGTTCCTCGACTCCACCGTGATCAACCTCGCTTTGCCGGCCACCGAACATGACCTCGGCGGCGGCCTGGCGTTGCAGCAATGGATCATCGACGGCTACCTGCTGGCGATGGCGGCCGCGATTCTGCCGGGCGGGTCCATCTCGGATCTGTTCGGCCGCGTTCCGGTAATGCGCTTCGGACTGTTGGCTTTTGGGGCGGGCTCGGTCTTGGCGGCGGCGTCCACCTCACCGGCGATGCTGATCACTGCGCGCATCATCCAGGGCGTGGGCGCGGCATTTCTGGTGCCGGGCTAGCTGGCACTGATCAACACGGTGTTCGATAAAGCCCGCCAGTCCGCGGCGATCGGCGTCTGGACCGGATGGACAGGAACCGCATTCGCGTTGGGCCCTCTGCTAGGCGGACTGTGCGTCGATTTCCTTGGCTGGCGTTGGATTTTCGTGTTGTCGGCGATCCCCATGGCGGTCGGGTATGCGCTGACGTTCTGGCTGTGTCCGATATCGGGGCGAGTCGAAGGCGCGCGCGTCGATACCGCCGGAGTGGTTCTGTCGTCGGTTGGGCTGGCCGCGACCGTGTACGCGTTGATCGAGGCGCAACGCGACGGCTGGATCGACCCGATGGTCACCACACCATTGGTGATCGGGGTTGCCGCACTGGTCGGCTTCGTGAGCTGGCAGCGCCGCAGCAGCCGCCCGATGCTTCCGTTGCCGCTGTTCACCTTTCGCAACTTCGGTGCCGCCAACGTCGTCACCGCGTTCGTCTACGGCGGGTTGACGCTGGGATCACTGGCCGTCGCGCTGTACACCCAGGAGATCGGCGGCTACTCCGCCACCGCAGCTGGCCTGGCGACCCTGCCGATCCCGGTGGTGTCGTTCGTATTCGCACGTCACGTCGGGCGCATCGCCGCGCGAGTGGGGCCGCGCGCGTTCCTGATCGCCGGCCCCGCCTTGGCAGGGCTCGGGCTGCTACTGATCCGCCCGAAATCTCATGGTTTCCATGCAATTACCGACCTGGCCCCGCGGATGACCGTACTGGCCGTCGGGCTGGTCGCGACTATCCCACCGCTGACGTCGGTGACGTTGGCCTCGGTGCCGGCCGAATACAGTGGCCTGGCATCGGCGATCAACAACGCCGTCTCGCGGTTAGCCGCGTTAATGTCGATCGGGTCCCTCGGCTTGATTAGCGCCGGCACGGCGAGTGTCTCCGGATTCGCCCACGCGTTAGAGGTGAGCGCCGCACTGTTTTTCCTGGGCGCGTTGTTCGCCGCGCTCTTGATCGCCGATCCCCCGGCCGGGCGCCAACCTGTGCCCTGCGATATCGCGGCGTTGTGCCGGGACCGGCCCGGTGTGCAACCCGCCCTGGCCAGCAGCCCCTCGACCGCGGCCGCATGACTCGCCCGCCGGACGAAAAGCGACAGTGAAAACTGTGAGCACCGCCACGCACGGGAATCAACTCGACCGCCATGGCGTTTGCGCAGCGGTGGCGAACGGGACGAGATGCCTTAATATCAGCCGATCGAGAACTGCTAAGCCGGGGGCACGGTGGTGAAACTTCTCAAGCGTGCATGGGTTCTGTTGGTCGTGGTCGTCGCAGTGATCATCGGCGGCGTCGCGGTTATGCGACTTAATGGCGTCTTCCCTGGTCCCGGCTTGCCCAAGCCCGACCCCCGGGATGCGACCCCGCCCTACGCGGCTAAGACCGCGATCTACGAAATCCTGGGACCGGCCGGGACGACCGGCGTCGTCAACTGGATGGATGCCGACGCCCAACCGCAGAAAGCCAACTTCACCACGTTGCCGTGGTCGCAGACGATCGTCGCCGAAATGCCCGGAATCTTCGCCTATGTCGTCGCCGAAGGTGACAGCGCCACGATCGGTTGCCGGATCACCGTCGACGGCAAATTGGTCGACCAGCAACAGTCCAACGGGCGCAACGCTCAGGTCTCCTGCTTGGACAAGTCCGCGTGACCGACAACACGAGCGACACGGACGAAATCCCTGTCCCGCAGCGCGCCGAAGTTGAGCGCCACCCGCGGATTGCGCGCAGCATCCGGGTCCTCGCGCTGCCGATCATCGTGATCTGGCTGCTGATCGCTGTGGGCGTCAACGTCTTCGTCCCCCAGCTGGAGGCGGTGGCAGAGGACGTCTCGGTGCCGCTGTCACCGTCCGACGCGCCCTCAGTAACCGGGATGAAGCACATCGGGCAGAAATTCAAGGAGTACGACTCCGACAACCTCGTCCTGGTGACCCTGGTCGGTGACAAGCCGCTCGGTCCGGACGCTCACCGGTATTACGACGAGCTGGTCAGGAAGCTGAAGCAGGACACCAAGCACGTCGAGCATGCGCTCGACTTCTGGGGCCAGCGGTTCACGGCGTCGGGCGTCGAGAGCTATGACCACAAGTCGGCCTACGTCCAGGTCAACCTCCGCGGTGACCAGGGTGGGGCCGTCGGCGACAAATCCGTTGACGCGGTTCGCCAGATCGTCGAGGAGACGAAGCCGCCACCTGGGGTGAAGGCCTACGTCGCGGGTCAGGGAGCCCTGACCGACGACACGATCGTGGTGGGCAATGAAAGCCTGTTCAAGATGACGATCATCACCATCATCGTCATCGCGATCATGCTGGCGTTCGTCTATCGATCTGTCGGCACAGTGCTGCTGACGATGGTGATTCTGTTCGTCGGGCTGGCCACCGGCCGAGGCGTGGTGGCGCTGCTGGGAAGCACCGGGATCATGGGGCTGTCGACCTTTGCCGTCAATATATTGACGGCACTGGCCATCGCGGCCGGTACCGACTACGCGATCTTCATGGTGGGCCGCTACCAGGAGGGTCGCGAGCGGGGACTAGACCGCGAAGCCGCGTACTACGACACCTTCGCCGGGGTCACCAAGGTGGTGCTGGGTTCGGGTTTGACGATCGTCGGGGCGTTGGCCTGTCTGCATTTCACCCGGCTGCCCTACTTCAGTTCACTCGCGTTTCCGTGCGCAATCGGCCTGCTGGTGGTGGTGGCCGCCGGGGTGACCCTGACGCCCGCGCTGATCGCGTTCGCGAGCGGGTTCGGTGTCTTCGATCCGAAGCGAAAGTTCAACTACACCCGGTGGCGCCGCCTGGCGACGGCCATCGTGCGGTGGCCGGCTCCCATCCTCGCCACCTCGGTCATCATGGCGATTGTGGGCGCTCTTGGGTTGGCGGGCTTCAGCCCCCGCTACAACGACTTGTACTACCTGCCGAAGAGCGCGCCCTCGGTCCAGGCTTACGACGCGGCCGATCGACACTTCACTCAGGCCCGGTTGAACCCGGATCTGCTGATGATCGAATCGGACCACGATCTGCGTAATCCGACCGACATGCTGGTCCTGGACAAGATTGCCGGAGCCATCTTCCGGGTGCCCGGCATCGAACGGGTGCAAAGCATCACCAGACCTCTCGGGCCGCCGATTCAAGATGGATCTGTTCCGTTCCAGCTCAGTGTGCAAACGGCACCTATCCGCAGCAACCTGACGTACCTCAAGGACCGCGTCGCCGACATCAAGAAGATCACCGGCTTCCTCGATACTCAGATCACCCTGTTGGAGCGCCAGTACGCGATAACCCAGAAGCTCGCGGACGCCGCGGACGACAGCTCGAAAACCACCGGGGAGACGGCAGCGATCACTGACGAAATCCGGGACCATATCGCCGATTTCGACGACTTCTGGAGACCGATCCGCAGTTACTTCTACTGGGAGAAGCACTGCTACGACATCCCCATCTGCTGGTCGCTACGAAGCCTGTTCGACGCCCTCGATGGTTTCGATCAACTGGCCGAAAAGTTCCACACCCTCACCGGCGACCTCGGTAGCACGGCTAAAGCCACGCGCGAATTGCTGGCGATCATCCCAGAGAACATCGCCGTCACAAAGGCGATCCGCGATACGACGCTGAACATCTACAGCACGTTCGACAACCTGGTCGAACAGTTCGACCGGTTGACCGACACGAACGCCGCGATGGGCAAGTCCTTCAACGACTCTCAGATCGAGAGCCTGTTCTACCTGCCGCCGGAAATCTTCCAGAACCCGGACTTCCAACTGGGATTGAGCTTGATGGTGTCGCCGGACGGCAAGGCCGCACGCTTCATCATCACCCACTCGGTGGATCCGGCGACCACAGAAGGAATCGCATCCGTCGACAAGGAGCGCAACGCGGCCAAGGAGGCACTGAAACTCACCTCGCTGCAAAACGCCGACATCTACCTCGGCGGCACGGCCGCAACGTTTTACGACATCGCCACCGGCGCCAAGTACGACCTGCTGATCGCCGCGGTGGCCTCGATCGTGCTGATCTTCATCATCATGGTGATCGTCACCCGCGCTTTGGTCGCGGCTGGCGTCATCGTCGGCACGATCGTGATGTCGCTGGGGGCCGCCTTCGGGTTCTCGACACTGATCTGGCAGCACCTCATGAATTTCCAGTTGCATTGGGTGGCAACCGAATTCGCGTTGATCGTGCTTTTGGCGGTGGGATCGGACTACAACTTGATGTTGGTGTCCCGAATCGAAGAGGAAATCGGGGCGGGCTTGAAAACAGGACTCATCCGCGGCATGGGCCTCACCGGCCCGGTGGTGACGGCGGCAGGTCTGGTGTTCGCCGTCACCATGGCCACGATGATCACCAGCGATCTCCGGGCGATTGGCCAGTTCGGTACGACGATCGGGCTCGGCCTGATGTTCGACACGTTCGTAGTGCGGTCACTGATCACGCCGTCGATCATGACCGTGATGGGACGCTGGTTCTGGTGGCCGAAGCGGGTACGGGTCCGTCCCGCCAGTCAGATGCTTCGGTCCGTGGGTCCGCGCCCGCTGGTTCGAGCGCTCGTGTACCAGCCGCGGCATGGAGCTCCCGCCGAGTCGCAGCCGTAACCCTCGCTACCGGACACCGACGTACGAGTTGAACTGGGGCGTAATGATTTACGCCTTGCGCGCCTTGGCGGCTTCGCGTTTATTCTTCTCTTTCACGTGGGACGAGCAGTTATGCGACAGATCGCAATAGAACTGGTCACTGCACTCATGCGAACAATAGTTTGATGCGTACGGATGCCAGTCGGGATCGGACAGGTGCCGCTGTCGGTCGTTCGCATCGAACGTGTGGCCGCAATGCACGCAGGTCTTGATCTTGGTCTTGGCCTTAACCATAACGGTCAGGGTACGCCCGATTGGCCTGGAAACGGTGCCGATTTGAGAACGACAGTTCGTTAGCGGGCGCGATTGACGCAGCCGCAAATTGCCGACGGCACAGCCTTATCCATCCACGTCTGGATTCGCGGAGGTGTGCTAATCACCCGGGTGAACAGGTCGTTCGGGTGATGACAGCTCACCCCGCCTGGCCGCAGTCTCAGTAGGAGCAGAACGGCGCGGGATTGTCACCCCTTTTGTGGGGCCGCTGCCCCGGGCAGGACATCACGCGTGGTCGCGGCAAGGGCGGCGGTCAGTCGAAGCCGTCGGGATGACCAGGGAGGCACCCAATGCATTTTGAGGCCAAGAAGGTCGTTGTTGTCGGCGGCAGCGCCGGCATCGGTCGACAGGTCGCCATCGACATCGTCGCTCATGGCGGGAGTGCGGTGATCGTCGGACGCTCGAAAGCGCGTGTCGACGACACCGTCGCCGAGCTGAAGAGCCGGCGCGGCGACGCCTGGGGCATCGCCGCCGAGCTGACGGATCGCGCCGCGGTCGCCGAGGTGCAGCGCGCGATGTCCGCGCATCACCGCGACGCGACACTGCTCGTCAACGCGGCCGGATTCTTCATCCCGAAGCCGTTTGTCGAGTACAACCAACAGTTCTACGACTCGTACATGGAGCTCAACTTTGCCTTGTTCTTCGTGACGCAAACCGTCGTCGGCGGAATGATCGCCAAGGGCGAGGGCGGCGCCATCGTCAACGTCGGCAGCATGTGGGCACACCAGGCCGTCGGCGCGCGACCCCATCGGCGGGGCACTCGATGCAAAAAGCCGGGCTGCATGCACTCACCCACAACCTGGCCATCGAGCTTGCCGGCCACCAGATCCGCGTCAACGCGGTGGCACCGGCCGCCGTCAAGACCCCGGCGCTGGAGCGATGGGTCCCGAAAGATGAGATCGACGCCACGCTCGACACTTTCGCACCGTTTCATCCCCTCGGTCGCGTCGGTACGCCCGCCGATGTCGCCAACGCCGTCACCTATCTGCTCTCCGATGAGGCCAGCTGGGTCACCGGCGCGATTCTCAACGTCGACGGCGGCGTTATGGCCGGCCGCAACTGAAGCAGGGCCGAAACATCTTGTTGTGCTGGACAATCGAGAAGGAGGTTTGCAGTGACAGTCGATATCTTGAGGCCGGGCGGCCCGCCGGCTAAGTCTGTCGGCCGCGCGGAAGGCAAGTACGTGTTCAATGGCACGATCGGTGTCCGCCACATCGTCAATTGGGCTCAGGCACAAGGACGCTTCTCCATCCTCGAGCATCCGATGTCACCCCGAGCCCTAGCCGCACCGCTTCATCGACACCACAACGAAGACGAGTACAGCTGGATCATCGAAGGACGCGTAGGTGCGTTGCTAGGCGATGAGGTGCGCTACGGCGGACCTGGCGACTTCATTTTCAAGCCACGAGGCCAATGGCATACGTTCTGGAACGCGGGTGATGCGCCCGCCCGCATCCTGGAGATTATCTCCCCCGCAGGATTTGAGCAGTTCTTCGACGAGCTTTCCGACCTCGGCGGCATAGACGCGATATCGGCACCAGCCCTAGCCGAACTCTGTGCGCGGTACGAGCTGGAGATGGACGTCGACAGTGTCCCCGAACTATGCAACCGCTTCGGCCTGAAGTTCCCCGGCGAACCCGTCTGGTAATGAACCGCCGGGTTCGCAATCCCTTCGTGCACCAACATATTTCACACCACAAGGAGTCTCGAGATGACAACCATTACCCCGATCCTCACCGGAGTGGGCGCGCACATCGCTACCGGATACGCCGATGCTGTCGCGGTATCCGGAGGCAGCACACAGATTTTCGTCTCCGGAACACCCGGGCTGCGCGAAGACGGCACCCCGCCTGAGGACTTCGCCGACGAAGCCCGGCAGTGCTGGGCTAACGTCGAAAGCGCGCTCGGCAAGGCCGGCGCCAAGCTCACCGACATCGTCAGTGTGCGCCACTGGCTGACCAGCCGCGACGATCTGCCGGCCTACCTGCCCATGATTACCGAGATCATCCACCACGAACCGGCCGCCATGCTCTCCATCATCGACGGGCTGGTGTGGCCGAACCTGCGCCTCGAAGTCGAAGTCGTCGCCATCGTGGCGACCTGAGATTTGTACAGGATCAGCGGGATATGTCTTGGCCCGTCGACACGGTCTCGCCGACGGGTTCTGCGCGGCCGATGAAGTCGATGGCGGCATTGATCCCAGGTCGGTGTCGCAGGATGCGGTAGTGCGCCAGGCGCCCCAGCCCGCGAGTGGTCATCAGTGTCGCGCCCGGCCAGAGATCGGCAAGTTTCTCACTCATGTCGTGCGGGCTGTCGGGGTCGTCGGGATCGTGGATGATCAGCAGCGGCGGCGGAGTGTCCAGGGTGGTCGCGATTCGATTGATATCGGTGTCGAACAGCGGCATCTTCAGACGCCGATCGAGGCGCCGATGCAGACCGCCGAGGATGCGCGGTCCGAAACCGTGACGATCGGCGAAAATATCTAGGTACCAAGAGAAGTCACCCATCGGTGCCAGAAATACCAGGCGTTCGGCCTCCGCGCCTCGGGCGACGGCCAGCGCGGCCGCTTTGGCGCCCAGGGAGTGCCCCACGATTGCGCGCGCAGGTCCGTGTGTGCGCACAAAAGCCCGCACCGCTTCGGCGCATTCGACGATCGTCGTACGTCCCGGCGCGAGCTCGCCCGGTTCGGATTCGTTGTGGCTCGGCAGATCGAAGGCGATGACCCGGTGTCCCGCTTCGACAAGCGGTTTCACGAAGACTCCGAGATGCGCGCGGCATCCGCCCCAGCCGTGCACCAGATACACCGGAGGCCCGTCGCCCCAGCACTCCCCCGCGATCCGGTGTCCGTCCCAGCGTGCCTCGAGAGGCTCGCCCGGCGGGACGCCGGGCGGCATGCGAAGGCTCGCGTCGACGGCCGGCGGCGTACACCACAACTCGACAGCCCACTTCGAACCGATTGCCGGGGCGAATCGTTCGAGCAACCCCAGCGCCCGCCGCACCCACGGCTCGACGGGAGGCTCGATGCCAGAGCCCGCTTCGGTTCCGGACACTCCACTTTCACCAACCATCAGTCCCTCCTTTCCGACGAGGGGTGGGCCACCTCATGCACGTGCCGTCACTGTCCATCGCCCGGAGGTCCCGGGCTCGTGGGACTCGTCGGGTTCGTGGGAGTCGTCGAGCTAGTAGGGCTCGTGGGGCTCGTCGGAGTAGTAGTGCTCGTGGGCGTGGGAGTCGCAAGGCCTGGGCCTACACCACACCAGTCCGCCACATCTTTCGGGTACTGCTCAAGCGGCGGAGGACAACGCTGGCCCGGCGGGAAATTGGCGCCGGCGTTGAGCAGATCGCAGGGCACATAGACCTGCTTGCCCGTCTGAGTGTTGGTCAGACATTTCGTCGGCGGCTGGCCATGGGCGTTGACGGGAACAACAGCCGCCACCACCACGGCGCCGAGCGCCCAAGCAAGACGGCGATAGGTCATCAAAGCTCCTCATTGCGGTGTCGGGGCGTGCACTACGTGACATCGCCGTCGTATGACGATTAAAGCCGCTCACCCCGGGAATCATTCAACCCCGTAGATGCGGCGAGTACCCAATATCGCCCTGAACCGCACATTCTCAGTGAGGCTCCGACAGTCGAACTTGACACAAAAATCGTGCTTACCAGCAGAAATGAGGAATTTCGCTACTTGAAACGACGCGTGAGGGTTTGCGAATACGCCCAGAGACTTGGGCGCCGGCGCTCATTCCGTGCCGAAGGCAAAAACCGTCGTCGAATCGTAGGTCTGGCCCGGATTGAGCGTGGTGGTCGGGAAGTTCGGGTGATTCGGCGAATCCGGGTAGTGCTGGGTCTCCATCGTGAATCCCGCGCCCTGCCGGTAGATATGCCCGCTGGTGCCGGTGAACGCACCGCCGATGAAGTTAGACGTATAGAACTGCACACCGGGTTCGGTTGTGGAGACAGTCAGGGTGCGCCCCGTCTGCGGATCCTCGGCCCTGGCCGCCTCGACGAGCCCAGCGTTGTTGTCGCGGTTGATCACCCAGTTGTGGTCGTAACCGTGAGCCAACAACAGCTGCGGGTCATTCGCGGAGATATGCGTGCCGATCGCGGTCGGTGCGGTGAAATCGAACGGCGTGCCCTGCACCCGGGCGATCTGGCCGGTAGGGATCTGCGCAAGGTCGGTAGGCGTGTAGTTGTCCGCGTGGATGGTGAGCCTCTGGCCGTAGATATCGAGCGTGTCCTCGCCTGCCAGGTTGAAGTAGCTGTGATTGGTCAGGTTGATCACCGTCGGCGCATCGGTGGTCGCGTGGTAGTCGATGCGCAGTTCGTTCTTCTGGTTCAGGGTGTAGGTGACAATGGTCGTCAGTGTTCCGGGGTAACCCATTTCGCCTGCGGGACTGACATATTGAAGCTTCACGCCCACGCGGTCGCTACTGTTCTGCTGACTGGCCTGCCACACCTTCGTATCGAAACCCGCGGTGCCGCCATGCAGGCTGTTGCCATCGTTGTTGATCGGCAGGTGATACTCGTTGCCGCTCAACGAGAAGGTGCCCTTGGCGATCCGGTTGCCATAGCGGCCGACGATCGCGCCGAAATAGGTCTTGGCGGATCCGGTGTTGTCCAGGTAACCGGCCAGGGTCGGAAAGCCCAACACCACATTGCCGACATGCCCGGTGCGATCAGGGACCTCGATCGACTGAATAATGCCGCCGTAGGTCAGGATTCGCACGCGCATGCCGTGCCCGTTGGTGAGCGTGTAGCGGGTCACCGGGGTTCCATCCACCTGACCGAACGGCTCGTCGGCGATCGACGGCGGCTCTGCGGGCGCGGTGGTCGTGTCGCTGCATGCCGCCAAGCCCACGGCACCGAGCGCGATCAGTTGAAGCAATCTTTTACTGCTCATGATGAGTCAAGGATCGTCCATTCGCAGCAACAGGTCGAGGCATCCGATCCAGTCAGACGAAAGGGTCGTCGAGCGCGAGCACCAGCTTGCCGGTGTTGTCACCGCGAAACAGTGCCAACAAGACCTCGGGAAAGTCGCTGACGTCGCCGCGCACAACCTGCTCACGCGAACGCAATTCACCGCGGTGCAGCCAATTCGCCAGCTGCGCAACGCCTTCACCGTATCGGTCGGCGTAGTCGAAGATCACGAAGCCGGTCATGGAAGCGCGAGCAACCAGCAGCTGCATGTAGTTGCGCAGCCCGCTGAGCTCACCGGTCGCGTTGTACTGCGAGACGGCCCCGCAGAGCACGACGCGTGCGCCGAGAGCCAGCCGCGACAGCACGGCCTCCAGGACCTTTCCCCCTACGTTGTCGAAGAAGACGTCAATCCCATTGGGCGCGTGCGCCTTGAGCTGCTTGCGCAGATCGTCTGCCTTGTAGTCGATGGCAGCGTCGAAGCCGAGCTCTTCCACCAGCCAGCGGCACTTGTCTTGGCCGCCGGCGATGCCGATCGTACGGCACCCGTTGATCCGTGCGATCTGTCCGACGACGCTGCCGACCGAACCGGCAGCCCCCGACACGACGACGGTCTGGCCGGGCCGCGGTGAGCAGCCCGAAATAGGCCGTCAGCCCGCTGATGCCAAGGGCACCGAGATGCACCGGAGCGGGCGCGAGGGTGGTGTCGACTCGGGTGACGCCGGCACCGTCGGAAAGCGCGTAGCGCTGGACGCCGAAGGTGCCATACGTCTCGTCACCGACCGCGAAATCCGGGTGCCGCGACTCGATGACGCGTCCGATGCCAGCGGCGCGCATCACCTCGCCGATCTCCACCGGCGGCACATACGACCGGCCCGCGTTCATCCATGTCCGCATCGCCGGATCGACCGACACGTACTCGACCCGCACCAGGAACTCGCCGTCGGCCGGGGTCCCGGCGGGCGCGTCCGTGATCTGCCAATCCGATTGCTTGGGCAGGCCGACCGGACGCGCCGCCAGCCGGCACTGGGCGTTGGCAAGCGTCACGATTCACCTTTCTGGACGGCGCTGAGGGTTTCCCGGCCACCGGGGTCTTCGGCGGTGGAGGGCACGACGGCGACGCAGTCTGCGCCGGCCTCGCGGTAGGTGTTGAGCCGCGCCGCGATTCGATCGCCGGATCCCAAGGCAGCCACGTTGTCGAGGAGTTCGACGGGAATGGCTGCCGCGAGGTCGCGGCGGGTCGCGCCGGTCCGGGCCTTGACGACGAGTTCGCGAAAGCCCAAGGCGCTGAACATCTCGCCGTAGCCGGGTGGGCTCAGGTAGACCGCCAGCTGACCAGCCAGTTGGGCATGTGCGGCCGAACCGGGATCGAGCGCAACCGGCACCCACACCGTGAGGCGCGGCGCGGCTCGACCGGCCGCGGCGGCGGCGGCATCGATCGCCGTCCGAACCTCCGCGACGCGGGCCGGTGAGGCGAGGTTGAGCACGACCTCGTCGGCGGATTGCGCTGACAGGCGGATCATGCCAGGACCGAACGCCCCCAACGCGATTCGTGTGTCGGGGCAGGGGTGGCGCAGCCGAAACCCGCGGCTGCTGATGTGCCTGCCGGCATACTCGGTGCGCTCGCCGTCCAGCATCGACCGCAGGCATTCGATGGTTTCGCGCATCACCGGCACGTGGTGCGCCCAGCCACGGTCATGCCAGCCGGCCACGATCGCCGGACTCGAAGCCCCCAGCGCAATATCGACGGGGCTGCCGGTGAGGGACGCGACCGAACTCACACCGAGCGCCAGCGTCACCGGCCCCCGAACCGCGACCGCCAGCGGCCCGATCTTGAGCGGCAATCCGGGCGCACGCAACCCGACCGCTGTAGCGAGCGCGAACGCGTCGTAGGTGGCCATCTCCCCGATCCATAGCGCGTCGCAGCCGGTATCGGACGCCGCCAGCGCGATATCCATCGCCTCGTGATCGGGACGGTCCAGCCAGAACGGCAGGACGACCTGGAGACCGCTCATAGCATCGAAACGTCGGCGGGCAGGTCGAGCAGGAGCCGCCCGGGCAGCTCACGCGAGGCCTCGTTGACCTGGAAGTGGGCGGTGGCGGTGAACGCGTCGCGGAATCGGCGTTGCAGGGGCGCGCCGTCGTAGATGGCGCTGCCGCCCGCCAGGTCATACATGGTGCGCACGACATCGGCCGACGTCCGTACGGCGTGCGTGGCCGCCAGCCGTAGCCGGCTGCGCAGCGCCACCGGCACCGAGTCGGCATGTTGGCTGGCCTGCCAGGCGTCCTCGATTGACTCGTAATACAGTGCACGGGCGGCACCCAGGGTGGCCTCGGCGGTCGCCACCCCCGCCTGGGTCGCCGGACGTTCGGCCAGAGTGCGCGTCGCGCCCAGCCCCTTCTTGCCGCCGGCCAGCTCGACGAGGTCGTCGATCGCGGCGCGCGCGTTACCCAGCGCGGCGGCACCGATGCACAGCGCGAAGAATCCGAACACCGGGAAGCGATACAGCGGCCGGTCTATCACCGGCCCGTCGAACACCGAGAACACGCGGTCGGCGGGCACGAAGACCTCCTCGGCGACGCTGTCGTGGCTGCCCGTTCCGCGCAGGCCCAGCGTGTGCCAGGTGTCGAGCACCCGCAGGTCGCCCTTGGGCAGCACGACGACGGAGGGCACGCGCCCATCGTCGACGAAGCAGCCGGCGAACATCATGTCGGCGTGGTTGATCCCGCTACAGAAGGGCCAACACCCGGACACCACGACGCCGCCGTCGACCGACCTTGCCTTGCCGCGCGGCGCCCAGACCCCCGCGGCGACACCCTGACCACCGCCGAACATCTCGTCGCGAGTGTCCGGCGGCAGGTAGGCGACCAGCAAGGCACTGGTGATCGCGATCGACACGCACCATCCCGCCGAGGTGTCGCCACGCGCCACAGCTTCGGCGCACCGCAGCGCCGGCCCGGGCGCGAGCTCGAGCGCGTCGACCTCCCGCGGCATGGTGGCGCGAAGGAAGCCGGCCTCGCGCAGCCGGGCTACCAGCCCGTCCGGGAGTCGACGTTCGCGATCGATCTCCGCCGACATCTCCCCCGCCGCAAGCGCGATCTTCGCGGCCAGGGTTTCGAGTTCGGTGTCGCTGTGATTCATCGGGGCTCCCAGGTACCGGCAGTCGGTTCAATTTTGTTACCATTTAAGGTACAGCAATTGAACCAAGTAAAGTAAATGAACTGTGGCCCTCACCGACCTGTCGCACCGCTTCGAAGGGGAGTCGGTAGGTCGCGCGCTCGAACTGGTTGGCGAGCGCTGGACGCTGCTGATCATGCGGGAGGCCTTCTTCGGGGTGCAGCGCTTCGGCCAGCTCGCACGCAACCTCGGCATTCCGCGGCCCACGCTGTCCTCGCGACTGCGGACGCTCGTGGATACCGGCCTGCTCGATCGAGTCCCCTATTCCCGGGATCCCGAGCGCCACGAGTACCGGCTCACCGACGCGGGGCGCGAGCTCTTCGGAGCGATCGTCGTCCTGATGCGGTGGGGTGACGAGCACCTGCCGAACGCAGACGGGCCACCGATTGTGTTGCGACACCAAACCTGTGGCAAGCCCATCGATGCCCGCCTGGTCTGCGCACACTGCGGCGACGAGATCACCGCGCGCAACGTGACACCCGAAGCCGGACCCGGCTTCCGGGCCAAGCAGGCAGCGCCTGACAATTCGCGACCACCCGAACGGCGGTCGCCCGGACAACCATGACCGGCTCAGTCGACGAGATCGGCTGGCGTGTAAGCTATTTCGAAAGCCGTGCGGCCGAACTCGTGTTTCGGGCCTGAATCGAATTGGTGAGCCGACTCACCGCCATTCGTCAGTTCGATTTGTCGAATCGCTGGCGCTGCCGAACCCCATATGCGGCCGCCTTGACGGCCTTGTCATTCTCCATCCCCGACCCCAAGGCACCGCCCAGTGTTGCGACCGCCGCCACCAGCCAAGCCATCAACAACAGGGTCGAGAGATCGACGGGATGGCCGATGTTGTGAGCGACCAATTCCGGCGGAAGCGTCCACCAGGCGGTCACGAGCAGCAGGATGAACAGCCCAAGATGGAGAACAGCGACACCGATGGTCAGGCTCACGACAGTTGCTGCGTTGTACAACACCGCGCGTTCGCGTTGGCCGGCCGACGGCGGCCGTTCCCATAATTTGTGGTCAAGGATGAGCCACCCGATCATGGCTGCGCTCGCCAAGATCGTCGCCGCGCTCAACCGCCGGGGGCCCATGGTGTCGGACAATTGCCAGATCGTCGGATACGCCAAACTCACGGCCCCAGCGGCGAACGCCGCCATCAACACTTTGGACAAACCAGCAGCCAATCGCCACGGGCGGTTGGCGTAAACCATGCCCATCAGAAGCTGTAGACGCGACAAGGCTGTCGGCGCGACGTAGCGGACAACATCGCCCTCCTGCGTCCGTACCAGCCGCTTTACGCATTCGTCTTGCTTGTCTGACGGGGACGTCACCTCGGCCACAAATATCTGCGCCAAGTTCCTCACCCGGCGATCCATGAACGCACCGCCCACTGCAGGGATGGAAATCAGCCCAAACCGGTCTCGCACGCTGATGTCAACAATCACCGGAGTCGTCCCGTGACGTCGTACTAGATCGGTCAGATAGATGACGATGTCCTCGGCCTCGCCAGCCGGGTCAACGGTGCGGATCACCTCCACGACCCCGGCATGCTCATCGACGGGATAGGAGTCGCGTCGCACAGACACGTCCCACTGGCCATTCGCGGGAGCCCAGTCCGTCAGCGAATCAGCAAGACGTTCGGCGATCACCGCCGGAACACCGGGATCGGCGATCAACAAGATTGACGACGAAGCGGCTGGCATTGCGCCAGGCGTACCCGTAACCCACCGCGCGAAACGTCCCTGGTGGCCGCATGCGTCCTTCGCCGAACTGCGCCGGACGTCTCTTCCACGCTCGATACCGACGAGCGTTGTCGAAATTTCCGCGCCTACCGGTCATCCAGCTTGACTGTGACGGTCACACGACCCCGGTCGTCACGGCTGGCGACGGCGTGCCCAGTTTGATCGGTTCCGTTGAGCTGCAGTGTAATTGGACCGCCGCCATCCAGGAAGTTTCGCCACCAGTTCTTGGCGTCGGGAAGCATGACACGGATGGCGATCTCGTCACCGATCCGCCGGTAACTCACCGGTGTCGTGAACGTCTTGCCCGAGCGACGGCCGACGTACGAAATCACTGTCGTGTTTCGGCGCATCACTTTGCCCACCCGCGGCGCATCGAGGAGCTTGGCCACGACACCGTTGACGGCGGGCACTAAGGGGGTGCCGAATATTCCGCGGCGCATCACATCTCCTTAGGGCAGTTCGCTGAGTACTAGCCTAGTGGCGCCGCAGCCCGGGCACAGCAATGTAAGCGGTGCCGCCCTTGCGGATACGCACGCGGACGCATGCCGTGAGCCAGCAGCCGCACCTCAGTTTGCCCCGAGCTTGCCGATCGAAGTGACGCGGATGCCTTCCTAACGTAGGACCGAAATCAAGTCGACTTGTAATAGGAGTGCAAAGCGGCTGTGCAGAGCCCGACCCGGTCAGGACTCTGATCTGCCACCGGTCATGATTGTCGCCATCCGAGCCTTGATTTCTCCATATGTGATGGCTTGCGAACCAGGCCTCGGGATGCGATCGACGTCGACCTTCGGCGTCAACAAGTGCTTTCCGGCGACTTTCCGACGCAGAGCAGCCACCGTGCAGTTCTCTCGCCCCAGCCGCTCAACCCCGCTATATCCGAAGGCATTCGCGGCATTGCGCCACGCAATGGCCTCGACCTCGTCATCCGAACAGCCCTGGAGGTCCGCGGCGAGTTGTTCGGGAGCGTCGGGCCAGCTTGAATCCGAATGCGGGTAATCCATCTCCCAGCAGATGGTCTCAATGCCGATGCGGTGCCGGTTCTCGATGCCTACGCGATCCCGAATGAAGCAGGACAGGAAGTTTCGCCGGAATACGTCCGTTGGGAACACGCCGTTGCCAAGATCATCGCCCGTCCAGGCTCGCTGACGCCTGTAGACGTCCTCGAAGCGCTCCAGCAGGAATGGAATCCATCCAATGCCGCCCTCGGACAGAGCGAACTTGACCTTCGGGAACTCCTTGACAACCCGCGAGAAGAGGAGGTCCGCGGTGAACCGTCCCGTATCCAGTGCCAGCATCGAGTTGTACGCGAGATAGCTCGTCTGATCGGAGGGCACCGGCAGACCGCCGCCGGTTCCGATGTGAATGTTGACAACGGTGTTGTTCTCGCAAATGGCTTCCCACAACGCATCCCAGTGCTTGTCCTGCCACGGCGGCTGCCCGTAGTTGGAGATGTGTTGCGGGACCGTCACGGCCCGGCAGCCCAGCGAAGCCAGCCGACGCACTTCCGCGGCCGCTTGCTTCGAATCCCACAGTGGGAGAATCCCCATCGGAATGAAGCGGTCAGGGTGAGCGCCGCACCAATCTTGGATGTGCCAGTCGTTGTAGGCCTTGACCATCACGCCGGAGATCTCGCGATCGCCGCGGAACGTGAAAAGGGCGCCCGAGATGGTCGGGAACGAAGGGAAACAGACGGACGCCAGCACACCACAGGCATTCATGTCGTCGACGCGGGCGTCGATGTCATAACATCCCTTACGCATGTCCTCGAACCGCGATGGTTCGAACCCCCACTCGTCGTTGGGTCTACCGGCCACTGCGTTCAGACCGATGTTGGGCAACTTCACACCGTCGTAGACCCACGCAACCGAGCCGTCCGGCTCTTCGACAATTCGGGGTGCGTCGTCTGCGTATTGCGCCGGCACGTGTTTGGCGAACATGTCGGGGGGCTCGACGGTGTGGTCATCCACACTGATCAACACCAGATTCAACGGATCGACCATCATGGCACTCCTTCAGCTGATCGCTCGCTTGGTACGAATCGGCACTGCTTATTCAGTTGGTCGACATTCGGGTTCAGCTGCGGCGCAACAACATCATCGTCGTGCCACTGTTGGCCCCTCCGACACCACAGGCCGCCAGTTCGGCGCCGACGACCTGTCTCGCCCCGCCGTCACCGCGCACTTGCACACAGGCCTCGTGCAGATGGCCGAAGCCATGCAAGCGCCCCCCCGACAGCCGTCCGCCGGCCGTGTTGATAGGCAGCGCACCGCCGAGGGAGAAGCGCGCCGGTTCGGCCACCCATTCCCCCGATTCGCCGAACTTGCAGAACCCGAAGTCCTCGAGGAAGCACAACACGAAGACGCTGAAGCCGTCGTACAACGACGCGTAGTCGACGTCGTCGGGCGTGAAATCCGTTCGGTCCCAGAGGGTCGACCACCGCGAGTTGAGCCGGGCGATGTCCTGGCCGCCTTCCCACAGGAACCGATCGTGGTGCGCACAGTCGAGCGCTTCCACCACGACCCCTGGGTGGTCCAGTGCAGCGGCATGTTCGGCCCGCGAGACCACGAACGCCGTCGCGCCGTCGCACGCGATATCGCAGTCGTACATGCACAGCGGGTCCGAGACCATGCGAGCCCCGAGATAGTCGGCCAAGTCGATTGGTTCGGTGTACACCGCCTTGGGATTCAGCTTCGCGTGTGCGCGCTGCACGATGGCCACCTGCGCGAGTTGCTCGCGGGTCAACCCGAATCGGTCCATCCGCGAACGTAGCTGCAGCGCGGCGAGGTTGGCCGCCGAGGCACCGTAGGGCAGCTGCCACCCGAGTTGCCCGCTCGCCCTGCTGCCTGCCGGCACCCCGTAACCTCGTCGCCGGTCCGCGCCCTGAGCGGTTCCCTCCCAAATGCTGCGCCAACACAGCACGTGGTTAGCCATCCCGCCGGAGACAGCGAGCATCGCGTCGACGACGGCACCGAGTTGCCCCGGGTACTCAACCCGCCGGCCACCCAGTTGGGGCGTATCCCGAGAGCGTCGTGGATTTCCCGTAGCCCGGCGCCCGAGAATCCGTTGCCGGCCATCGACGCGCCGGGATAGGTGGTGAGGCCATCAATGTCGGCCAGGGTGAGCCCCGCATCCTGGACTGCGGCCACACACGCGTCGACCGTGAGCTGCAGGGGATCGCGTCCGAGACGCCGTCCGATGTCGGACTGGCCGATGCCGCTGACTATCACATCGTCCGTCAATCGACCTGCCATCAGCGCTCCGGGGTGAACAGCGGAATGTACACGTCCTCGCCGTCGCCGTCCGTCCCGATGTCGAACCTGACGCGCACCGGCATGCCGCAGCAGACCGAATCCGGTTCGACGTCAACGAGGTTCGTCAAGACGCGAACACGCCCGTCCTCGACCGGGTTCACGAAGGCGATGACATAGGGAGTGGGGATTCCCGGGAAGAAGGGATGATGGTTGACGGTCCACGACTCGACAGTGCCGCGACCCGACAGCGTGACCCACTCCGGCACCGCGTGATCGAACTGGCAACGCAGCGTGGGCGGATGGATGAACCGCTCGCAGTCCGGACAGCGCTGCAGACGCCAGACACCTTCGGCGCCCGACGTCCAATACGGTCGGTTGATCGCGGTGACGGCGGCGAGCGGGCGTCCGCCCGCCTGCGATATGTCAGTCATCAACGCCGAAGATGAATCGGTCGGCAATGGCGTGCTCGTTGCGAATCGACATCTCCTGCGCGGTGTTCAGCCACAGCCCCTCGAATCCCCGTAAATGCATGCCCGCGTGGATTGCGTCGATGTTCTTGAGGTCCTGGGTGGGCAGTTCGCCCCACCCGTCGTGATCCTGCCAGCGTTCGACTTCCAGCCAGCTCGTCTCCGGAACTTGCCCCGCGGGAAAGTGTTCGAGTGAGAACATCTCAAACACACAGCGATTCGGGTCCTCGGCATCGGGCAGCATGCGATAGCCGAGGACACAAGACTTCTCTACGAGAATGACCAGGGTCGGGAACACGTGCCAATCCCCGTTGCCCGCGAAGTACTGTTCCATCGTCATCTTCGGGAAGTCGACACCCTCCGCGAGCGCCAATTCCTCGCACATCTGGTGGTACAGCACGAAAGGTGGTATATCGCTGGTCTCCATGGACGCCAGCTTCTGTGCGGCGCGGTAATCCCGCTCTGTGACGAGCGAACCCACCTCGAGGTAGTTGTACTGCATCGAGTTCGCGAATACCTCCGGCCGCGCTGCCTGCTCCTTGCGAGCGCTGTCGCGGTCACCGCTATCTGGTCGTGCCGTGTACACGAACCGTGAGTGATTCCGATACGGGATCGTCGGGGTGTACGGCGCGTAGACGAATTCCTGGGGCGGCGCCGGTTCCGCCGAGGGCCGTGGCCCCTGCACCGCCCGCAAGGTCTGTGGATGGGTTCCCGGCGTGTGGTAGCCCTCGATGAATGCGTCGATCACGGTCTTGTAATTGGCGGCGAGCGTAGTGCGCTTTCTCCAGCGAAACCGCATGTCCTGCAAGCGGAACGGGGCCAGGGCCGTCGGGAGCGGGTCCAGCCATTCCAGCAGATCTGGCGCGTTCTCGGCCATGCTGATGAAGACCCAGCCGCCCCAGGTTCCCACCGAGACGGGACGCAGCGACCACTGCTCACGCGGACGATTAAGGAACTCGTCCCGAGACGGGACGAACGACGAGCGGCCATCGAAGCCGTATCGCCAGCCGTGGAACGGACAGCGCAGTTCGCCATCGCTCGCACACCCGGCACCGCGCACCACCTTCATCCCGCGATGCGTGCACGCGTTGTAAAAGGCCTTGATGGTACCGTCCTTCTGCCGCACCACCATGATCGACTGCCTGCCGATGGTGTACTCGCAGTAGCTGCCGGGGTTCGGAATCTCCTCCTCACGGCAGGCCGGCTGCCACACCGCGGTGAACAGCCGCTCGAGTTCGAGCTGGAGAAACTCGCGATCGATGTAGCGAGTCTTCGGCACGAACGTCTCACCGCACGCGTACCTCTGCGGGACCTTCCCCTTGGTCTCCGGTTCGATAGCATCGTCGATCGCGGTCATCGCGCACCCCTTTCGGTGCTCAGCTCGCGGGTGGTTTGTCAAAGATGTTGGGGTACAGGACCGCTTCCTTGAACGAGGTCTCGATTTCGGTAAATGCAGTCGGGATGTCCCACGTCCCCAACGCCGACACGATCTCGCGTTCCACCACTGGATTGGACATCAGACTGATTCGGCCGTTGCCGGCGAAAATCACCCGTCGGTTGAGCCATTCCGATTGCTCACTGGCGAGGTACACGACGGGAGGCACCACGTTCTCGGGAGCAAGGCGTCGATTCTCCGACGAGTAGTCCATGCTGCCGCCGCCCTTGATCCCCTGGGTCATCCGAGTGCCGGCGATCGGGGCAACGGCATTGGAGCGCACCCCGTAGCCCTTGAGCGCGTTGGCGCACGAAAACGTCAGCCCAACGATGCCCATCTTGGCGGCGGCGTAATTGGGTTGGCTCGGCGCACCTTGCAGGCCGGACATCGAGGTGAAGTTGATCAGGCGGTATTGGCCGCCGCGATTCTCCCGCCACCAGGCGGCGGCGTGCCGCGTCAGGTTGAACGTGCCCTTCAGATGCACCGCGATCACGGAGTCGAAGTCCTGTTCGCTCATCTTGAAGACCATGCCGTCGCGCAGGATGCCTGCGGCGTTCACCATGACGTCCAAGCCACCCAGCGTCGCCGCCGCCCGATTGATCAGCTCCTCGCAGGCGGCGAAGTCCGTGATATCGGTGGCATCGGAGAATGCCTTGCCACCGCGCTCGTTGATGGCCGCGGCCACACTCTCGGCGGGGCCGGCGTCGTGGCCGCTGCCGTCCACGGCGACCCCCGCATCGGAAACCATCACGGTGGCGCCTTCGGCGGCCAGACCTTCCGCCACCGCGGCACCGATGCCGCGACCGGCACCGGTCACCAGGGCTCTGCGACCGTCGAGAACGCCCATGCTCGCCTCCTGATCTTTCGCCTCAGCTACAAGACAACTAGGCATGAACTGTATATGTGTTCGGCCTGCTCGTGACCGCGGTCATTCGAAACCCCATTCGGCGTATCGGCGCTCGAGTTCGGCCATCGCCTCCCGCGCGCCGCGCGCCGTGCGCTCCTTCATGAAATTGAATTCGTCGTCTCGCCAGGCAAGGTTCGTGAATACGCTGTGCCCCATCGGAACCCAATCTGCGAACTGCGCCATGCCGACGGCATTCCAGAACGTGATCAGCGCGTGCTTGCCGATCATCAGGCCGTCGGCCGAGTGGTGTGCGATCGCTCGCGCGTAGCGCATTGCCTCGTCGCGCAGCGCGTCGGCGGGGACCACGGAGGCGGCGACTCCCCATTCCTTCAGCTCTGGGGCGCGCACCTTCCGCCCGGTGATCATGGCCTCGTACCCGCGGTTCGGGCCGAGCTTGAGCAGCGTGAGCGGCATGGCCGTGGAGAAGCCGGCGAACCCGATCCGCGCCTGCGGCCGGGCGATGTACATGTCGTCGGAGACCACAAGGATGTCGGCCGCCAATGCCAGATTCATCCCGGCGCCGACAGTGGCGCCCTGGCAGGCGGCGATGACCGTCTTCGGGAACTCGAGCCAGTTCGTCAGGTGCCGGTGCAGGCGTCGGGCGTTGCCCAGCCTCGCCGTCTGCGGCAGCCGTTTACCCTTGGTCAGTCCGGCTTGTTCGACCGGCAGTCGCCGGACATCGTCGCCGCTGGAGAAGTCCTTCCCGACGGCCGCCAGCACCACGACCTTGACCTCGTCGTCTGCCTCGGCACGATCCAATCGATCCTTGAACAATCCGTGCATATCCGGCGACAGGATCGCGTTTCGCCGATCGGGCCGATTGATGGTGATGACGGCGATGTGGGGTTCGACGACCTCGTAGCGGACCCAGTCCTCGTCGACCAAGAATTCGTCGCCGTCGCTCGTGTCGTCGCCCATCACGCCGCCTCTCCGATGCGCCAACGGCGCTGCACACAAGAACACTATCCGATTAAGTGTTCACCACTGATAATGTTCGCCCATGCCTCGAATCGCGATCAACAAGAGCGTCGATGCACCCGCCGCGACCGTCTGGACGCTGCTGGCCGATTTCGCCGACGTCAGTTGGATTCCGGTTGCGGTGCGTGTCGACGTCGAGGGTGTTGGCGTCGGTATGAGCCGGTCGATCCACGGCGGTGGCGTCGTGCCGGTAGTCGAAACGCTGACGCATCTCGACGAGCGCGGCATGCAGCTCGGCTACTCGATTGCCGGAAACCCGCTGCCGGTAAGCCGATTCGAGGCGCTCGTCGAGGTTCGACCCGAAGTGGACGCCAGTAAAGCAACCGTTACGTGGAACGTGGACTACGACCCGATCGGGTCGACCGAGAACGACGCCGCGGCGGCGCGCGAATCAATCGAGGCCGTCTACGACATGATGGCCGGCTGGTTGGCCGACGCGGCCGCCGCGGGGGGCCGAACGTGACCGAGCACGACTACGGCGTACCGCTTTCAGCGGCAGATCGGGCGTTTCGTGACCATGTGCGCGAGTTCCTGACCATCGCGCTGGACTCAGAAATCCGGTCGAGAGCTCGCACCGAGTCCGCACGACTGGATCGAATGCGCCTGTGGCAGCGGCGCCTTCACGATGCCGGACTAGCTGCCATCTCCTGGCCGACCGAGTTCGGCGGGCGCGGCGCCACGCCGGTGCAGCAACTGATCTTCGCCGCCGAGCTGGCCGCGGTCCGCGCACCCGAGCCGATCAATCGCAGCGCCATCAACCAGCTCGGCCCCACGATCATCCAGTGGGGCACTGCGGAACAGCGCGACTACTACCTGCCGCGCATCCTGTCCGCCGAAGACGTGTGGTGTCAGGGATTCAGCGAACCCGACGCGGGCAGCGACCTCGCCTCGCTGACCACCCGAGCGCGGGT